>NZ_JBXWRT010000009.1:0-161397 GCF_059613045.1 Ruegeria sp. BHSC037
GTGCGCGCCTCGGCCATGGGTACCGGTGCCGCGATGCTGATGTGGATGATGGTCACGATGGTCTGGCCGTTGGTTGCGGGCGCCCCGGCCGGGGTTGTCGCGGGCTTTTACGGCGGGCCTGACGGGCCTGCGATCCTGCGCATGGGGCTGGGTGCCTTTGCGGCAGGAGCCGTGGTCATTCTGGTCGTCGGGATGCTGGTGTCGAGCCTGCTCTACGCGCGGTTCTCGGCCCGGGCTAGGGCCTGAATCAGCAGTTCCGGCACGCGCGCGCTCATCGGCAGGGCGCCGCTTAGGATACGTTCGGTGGGAAACCAGGCCGCGTCGAGCGCGTCGTCGCCGGCCTTGGGCGTGCCCGACTCGAACCGGCAGGCCACCCCCACCAGCAGGTAGTGCGCGCGGACTTGCCCGGTCTCGTCTCGGTGCAACAGGTCCAGGTTGCCCAGATAGTGCTGCGGGCTGGCGGTCACGCCGGTTTCCTCTAGCAACTCGCGGGCTGCGGCCTGCAGGACGGTCTCGCCCCACTCCACATGCCCACCGGGAAATCCCCAAAGCCCCGCATCTGGGGTCTTGCTGCGCTGTACCAGCAGCACCTGCCCGTCCTGCACCACCACGGCCAGGGCGCCGATTCGGGGGAACCGGCTCATAGGGTCAACCGGCGCTGCAGCCGCGGATGTCGACTGCGTGGCGCGCGCCCAGAACCGTGATCCGCAGGTTGGACCGGTCCAGAGCAAAGGGCCCGCCGTCGGCGCTGACCACCTCGGCCGAGGCAATCAGGGTGCCGCCCTGCCGGGTGGTTTCGGCCGGTGATACCCACAGCGCGGGGTTGCCCGGTTCGATCACCGCCACTTCCGCACCGCCGGCCGGCGGCATCGAGATCCTGACCTGCACCGACAGGCCATCCGCCGTGGGTTTCAGGTGGCAGGTGGCGGATGATACGCCGGCTTCGCGCTCGGAATAGGGCCTCTGTGCCAATGCCGCGGCAATGGCGGGATTGCGAGGCGCGCCCGCGTCCAGCGCGTGGTCAAAGCCCAGCGTGGCCGGAATGCACACGTCCTTGCAGACGCCCAGATCGACCTCGCCCCTCAGCCGAACCGGCTGGCCGGCGGTCTTGGGCGTGATCTTGATCGGCAGCACGACCTGCCTGGCGTAGCCGATCGATTTCAGGCCGTTCTGGTCGAATACCTCGGGTGCGGGCCAGATGACGGACACCGCGCCGACATTGTCGGACCGGCCCCAGTCGAACTGAGGGGGAATGCCGGAATCGCCGGGCGCGCGCCAATAGGTCTTCCAGCCATCCTCGAGCCGCAGGCGCAGAGCGCCCAGATAGGTGCCGTCCTGCGACAACCCTCCATCCAGGATGTCGAGTTGCACGATGTCGTCCACGCCCTGCGCCCGGACCGGCGCGGCCAGAAAAAGGCAGGTCGACAGGATCGTGGCAAGGGATTTGAACATGCTGGTCATGGTTCATACATGCGTGTTGTGGCCCGGTTTGCCAAGTCACGTTCCGGTCACCTGCGGCAAAGCTGCGAAATCTGGCGTGATCCCTTGCCAATCCGGGGCACGCGGGGCCATTGTGGGGGAATACGAAGAAAGAGTCTTCAACCGATGGATCTGACCGGAAAACTGTTGATCGCGATGCCCGGAATGGGCGATCCCCGCTTTGACCACTCGGTGGTCTACATCTGCAGCCATGGCGAGGATGGCGCGATGGGTCTGATCGTGAACAAGCCGTCGGACCTGCGGGTCAAGACGTTGCTGGGCCAATTGAACATCCCCTGTCAGATCCCGATCGTGGGCGAGCGCCTGGTGCATTTCGGCGGCCCGGTCGAGCTGTCGCGCGGGTTCGTTCTGCACAGTTCCGACTATGACGCGAACCTGCATTCGCTGCATGTGGCCGGCGATTTCAGCATGACCGCCACGCTGGACGTGCTCGAGGATATCGCCGCGGGCAAGGGGCCGCTGAACGCGATGCTGATGCTGGGCTATTCCGGCTGGGGGCCGGGGCAGCTGGAAGAAGAGATCGGCCTGAATGGCTGGCTGACCGCCGAGGCGACCTCGAAACTGGTCTTTGATCTGCCCGACGATGACAAGTGGGAGGCCGCTCTGGCTACGCTGGGGGTGGATCCGCTGACTCTGTCGGCCAGCGCCGGGCGGGCCTGATCAGGAATTGCGCGGGGCGGCGGCGCGGCGCAGGCGGTCGTTGATTGCGGCGCCCAAGCCGTGGCCGGGGATCGGGCTGACCGCGATCGGACGCCCGGATTTGTCCAGTTTGTGCAGATAGGCGAACAGGTTCGCAGCAGCCTCGAGCAGGTCGCCCCGTTCCGACAGGTTCAGATCGCAGGCCACCGGCCCGAAGCCCAGCAGCACCTCGTCCCCCCGGCGCTGTTCGGCGTTCAGTCGAACAGGGGCGTCCGGGGCGTAGTGCGACTGCAACTGCCCCGGCGCGGTCAGCAGGTCACCGGGCTTGTGATGGCTCAGCTTCGTGCCCAGAGCGGCTTCGATCTGCTCGGCGGCGACACCGCCCGGGCGCAGCAGGGCCGGTGCGCCAGCCAGCCCGACGATGGTCGATTCCAGGCCTACGGCACAGGGACCATCATCCAGGATCGCGGCAATGCGCCCGTCCAGACCTTCGCGTACATGGGCCGCGGTGGTGGGGCTGATCCGCCCCGATGGGTTGGCCGACGGCGCAGCCACGGGTCCGTCGACCGCGCGCAGCAGCGCCTGTGCGGTGGGGTGGGCCGGCACCCGAACGGCCAGCGTGTCCAGCCCCGCCGTCACCAGCGACGACACCCCGTGCCCCGCCCGCAGCGGCAGCACCAGCGTCAGTGGGCCGGGCCAGAAGGCATCCACAAGCTGCTGGGCCTGATCCGACCACTCCACGTGGCGCTGCGCCGCCTCGACCGAGGCGACATGGGCGATCAGCGGGTTGAAGCTGGGCCGGCCCTTGGCGGCATAGATCGCCGCGACCGCGTTGCCGTTGCGGGCATCGGCGCCCAGCCCATAGACCGTCTCGGTCGGAAAGGCGACCAGCCGGCCCTGGCGCAGCAACTCGGCAGCGTCGGCGATTCCGGCGGCATCGGCGGTCAGACTCTGCGTGTTCTGGAAGCTCATGGCTGGTGACGCGGCGTTTTGGTTGCTTGCAACAGGCGGACGGATAGGTAATCGAACAAGCTTGGATGAATACCGACGCGGGCCGTAGAAGCCAAGCCCGACAATGCGACCAACACAGGATTTCCGGGGGAAACCATGCCATATCGCGCGCCTATTTCCGATTACGAGTTTCTTTTGGGCCACGTCGTGGGCTTCAAGGACGTCGCCGCGACCGAGAAATTCGCCGAGGCCACCCCGGACGTGGTCAGCGCCATCCTGACCGAGGCCGGCAAGATGTGCGAAGAGGTGATGGCCCCGCTGCAGCGCCCCGGCGATCTGCACCCCGCGCGGCTGGAAAACGGGGTTCTGCGGACCTCGCCGGGCTATGCCGATGGCTGGAAAGCCATCGCCGAGGGTGGTTGGATCGGCATGAGCGGTGATCCGGAATACGGCGGCATGGGCCTGCCCATGACCGTGACCACCGCGGTGAACGAGATGATGAGCGCCGCCTGCCTGTCGCTGCAACTGGCCCCGCTGATGAGTCAGGGTCAGATTGAGGCGCTGGAACACCACGCCAGCGAGGAACTCAAGGCGCTGTACCTGCCCAAGCTGATGTCGGGCGAATGGTCGGGTACGATGAACCTGACCGAACCGCAGGCCGGGTCGGATGTGGGCGCGCTGACCTCCAGGGCCGAACCCAACGGCGATGGCACCTATTCGGTGACCGGGCAGAAGATCTACATCTCCTGGGGCGACAATGACTTCTGCGAGAATGTCTGCCACTTGGTTCTGGCCCGTCTGCCCGATGGCGCGCCGGGGACCAAGGGGATTTCCCTGTTCCTGGTGCCCAAGTTCATCCCCGATGATAACGGCAATCCGGGCGTGGCCAATGACCTGAAGGTGGTGTCGCTGGAACACAAGATGGGCCTGCATGGCTCGCCCACCTGCGTGATGCAGTATGACGGCGCCAAGGGCTGGCTGGTGGGCCAGGAACACAAGGGCATGGCCGCCATGTTCACGATGATGAACAACGCGCGCCTCGGCGTCGGCGGTCAGGGCGTGGGCGCGGCCGAGGGCGCCTATCAGCACGCGCTGGCCTATGCTCTGGAACGCAAGCAGGGCAAGACGCCTTCGGGCACGATCATCGATCATGCCGATGTGCGCCGGATGCTGATGGACATGCGGGCCGACCTGTTCGCCGCCCGTGCGATCATGCTGGCAAATGCCGCGGCCATCGACATGGCCAAGGCCACCGGCAACGCCGACTGGGCCGCGCGGGCGGCCCTGCTGACCCCGATCTGCAAAGCGTTCGGCACCCAGACCGGCATGCGCGTGGCAGAATCCGGCGTTCAGGTGCATGGCGGCATGGGATATATCGAGGAAACCGGCGCCGCGCAGTACTACCGCGATGTCCGCGTGACCGCGATCTACGAGGGTACCAACGGCATTCAGGCCATGGACCTTGTTGGCCGCAAGATGATGGACGGGGGCGAAGCCGCCGCCCGCCTGCTGGACGAGATCGAAGATCACGCCGAGCGCGCCCGCGCCACCGTGCCCGAGCTGGCCGGCCCGGTATGGGAGGCGACCGAATCCCTGCGCGAGGCGACCGAGTGGCTGGTGGCGCAAGAGGACATGAACAACCGCTTTGCCGGGGCCGTGGCCTATCTGAACGCCTTTGCTCGCGTGCTGGGCGCGCATTACCACCTGATCGCCGCTTTGGCCGATCCGGATGGTCCGCGCGCCAAGCTGGCGCGGTACTACATCGCCGCGCGCCTGCCGGAATACGCGGGCCTGCTGGATCAGGTGCAGATCGGGGCCAAAGACCTGTTCGCGCTCAGCGCCGACGAACTGGCCGCGTGATGGACGGCGCGCGGCCTCCGGCGTTTCGCCATCCCTGGCCCGAGCCGCCCGCGCCCGGACAGGCCACCGAAATCGCCGAGGGCGTGCTGTGGATGCGCCTGCCGCTGCCGATGGCGCTGGACCACGTTAACGTCTACGCGCTTGATGACGGCGATGGCTGGACGGTGATCGACACCGGGATTTCATCGAAAAAGACGCGCGGCCTGTGGTCCGACCTTATGGCCGGGCCGCTTGCGGGCAAGCCGGTGATCCGGGTGGTGGTTACGCATCACCACCCTGACCACGTCGGAAATGCCGGATGGTTCCAGTCGGAGCGTGGCGCCGATCTGGTTTCGAGCCGTACCGCATGGCTGTTCGCGCGAATGCTGACGCTGGACGTGCAGGAGAACTGGCCGGAAGAGACGCTGGAGTTCTACCGCAGCGCCGGCATGGCCCCCGAGATCCTGGCCAAGCGCATGTCCGAGCGGCCCTTCAATTTTGCCGACACGGTTTATCCGATGCCTCTGGGCTTTGTCCGCATCAAGCAGGGCGACGTGATCCGCATGGGCGGGCGTGATTGGGACGTGCATATGGGCAATGGTCATGCCCCCGAACACGCCACGTTCTGGAGCCGCGACGACAATCTGGTGATCTCGGGCGACCAGATCCTCAGCTCGATTAGCCCGAACCTGGGCGTCTATGCCACCGAACCGATGGCCGACCCGGTGGCTGACTGGCTGGAAGCCTGCGAGCGCCTGCAACAGTTGGCGCGGCCCGATCAGTTGGTGTTGCCGGGGCACAAGCTGCCCTTTGTCGGCCTGCCGATCCGCATGAAACAACTAATCGAGAACCATCACAGCGCTCTTGCACGCCTGCTGGACGATCTGAACGCGCCCAAGGCGGCGTCGGACTGTTTTGTGCCCCTGTTCAAACGTTCCATCCGTGAAGGTGAATACGGTCTTGCTCTGGTCGAGGCGGTTGCGCATCTGAACCATCTTTATCACACTGGAGCCGTGACCCGGGCGCGCCGTGAGGACGGCGCATGGGTGTATCAGCGCAAAGGTTGAGACGATGCAGGACAAGATCGAAACCTCGGCCGAGGCCGCCGAAGCGGCGGCTCTGCCCCGGTTTTATGAGGTGCATGCCGACCCGGACAGCACGTCGGGCACCAAGGATCTGCCCGAACCCCTGCGCCAGCCGGTCAACAGCAAAAGCCCCGCCCAATGGGCGTATGAGCGGCTGATCCTGTACATCCAGAATTTCGAAGAAACGCTGGATGCCGATCACGAGGTCGCCATGGGCTTTACCGGCGGTGACGCCGGTGTGATGCGGATCGAGGGGATGGGATATTTCGACCCCGACGTGATCACTTTCTACGGCTCGGACGGTTCGGGCGCACGCACCCAGCTGGTGCAGCATGTCAGCCAGCTGAACGTCATGCTGCGCGCCCTGCCCAAAACGGTCGAGGACAAGCCCGCCACCCGCATCGGCTTCCGCCTAGCGGCCAAGCTCGAGGAAGGCTGAGCGTCACGCTTGCAATTCGCATCTGCGCGGCCTTGAATGAATTCAGCATTCGAAGGGGGCCGGCGTGTCACATTTCTCAACCGTAACAGAAGCCTATCGCGGGGCGTGGGCCCGGCGCCGGACCTTTGTCCCCATCTATCTGGCGGTGCGGCTGCTGCTGATCGCGCTGATCGCACCCGGTGTCGCTTTCACCGTGAACCTGGCGGTGATGATGTCCGATCAAACAGCGCTGACCGATCAGGACATCGCGATGTTCATCCTGTCGCCGGTTGGTTTCGTGGCGGCGGTGGTCATTCTGGGCCTGTTCCTGCTGGCCGAGGTGTTCGTCTTTTCGGTCATGGCCGGATCGCTCAGGATCGGCGACAGTGACCCATGGCGGGCGGGCGGGTCGGCCTTGCGGTTGATCCTGTCGCGCCTGCCGTCGCTGTTTTCCTTCGCGGTGCGCTTCATTCTGCGCGTTCTTGTCCTGGCGGTGCCCTTCGTGGCGGTCGCGGGCCTGATCGCGTGGTGGACGCTGACCGAATACGACATCAACTATTACTTGACCTTTCACCCGCCCGCTTTCCGGGTGGCCGTCTCGCTGATCGGACTCGTGGTGCTGGCGTTGGCTTGGGTGCTGATCCGCCGCCTGTCGGCCTGGGCGCTGGCCCTGCATCTGGTGCTGTTCGAGGGCGTTGCCCCTTCAGGGGCCTTTGCCGAAAGTGCCCGGCGAATGGAGGGCAAGCGCGGCCGGTTGAAGATCGACCTGGCGCTGTGGCTGGTCGTACGTTTGGCGATCGCCGCGCTGATTGCCGCCGCGGCCAGCCTGTTGTTCCACCTTGTACCTCTCGAACAGGGCACGAACCTGCGGTTTGCCCTGACGCTCAGCCTGCTGGTGGCCGGGCTGTGGTCTCTGGCCGGATTGGTGCTGGCGGCGGTGGCGCTGGGCGCGCTGGCGGTTCTGCTGGATGCGTTTTTTGAACCGCGGGCGGCAGAGCTTCCTCATCCCGAAGCCGGAAACCTGCGTGCCCCGGTTTTGGTGACCGTCACCGCCGCCGTCGCCGCCCTGCTGGCCGGTATCTGGTTCAGCCAGGACGTGCTGGACCGGGTATCGGCGCCCGATCATGCCGACGTGATCGGCCACCGGGGCGCGGCGGCGCTGCGGCCGGAAAACACGATGGCCTCGGTCCTGAAGGCTATCGAAGACGGGGCCGACTGGGTCGAGATCGACGTGCAGGAAAGCGCCGACGGCGAGGTGATCGTGGCCCATGACAGCGACTTCATGAAGCTGGGCGGGGTCAATCTGAAGGTCTGGGATGCCACGATAGAGGATGTGGCGCAGATCGACATCGGCAGTTGGTTCGGGCCTGAATATGCCGATCAGCGCACTCCGACCCTGCGCGAGGTTCTTCAAGCTGCGAATGGTAAATCCAAGGTCATCATCGAACTGAAATACTATGGCCATGACGTGGACCTGGAAAACCGCGTGGCCGCCATCGTCGAAGAATTTGGGATGGAGCAGGACATCGCCACCATGTCGCTCAAATACCCGGCGGTGCAGAAGATGAAGGCGCTGCGCCCGGACTGGCGCGCCGGCGTTCTGGCCGCCACGGCGGTGGGCGATCTGACCGGGCTGGAGGGCGATTTCGTCGCGGTGAATGCCGGGATGGTCACGCCCGGGCTGATCCGCTCGGTCCATGATGCAGGCAAGGATATATATGTCTGGACGGTGAATGACCCGCTGCAGATGTCGTCGATGGCCTCGATGGGAGTCGATGGTCTGATCACCGACCGCCCTGCCATGGCGCGTGAGGTGCTGCGTGTCCGCGCCGAAATGGAACCTGGCGAGCGGCTGCTGCTGTGGTTGGCCACGACCTTTGGCCTGTCGGTCGATACCGAGGCGATGCGCGATGAAAGCCCGTAAGCTGTGGCCGCTTCTGGCCTGCCTAGCTCTGCCCGTTGCCGCGCAAGACGTGATGCGCAGTGTGGAACTGCCGGCGCACCGGGCCTTGATCTCTCAATCGGTGGATCATTCGCTGACGCCGTTCGAAAGCGACGGCTGTTCGGGCGGTATGTCGGCCAGCTGGCGATTGGTCGCGGACACTTTTCCCAGCTTCGCCGCGGTCTACGAGGCACACCCGCCGTGGGAATCCTGCTGCGTGACACATGACCGTGCCTATCACGATGCGGGCGGAGCGGTGACGCCCGAGGCCAGCTATGACGCGCGCCTCGCCGCCGACCGGGCCTTGCGCCAATGCGTCAAGGATTTCGGGGCCGATCAGGCCCAGGACTATGCCGCCCGCTATGACATGACGCCCCAACAGGTGATTTCGGCCATGTCGATCACGGCCGAGGCGATGTATATGGCGGTGCGTTTCGGCGGCGGGCCCTGCACCGGACTGCCGTGGCGCTGGGGGTTTGGCTACCCGGACTGTTCGATATTTGCCGGAGAACCGCCGGGGCAGGATCAAGATGGTCTAACTGCGCGCGATTGACGTCGTGACACGGCCGAAAATATCATTTATCCAATCGGGCAAACACGCGAATTGGGATTCTTGGACACATGGCTGACTACAAGCACGGCGAGATGGACATCACCGAACAGAGCAAAACTTTCAACGGTTTCGTCAAGTTCACCACCTGGTCGGTGGCGGTGATCTTCTTCGTTCTTCTGTTCCTCGCGATCTTCGCGGCCTGATCCAGAAAAGATCGGCATGTTGCGGATTCTGATCGCCTCCCTGCTGGCGGTTGCGGTGGCGGGCTGTACTGGCTCGCAACGCCCTCAGGCCGATCCGGCCGAGATCGTGGCGCGGTCGTACCGCGATCCGGGTCCGCCGACCTTGACCCTCTACACGATGATCAACACGCGCACGGGGGCTGGAGCGCACACGTCGCTGATGATCAGCGCTAGCGAGCGGGTGATCTTCGACCCGGCCGGGTCATTCCGTGCCGATGTGGTGCCGATCAAGGATGACGTTCTTTATGGCATCACCCCCGCGGTCGAGCGCGCCTATCGCAGTTCGCACGCGCGTGAGACGCATTATGCGCGCATCCAGACCATCCAGGTGACGCCCCAGCAGGCCGAGATCGCCTATCAAGTGGCCAAACAGTTGGGCCCGGTTCCGGGGGCCTACTGCGCCCACTCGGCCGCGCGGCTGCTGCAGCAGGTGCCGGGGTTCGAACAGATCAAGACCACTTTCTATCCGGTCAAGCTGTCCGATCAGTTCGGACAGATTCCAGGGGTCGTCACGACGGAATACCGGGAAAATGACAGCGCCGATCTGCAGGCCGGGTTGGCCGCGAACAATGCGCTGCTCAACCAGCTTGAGACGGCCTCAGCCCAGTAGGTAGAGCATCCCGTACAGCGTGCCGGCCCCGGCAAAGATCGCGGCCAGCACGTTTCGGGTGATCAGGCCCACGCTCAGCGCGACCACCGCGGCCGACATACGGGGCAGGTCGGGCTGGCCACCCGTTGCGGTCGGCCAGACCACCAGCGGCGCAATCAGCGCCGGCAGAATTGCCGCCGCGGTATAGCGCAGATGCCGCAGCAGCCAAGGCGGCATCGGCCGGTCTCCGATCAGGCCGATGAAGACGAAACGCAAGCCGTAGCTGCCGATCGCCAGCCCGAGGATGATGGTCCAGATGGTGATCGGATCGGGCGCGCTCATGGCAGGGCCTTTCTACGTTCCAGCATCACCTCCGCCTGCGCCCCGGCCACCATGCCCGCGCAGCCTGCGATCAGCAGGCCCAGATTGTACGGCACCCCTGCGCACAGCAGCGACACGATGATGGCCACCAGCGCGGCGATCACATGAGCCGGGGTGCGCATCATCGGGCCGATCATCGCCAGAAAGGTGATCGGCAGAGCGAAATCCAGCGCCCAGCTTTCGGGAATTCGCGTGCCCAGAACCGCGCCCAGATAGGTGGCCAGTATCCAAAGCGGCGTGATCGGCGTGACCGAGCCGACGAAATACGCCATGCGCTGGGCGACGGTCATGCCTGGTTCCTTCTCGAACTGCACGATCGAGCAGGCATAGGACTGGTCCACCGTCAGATAGGCGGCGAAGGCGCGTTGCCACAGCGGCGCCGCGCCCAGATAGGGCGTCAGCGAGGCCGAGTACATCGCCATCCGCAGATTCACCGCCAGGGCCGAGATCAGGATGATCGCGGTGGGCGTTCCGTCCTGCAGCAGTTGCAGGGCGGCGAACTGCGCGGCCCCCGCGAACACGGTTGAAGTAAAGGCCATGGTCTGCACGATGTTCAGCCCGGCCTCGGTCGCGAAGACGCCGAACAGAGTGCCGAAGGGCACCGCCACGAAGACGAACGGGGTCCCGTCGCGAAAACCCTGCCAATAGTATGACTTGGATGTGGAGGTTGCCATGGCTAGATCCTATGGTGGTCTGCGCAGCAGTAGCGGGTCAGAGAGAGGGTTGCAATTGGCCACTGAAGTCGATCTGTCGGAATACATCATCGCCCCCGATCCGGGCGCGGCGCGGTTGACCCGCGCGGTCGAGGGGGTGGACCAGAATGGCGAGGTCAGCCGTATCTCGGTCGTCGAAGAGCGCCCGCTGACGATCTTCCTCAATTCGCAAGAGATCGTGACCGCAATGACCATCGGCGATTACCCCGAATATCTGGCTCTGGGATTTTTGCGCAACCAGGGCATGTTGCGCCCCGATGACGAGATCACGCGCGTCGATTACGATGACGATCTGGAGACCGTGGTGGTGCGCACCGCCCGCGAAACCTCGTACGAGGACAAGCTGAAGAAAAAGACCCGCACCAGCGGCTGCGCGGTGGGCACGGTGTTCGGCGACATGATGGAGGGGCTGGAAGGCGTGCGCCTGCCGCAGGTTCAGGTGCGCACCTCGTGGCTGTATGATCTGGCGGCCAAGATCAACCGCACGCCATCGCTGTACCTGCAGGCCGGGGCGATCCACGGCACGGTTCTGTGTCGCGAGAGTCGCCCGCTGGTCTATATGGAGGACGTGGGCCGCCACAACGCGGTGGACAAGATCGCCGGCTGGATGCTGTCCGAAGGCGAGGCGGCCGGCGACAAGATCCTGTACACCACCGGGCGGCTGACCTCGGAGATGGTGATCAAGACGGCGATGATGGGCATCCCGGTTCTGGCCTCGCGATCGGGCTTTACGGCCTGGGGCGTCGAAATCGCGCGCGAGGTCGGCCTGACCCTGATCGGCCGGATGCGCGGCCAGCGCTTTGTGTGCCTGTCGGGCGAGGACCGGCTGCTGCGCGACGCGGACCCGGCCAGCGTGCCGGTCGAGGACCGGAAGCACCGAAGGAAAAGTGCCGATGGGAGTTGAAACATCACGCCCCCTCGGCGTCATACTGGCCGGAGGTCTGGCCACGCGGATGGGCGGCGGCGACAAGGGGTTGTTGCAACTGGGTGGGCAAAGCTTGTTGGCGCATGTGATCGACCGGCTGGTGCCGCAGGTGGCCGGGCTGGCGCTGAACGCCAATGGCGATCCGGCACGCTTTGCTGATCTTGGCCTGCCGGTCCTGCCGGACAGCATCGCGGGTTACGCTGGTCCCTTGGCGGGTGTGCTGGCCGGGTTGGATTGGGCGGCGGGGCAGGGCGCTGATTGTATCGTCACCGCTGCCGCCGACACGCCGTTCTTCCCGCGCGATCTGGTCGACCGGCTAGTGCTGGCGGCGCAGGGGCAGGCTCATCCGCTGGTTCTGGCCACCACGCCGCGCACCGGTGACGAGGCGCTGAAATCCGGCGGTGGCCGCCGGATCAACCGGCACCCGACCTTTGGCCTGTGGCCGGTGGCTCTGCGCGACGACCTGCGCGCGGCCCTGACGGACGGGTTGCGCAAGGTGGTTCTGTGGACCGACCACCATGACGGGCGCGAGGCGCTGTTTCCGGCCGATCCTTTCGATCCGTTCTTCAACGTCAACACGCCACAAGATCTGATCCGGGCGCAGCAACTGTTGGAGCGGGCATGAAGGTCTATGGCGTTACCGGCTGGAAGAATGCGGGCAAGACCGGATTGATGGAGCGGCTAGTGGCTGAGATCACTGGACGCGGGTTCAGTGTCTCGACCGTCAAACACGCTCACCACGCGGTTGACGTGGACCAGCCGGGCACCGACAGCCACCGTCACCGAACCGCCGGGGCGTCCGAGGTCCTGCTGGCATCCAGCCGCCGCATCGCCTTGATGCAAGAGCTGCGCGGCGCGCCCGAGCCGCCGTTGGACGACCTTCTAGTGCGTCTGTCCCCGGTCGATCTGGTGTTGGTCGAGGGTTACAAGCACGCGCGCCACCCCAAGGTCGAGGCCTTTCGCGCCCAGCCCGGAAACCCGCTGATCGCCGCCGACGATCCGACGATCCGCGCGGTGGCCAGCGACACGCCGCTGGATTTGGACCGTCCGGTCTTTGATCTGAACGACACGCCGGCCATTGCCGATTTCATCCTAGCCGAGGTCGGCTTGGGGCCGCGGCCCAGCCCCTGACCATGCCCGAGGACCGGATCATGCCGAAGATTGCGCCTCCACCGCTGAAAAACGACTGTTTCGCCCTGCCGCCGGGGGTCGAATGGACCCCGGTCGATGACGCGCTGGCCCTGTTGCGCGACCGGTTGCACCCGGTTGCCAATGTCGAGACCCTGCCCGTTGGTCAAGCCTGCGGGCGCGTTCTAGCGCAGGACGTGATCGCACAACGGTCGAATCCGCCGCTGCCCAACACGGCGGTGGACGGGTACGGCTTTGCCGGTGGTCGGCCCGAGGGCCCGCATGTCTTGCTGCTGACCGAGGGGCGCGCGGCGGCGGGTGTGCCTTTCGCGGGGATTGTGCCGGCGGGTCAGGCGCTGCGCGTTCTGACCGGCGCACCGCTGCCCGAGGGGGTGGACACCGTCATTCTCGAAGAAGATGTGGCCGTGCAGGACGGCCACATCGCCTTCAATGGGCCTTTGAAGGCCGGTGCCAACACGCGCAAGGCGGGCGAAGACGTGCAGGCTGGAGCCTTGGTTCTGCCTGCCGGGCGACGCCTGACACCCGCCGATCTGGCGCTGCTGTCGGCGGTGGGCGTGGCCGAGGTCCCGGTCCGCACCCCCTTGCGCGTGGGGGTTATGTCCACCGGCGATGAATTGCGTGATCCGGGCCAGGCCGCGGGGCCGGGTCAGATCTATGATGCGAACCGCCCGATGCTGTTGGCGATGCTGCAACGGATGGGCTTTGTGCCGGTCGATCTGGGCCGCGTGGGTGACGACCGGACCGTGCTGCGAGACCGGCTGGACCAGGCCCCGCAACAGACCGACGCGATCCTGACCAGCGGCGGCGCTTCGGCGGGGGACGAGGATCATGTCTCGGCCCTGTTGCGGGCGGCGGGGGCCTTGCAGGAATGGCGCATCGCGCTGAAGCCGGGCCGCCCGCTGGCGCTGGGCCTGTGGCGGGGCACGCCGGTGTTCGGCCTGCCGGGCAATCCGGTGGCGGCGATGATCTGCACTCTGATCTTTGCCCGGCCCGCGCTGGGCCTGATGGCGGGAGAGGGTTGGCAGCAGCCGCAGGGCTTTGACTTGCCCGCCGCGTTCGCCAAGCGCAAGAAACCGGGCCGCCGTGAATACCTGCGCGCCCGGGTCCGCGACGGTCGGGTCGAAGTGTTCCACTCGGAAGGGTCGGGTCGCATCAGCGGGCTCAGCTGGGCCGAAGGGCTGGTCGAACTGCCGGACGGCCCGCTGGACATCCAGCCCGGAGACCCGATTCGCTTCATACCCTATGGCAGTTTCGGCCTGTGACGGTTTCGGTCTCTCGCGGGTTTTCCCCCGATGCGCCCGCGCGGGCGGCTGAGCGGTTCTGGCAGGCGTTTTTGGGCAAACTGTCGCGCGTCATAAGGCCGGACGCGCGCGGCATGGCCTTTTTTCGAACGGGCGCTGAACCCCGATTTCGCTCTGGTGGCGCGGGATGCGGATGGTCGGATGCCGGGGTTGGCGGGGCAAAAGACCCGCGACGGCGGGCTGACGCAGGGCGGGCTGGGGGCGGGCCGGCGGATCTGGCCCGGGTCTATGGCTGGTTCGGCGCCCTATGGCGCGGCCTGATCCTGAGCGTTCTGGAGCGCGACCTGAAGCCGGGCGTGTTCCAGTTGGATGGCATATGCGTAGCGACCGAGGCGCGCGGGCAGGGTGTCGGGACCCTATTACTGCGGGCGATCAAGGACGAGGCACAGGGGTTGGGCATGCACGAGGTGCAACTGGACGTGATCGACACCAACCCGCGCGCGCGTATCCTGTACAAGCGCGAAGGGTTTTAGGAGATCGGGCAGGACCGTACCGGCCCGTTCAAACACCTGTTCGGCTTCAGTTCGGCCACGAAAATGCGGTGGGTGGTGCCGGACGGTGGCTAGTCGAAGGTTCCGGCCACCCGGCCCAGCAGCATGAAGGCGCGCGCCGTGCGCGTGTCGCCCAAAGCGGTCAGGTCGGCGTCGCTGGCCTGAGGTTCGAACTCGACGATCATGGTGTCGAAGCGGCGCAGGAAGTGATGCACCGCATCGCGAAAGATCGGGTCCTGCTTCATCCGCGCCGAGGTCAGCGCCAGGCACGACCGGTCGCGGATACCGCCCAACGCGGCGACCGCACGTCCCCGTTCGCCCTTGGCGAACTGCCGCCAGACCTCGGGGCGGGCCATGTCGGGGCGCAGGTCGTCCATGTAGATGCCTTCCTGGCTGAGCAGGGTCAGCACGTCCTCGGCGGCCTGCACCAGTTGCGCGGTCTTGCGGTCTTTCATGGCGCGGCGCAGGGCGTTGAAGCCTTCGGTGTCCTCGGCGGTTTCGGGAAAGTTCAGCGCGCGGATGAAAATGTCGGTGGGCAGAGGAGTCGCTAACTCTTCGACCGGGGTGCCCAGTTCCAACGAGGTCTGGCCCGAGGGCGCAGCAGGTCTTGCCTGCGGCGCAAGATCCCGCCGCTTGCTGGAGAACGTGGCCAGCGTGCTTTGGGTGTGCCGGGCAGCCGCAGCGATTTCATCCAGTTTCCGGGCCACCGCGGGTTCGTAGGTGCTGGCCGACCGCTGTTGCTGCGATACATAAGCTTGGCGGATCGCGTCGATCGCGGTCTGCAGCCGGGCGCTTTCTTCGCGCATGATGCGGCTGGCGCGCATGGCCAGCGCCCCGACCCAGATCATCGCCACCGGCATGAACACCGCCAGCAGCATCACGATGAAACTGCCGGCCTGCGTCTGCTCGGGCAGCACCAGAAAGACCACGGCCACCACCAGCCAGATCAGGCTGAGGGCCGCGGCCGCAATCTCGATCCCGGTGACGCTGGGGCGGCCCGGACGGTCATAGATGCCCAGCCAGGTGGGCCGTTTGCTGTCCGGATCAGGGTCTTGGCCCGACATGGCGCGCTCCGATCAGGCGTAGTGGATGCTCAGCACTTCGTACGAGCGCACGCCGCCGGGGGTGCGCACTTCGACGCTGTCGCCTTCTTCCTTGCCGATCAGGGCACGGGCGATGGGCGATTTGATGTTCAGCAGGCCCTTTTCGATATTGGCCTCATGCTCTCCCACGATCTGCCAGGTCTTTTCCTCGTTGGTGTCCTCGTCCACCAGCGTGACCTTGGCGCCGAACTTGATCGCGCCCGACAGTTTGGTCGGATCGATCACGTCCGCCAGCGACAGAACGCCTTCCAGTTCCTTGATGCGGCCTTCGATGAAGCCCTGTTTTTCGCGGGCCGAGTGGTATTCTGCGTTTTCCTTCAGGTCGCCCAGTTCGCGCGCCGAGGCGATGGCCTCGATGATCGCGGGGCGTTCAACGGACTTGAGTTGTTTGAGCTCTGCCTCGAGCGCGGCAAAGCCCGCGGGCGTCATCGGGATCTTTTCCATATCTTCTTTTTTCCACGCACAAATTGAGTCGCCCCGCCGCATGAGACCAGCGTCGGGGCGAAAGATCGGTTGGCAATTACCTGACCCAAATATGGCGTGAAATGCAAGAGGCCAAGGGGTTTGGTCCCTGCAATCCGCAACTTAACGCCGTCGGGGTGGTGGGGGTTTCCGATTGTGCCGATGCCCCAGCAGATCACCGCGTTTCCAACGATGCGCCTCGGCGCCGAACCAGAGCATCTCAATCATATTGAACGACCTCGAATTCAATGCCGTTGTCGTCGTCGAAATAGAACCGGCGACCGGGTTCATAATCGGCGTGGTTGTGCGGCTCGAAGCCCGCGGCGCGGACCTTGGCTTCGGTTGCGTCGATGTCCTCGACCAGCACGCCCACATGGTTCAGCCCGCCGATGGTGTCATAGCTGCTTTCGCCCGACGGTTTCGGGTCGGCCGGGGCGTAAAGCGCCAGATAGGTATGCGCGCTGCCCACATGCACGGTATAGCCGCCCGCGATGGCCGGGCCTTCCCAGCGGGTTTTCCATCCGAATACGTCCTGCATCCAGACGGCGGTCGCCTGCGGGTTGCGGACGGTGAAGTTCGTGTGTTCCAGCGTCGCCATCATGGGGTCTCCTTTTCATGTTCAGGCTTGTTTCGACTCACCGTAATTCCTAAACCTAACTTTAGCTCAAGAGATTTTTTTCGGGAGGAGATCATGCCCGCATCCGAGGGCCTTTCCATCGGCGCGCTGGCGCGTCGCACGGGGTTGGCGGTATCCGCCATCCGCTATTACGAGGCGCAGGGGCTGATTTCCCCGTGGCGCAATCCGGGCGGTCAGCGGAGGTACCAGCGCGCCGACATCCGTCGGCTGAGTTTCGTGATGATCGCCCAGCAGTTCGGCCTGACCCTGCCTGAAATCCGCGAGGTTCTGGCCGGGCTGCCCGACAACCGCACGCCTACACCTGCGGATTGGAAAAAGATCAGCCTTGGCCTGCGCGCGCATCTGGATCAGCGAATCGACACTCTGCTGCGTCTGCGTGACAATCTGGACGGCTGCATCGGCTGCGGCTGCCTGAGCCTGCCGAAATGCGCACTCTACAACCCCGACGACCGGGCAAAAACCTATGGTAGCGGTCCCAGGTACCTGATGGGTGACGCGCCCGAGGGCTGATCTGCCGCATTGCAGCAATGTTACGCCGTGTTTTGATTGACCAAGGTCTTTTCCAGCAGGTAATCAGCCGGGAAACAAAATTTCGCCGAGCCCGCGCCCCAGGCGCCAATTCGGATAGTTAGCGGAGGAGCCCACGATGGCCGAAATTGAACGCGAAGCGATGGAATACGACGTGGTGATCGTGGGCGCAGGCCCCGCGGGCCTGTCTGCGGCCATCCGTCTGAAACAGCTCGACGCAGATCTGAACGTCGTGGTGCTGGAAAAGGGGTCCGAGGTTGGCGCGCATATCCTGTCGGGCGCGGTGCTGGACCCGTGCGGCCTGGATGCGCTGATCCCCGACTGGAAGGAAAAGGGCGCGCCTCTGAACGTGCCTGTGCGCGAAGACAATTTCTATATGTTGGGCGAGGCCGGCCAGCTGCGCATCCCGAACTGGCCGATGCCGCCGCTGATGAACAATCACGGCAACTACATCGTCTCGATGGGCAATGTCTGCCGATGGATGGCCGAACAGGCCGAGGCGCTGGGCGTCGAGATCTTCCCCGGCATGGCCTGTTCAGAATTGGTCTATGGCGACAATGGCGAGGTCAAGGGTGTCGTGGCCGGCGTGTTCGGGCTGGAGCCTGACGGATCTTATGGCCCCAACACCGAACCGGGGATGGAACTGCACGGAAAATACGTCTTCCTCTCGGAAGGGGTGCGTGGGTCGCTGTCCAAGGAAGTGATCGCCAAATATGACCTGCAGGCCGGGAAAGAGCCGCAGAAATACGGCATCGGCATGAAAGAGATCTGGGAGATCGACCCCGCCAAGCACAAGGAAGGCAGCGTCACCCACACGATGGGCTGGCCGCTGGGCGGCAATGCCGGGGGCGGGTCGTTCATCTATCACCTGGAAAACAACCAGGTCTATGTGGGCTTCGTGGTGCACCTGAACTACAAGAACCCGCACCTGTTCCCCTACATGGAATTCCAGCGGTTCAAGCATCACCCGATGGTGGCCGACCTGCTGAAAGGCGGCAAGCGCGTGGCCTATGGCGCCCGCGCGATCACCGAGGGCGGGTACCAGTCGATGCCGAAGCTGGTGGCGCCGGGCGTGGCTCTGCTGGGCTGTTCGGCGGGCATGGTCAACGTGCCTCGGATCAAGGGCAACCACAACGCGATGCTGTCGGGCAAGGCAGCCGCCGAGGCCGCGTTCGAGGCCATCAAGGCCGGCCGCGGTGGCGACGAGTTGACCGATTACGAGACCGAAGTGCGCAACGGTGCCATCGGCGCCGATCTGAAAAAGGTCCGCAACGTTAAGCCGATGTGGTCGAAATGGGGCCTGACCGCCTCGCTGGCTCTGGGTGGTCTGGACATGTGGACCAACACACTGGGCTTTTCGCTGTTCGGCACGCTAGGTCACGGCAAGACCGATGCCGAAGCCACCGAAGAAGCCAGCAAGCATCAGCCCATCGACTATCCGAAACCCGACGGCACCCTGTCCTTCGACCGGCTGACCAATGTGGCGTTTTCCTTCACCAACCACGAGGAAAGCCAGCCCTGCCACCTCAAGCTGGCCGACCCCCAGATCCCGGTGAAAGTGAACCTGCCGAAATATGACGAACCCGCTCAGCGGTACTGCCCGGCGGGCGTCTACGAGATCGTGCGCGACGAGGATCAGCCGCGTTTCGTGATCAACTTCCAGAACTGCGTGCACTGCAAGACCTGCGACATCAAGGATCCCAGCCAGAACATCAACTGGACCACGCCGCAGGGTGGGGACGGTCCGAACTATCCCAACATGTAGGCAGGAAACGGGGCAATGGCACAGCCGTGACCGCTGGGCCATTGCCTCTGGTCGGCCAAGGCCCTAGCTTGTGCTGCAGGTACAGGCAGACAAGGCAGGTTCTTGGTGGTTTCTCTGGTGCATCGTGCGGCATGGGCCGCGGTTCTCGGAATGTCTCTGAGTGTTTCGGCGGTGGCGGACACCGGTGCAGGGGCTTATCTGGCCGGCCGGCAGGCGATTTATGAAAGCGATTATGCCGCCGCCGAAAGATACTACACCAGGGCGCTGGCATTCGATCCCCAGAATCAGCGTTTGATGGAAAGCGTCCTGTTGGCCCGCGTGGCCCTGGGCGAAATCGAACGGGCCCTGCCCCTGGCGCAAGAGATGGAGGCCGACGGTTTCGTCAATCAGGCTGCGCGCATGGTCATCGCCGCCAATCTGGTGCAACGCGGGCAATTCGCCGAACTTATGGCCCGCGACCCCGAGAGCCAGGGCGTGGGCCCGTTGGTTGACGGGCTGATGCTGGCCTGGGCGCATATCGGCCAGGGCGAGATGACCAAGGCCATGGAGCAGTTCGATACCGTCGCCGCGCAGGACGGGCTGCGAGAATTTGCGTTGTATCACAAGGCGCTGGCGCTTGCCTCGGTGGGTGATTTCGAAGGCGCCGAAGCGATTTTCGGCGCCGATGAGGGGCGCGTCGCGCGGTTCTCGCGCCGGGCGGCACTGGCGCGAGTCGAGATTCTGTCGCAACTGGACCGCAACGCCGACGCGCTGCAATTCCTTGAAACGGTCTTTGCTTCGGGCAGCGATCCGACCATCGAGGCCTATACAGCCCGGTTGCAGGCCGAGGAAACCCTGCCTTTCACGCATGTCCGGTCGGCGCAGGACGGCGTGGCCGAGGTCTTTTTTACCGTCGGCGCGGCGCTGAACACCGAGGCGGCGCATGATTATGTCCTTTTGTATTCCCGCGTGGCGACCTATCTGCGGCCCGATCACATCGACGCCATTCTCCTCAGCGCCGAGTTGCTGGAGGAGTTGGAGCAGCATGATCTGGCGGTTGCCGCCTATCGGATGGTGCCGCCCTCCAGCAGTGATTTCCATGTTGCCGAACTGGGCCGGGCGGATGTCCTTGCCCGGATGGGCAAGACCGACGCCGCCGCCGAAGTGCTGGAAAACCTTGCCGCGCGGCAGCCCGACCTGCCCGGTGTTCACGTCGCGCTGGCCGACCTTCAGCGGCGGCAGGAGAACTATGCCGCGGCCGTCACCGCCTATGACCGCGCAATCGAGCTGACCGAGGCGAACTCCGACGGCAACTGGTTTCTGTACTATGCGCGCGGCATCAGCCACGAGCGACTGAAGAACTGGGACAAGGCCGAGGCCGATTTCCGCAAGGCGCTTGAACTGAACCCGGATCAGCCGCAGGTTCTGAACTACCTCGGCTATTCGCTGGTCGAGCGGCGGGAAAAGCTGGACGAGGCGCTTGAGATGATCCAACGCGCCGTGGCGGCCCAACCCGACAGCGGTTATATCGTCGACAGTCTGGGCTGGGTGCTGTTCCGGCTGGGCCGCTATGACGAGGCGGTCGGACACATGGAACGCGCGGTCGAGCTGATGCCGGTGGATCCGGTAGTGAACGACCATCTGGGCGATGTCTACTGGGCCGTCGGACGCCTGCGTGAGGCCGAGACCCAATGGAAGCGCGCCCTGTCCTTCATCGACCCCGAAGACACCGATGGCGAGGCGGACCCGGACCGCATCCGCCGCAAGCTCGAGATCGGCCTCGACGCTGTGCTGGCCGAAGAGGGGGCCGAACCGCTGAAGGTCGCCAATGGCAATTGAGGGTTTCGCACCCGCCAAGATCAACCTGACCCTGCATGTGACCGGCCGACGCGCCGATGGCTATCACCTGCTGGATTCGCTGACGGCTTTCGCCGATCTGGGCGACAGGCTGACCCTGGAGCCAGGCCCCGATCTTTCAATCCTAGTGACTGGCGAACATGCCGAAGGCGTGCCGACCGACGCGCGAAACCTGGTCTGGAAGGCGGCGCAGGCGATGGGCTGGCGGGGGCGGGTTCATCTGGACAAGGTGCTGCCGCACGGGGGCGGAATTGGCGGCGGGTCGTCGGATGCGGCGGCCACCTTGCGGCTTCTGTCACCCGAAGGCGCCGAGATCCCGCTGGACATTGCGCTGGCCCTGGGCGCCGATGTTCCGGTTTGCACCTTGGGCCGCGCGGCGCGGATGCAGGGCATCGGGGACCGGATCAGCCCGGTCGCTTTGCCGCCGCTTCCCGCCTTGTTGGTCAATCCCGGTGTGCCGGTGCCCACTGGGCCGGTGTTCAAGGCCTTGGCCGCGCACGACAATCCTGCAATGCCGGCCGACCTGCCGGCGTTTGACGGGCCGGAACACTGTGCCGACTGGCTGCGCGGGCAGCGCAACGACCTGCAGCCCGCAGCGATTGGTCTTGCTCCGGAAATCGCGGATGTACTGGATGCGTTGTCAGGTACGCGGGATGTGCTGCTAGCGCGGATGTCCGGGTCGGGGTCGACCTGTTTCGCGCTGTACCCAACGATGAAGGCCGCGCATTTCGCAGCTTACGAGATCGGTGTTGCGCAGGCGGATTGGTGGTGCCGGGCGGTGACGCTCAGTTGAGGCGCGCCACGACATAGTCGGCCATATCCCGCAACAGGTCGCGGATTTCATGGTCGGGCAGAACCGCCAGCACCGCCTTGGCCTTGGCGGCCCAGCCCAGCGCATCGGCGCGGGTGGCGTCCAGCGTGCGGTATTTGTGCATCAGGCCCAGCGCGTGTTGCAGGTCGCCATCCTGCTGGCGGCCTTTTTCGATGGTGCGCTCCCAAAAGGCGCGTTCCTCGGGGGTGGCCTGCGCAACCGCCTTGATGACGGGCAGGGTCAGTTTGCGCTCGCGGAAATCGTCGCCCACGTTCTTGCCGGTGGCCTCGCTGTCGCCCTGATAGTCCAGCAGGTCGTCGGCGATCTGGAAGGCGATGCCCAGCGCGTCGCCATAGGCGAACAGCGCCCGGACCTGCTCCTCGGAGGCGCCGGCGATCACGCCGCCCACCTCGGTCGCCGCGGAAAACAGCGCCGCGGTCTTGCCGCGCACGACCTGCAGATACACGCTCTCGTCGGTGCGCAGGTCGGTGGCAGCGGTCATCTGCAGCACCTCGCCTTCGGCAATGGTGGCCGAGGCATTGGCCAGAATGTCCAGAACCCGCAAAGACCCGGTTTCCACCATCAACTGGAAGCTGCGCGAAAACAGGTAGTCGCCGACCAGCACGCTGGACTTGTTGTCCCACAGCAGGTTGGCGGTGGGCCGGCCGCGCCGCTGGGCGCTCTCGTCCACGACGTCGTCATGCAAAAGCGTGGCGGTGTGGATGAATTCGACCGTGGCGGCCAGGCGGATGTGATGATCGCCGCCATAGCCGAACAGCCGCGCGGCAGCCAAGGTCAGCATCGGGCGCAGGCGCTTGCCGCCCGCTTCAACCAGATGCGCGGTCACCTCGGGGATGCGGGGCGCGTGCTCCGAGGCCATGCGGGTGCGGATCAACGTGTTCACCGCGTCCATTTCGCCGGCCAGCAGCTCGGCCAGTCGCTCATGCGGTTTCGAGATCGTGCCGATGTCCATCACACTCCTGTCACAAGGCTCGACTTTCGCCCCGCCTTGCCCTTACATCCATCCCCATGAAAGAACTTCTGCGCAGCACCGATCCGACCGTCATGGCCTTTGCGTCCGCTCTCCTTGAGGGCGAGGATATAGACTGCTTTGAGATGGACGTAAATATGAGCGTGCTCGAAGGCGGCATCGGCATCTTCCCCCGCAGGCTGATGGTCCGGACCGAAGATCTCTCGCGCGCGCAGCGCGTAATGCGCGACAACGACATTCCCTTGGGGCGATGACCGCGTTTGCCGATACCGATCTGACCTGCAACGATTTTCTGGGCGGGCGCCTGCGCCTTTTGCAGCCGCGCGACGGATATCGGGCCGGGGTCGATCCGGTTCTGCTTGCCGCGGCGGTTCCGGCCAGCCCCGGCCAGTCCGTGCTGGAACTGGGGTGCGGGGCCGGAGCTGCGGTTCTTTGCCTCGGTGCCCGGGTTCCTGATCTACGCCTGAATGGTGTGGAATTGCAGCCGGCCTATGCGGATCTGGCCCGGCGGAACGCACGCGAAAACGGCATTGCCCTGTCGGCCTACGCCGCTGATCTGGCCCAGTTGCCGTCCGAGCTGCGCCAGCTTCAGTTCGATCACGTCATCGCGAACCCGCCCTATTACCGTGCCGGTGCGCACAGCGCCGCCGCGGATGCCGGTCGGCGCATCGCGCTGGGTGAACAAACCCCGCTGGTCGCATGGGTCGAGGCCGCGGCCCGTCGTCTGGCGCCGCGCGGCTATCTGCACATGATACAACGCGCCGACCGCCTGCCGGACCTTATGGCCGCCTGCACGGATCGGCTGGGGTCGCTCGAAATCCTGCCCCTGGCGCCGCGCCGAGGACGAGCCGCCGAATTGGTGATCTTGCGCGCGCGCAAAGGCGGGCGGGCTGCGTTTCGCCTGCATGCGCCGCTGATTCTGCATCAAGGCGACCGCCATGAGCGCGACGAGGACAGCTATGCGCCCGCGGTGTCCGATGTCCTGCGACACGGGCGGCCGCTGCGCTGGCCCGGGCAGCTTTAGGCAAAGACCAGCCGAAATTGTCGGATTTGTGACAGATTCTGTGCGTCTGCAGCGTGACAGGGTGGAAATGTTGTGGTCAACTTCCCATGTCAGATAGATCAACAGAGAAGGAGGATCGCCATGAGCGTTAGCGCACATCTGAGTGAACTGAAGAAGAAGCACGCAAGCCTCAGTCTCCAGGTCGAAGAAGCCCAGCGCGCGCCCGGGATTGACGATCTCCACATTGCCCAACTGAAGAAACAGAAGCTGAAGCTGAAGGAAGAGATCGAGCGTCTCTCCGTCAGCGCCTGAGGCTGGCCCGCGCCGCAATCGCGGCGCCGCCGGTTATCAAAACGGCCGCGATCGCCAGCGTCCAAGAGGGCGCGGCGATCCCGGCCACAACCAGCACTAGGGTCGACAGCAGTGGCGCCGCGTAAGAACTGGTGCCAAGCATTTGGATGTCTCCCTGCTTGACTCCGATATCCCAGACATAGAAGGCCAGCCCCACCGGCCCCAGCCCCAGCGCGACGGTCGAGGCCCAGCCCAATGTGCCTTGCGGCCAAACTGTGTGCTCGAGGACGAAATGCAGCGCCCACGAGGCAAGCGCGGTCAACACGCAGAATACCGCGACCGAGCTGGTGGGTGTCTGGCCCAACCGCCGCGAGAGCACGGAATACCCCGACCATGTCAGCGCGCACAGCAGCGCTAGAGCATAGCCGGGCAGGTATTCCGCCCGAAATCCGGTGCTGCCGCCGCCGGTGATGATGAGCGCGGCGCCGGAAAAGCCCAGACAGGCCCCCAGCAGATGCCCCACGCGCAGGGTTTCTCCGGGCAGCAGTCCCGAAAACAGCACAATCAGCAGCGGCCAGAGATAGGCGATCAAACCTGCCTCAGCTGCAGGCGCCATGCGCAGGGCCGAGAAATACAGCGCGTGATACCCGAACAACCCCAAGGTGCCGAAGGTGAACACCTTCCAGCTGATCTGACGCAACTGGGTCAACCCGCCGCTGCGCCATGTCCAGATCAGCCCCAGCGTGCCGCCGATGCTGAAACAGATCGCGTTCAGCAACAGCGGCGGAGTTGGGGCCGAGCCAACGGTGAACAGGGCCAGCAAGGCCCACAACAATACGGCGACAAAACCGACGGCGGTGGCACGGGTCTTGGTCATGCGGGGGAAATGTCCTCGACCGGGATGATTGTGAAACCGTCGGATATGTGCGCAGTTTTTTCGATTTCCGCAAGGAACCAATCGCGAAAGGCTGCGATCTGAGGACGGGTCTCTTCGCCCTTGCGGCACAGGAACCGGAACCGGGCCTTGGTTTCGATAGCGATCCTGAACGGGGTGACCAGTCGGCCCTCGATCACGTCCTTCATGATCATGGGCCGCCGCCCAAGCGCAACGCCCATCCCCGCCACCGCCGCGTCGATGGCATGGTCGGCGTTTGAAAAATGCGTGCCATGGGTCGGCGTGAAGTCCACCCCGACCGCACGGAACCACGCGGGCCAGTCACAGGGCGGGTTCAGGAAACCGATCGAGTCGTCATGGATCAGGGGCGCCTCGGTCAGGCTTTGCGGCGTCGGATACCGCTCGGCCAGTTCGGGTGTCATGACCGGGGTCAACCACTCGGGCCGCACCGGAACCGAATACAGTCCGTCATCCTGCCCATAGCCGAACCGGATCGCCACATCCACGTCGTCGCGGTCGAAATCCAGGTTGCGCAAGGTGGCCGAGAACCGCAGGTCGATCTCGGGATGTGCACGGGCGAATTCATAAAGGCGCGGCGCCAGCCACTTGGCCGTCAGGGCCGGACCCGCAGTGATCGTCAGTGACGTGTTGTCCTGCAACCGGCGCGTCGCGGCCCAGGCGGCTTGCAGCCGGGCAAAGCCCTCGGCCGCGCCGGGGGCGAGAGTCCGCCCGGCCTCGGTCAGTTCGACCGCGCGGTTCAGGCGGCGGAACAGCGGCTGGCCCAGGTGTTCCTCCAGCGACTTGATCTGAAACGACAAGGCTGCCGGCGTGACGTTCAACTCGTCCGCGGCCTTGGCAAAGGACATGTGTCGGGCAGCGGCGTCAAAGGCGCGCAGGGCGGTCAGCGGGGGAAGGCGATCACTCATTTCGATTCAGAAATTCTTATGCGATATGGGAAAAACTCTCGTTTGCGCCCTTTAAGAGCAAAAGTCATATTTAGTGCAAGTCAAGTTCAATTTAATCAGAAAGGGACCGCCATGATCGAGATGACGACAAACCCCGCCGCGCAAAAGGCGATTCTACGCGCTCATCAAGAGCGTGGCGCGCTGGTCCGGAGTTTCTGGAAATGGGTCACGGGTTCCCGCTGAGCGCAGCGCGCGCGTTCTTACGGGATATAAGAAGGGCCGGCCCAAGGGGTCGGCCCGATTTCGTTTTTCAAGCGCGATCAGACGAAGAACTGCGCCCCGTTGGCCGAAATAGTCGAACCGTTGATGAATTGCGAATCGTCGGAAGCAAGGAACACCACGCAGCGGGCGATTTCTTCCGGTTCGCCCAGGCGACCGGCTGGGATCTGGCCGATGATGGCCTCGCGTACCTTTTCCGGAACGGCCATGACCATCTCGGTCGCGATGTAGCCGGGGCAGATCGCGTTGGCCGTGATGCCCGCCCGAGCGCCCTCTTGGGCCAGCGACTTGACGATGCCCAGATCGCCCGCCTTGGTGGCGGCGTAATTCACTTGGGCGAACTGGCCCTTCTGACCGTTGATCGAACTGATTACGATCACCCGGCCGAACTTGCGCTCACGCATTCCTGGCCAGACAGGGTGGACGGTGTTGAACACGCCCGTCAGGTTGGTGTCGATCACCTGGTGCCACTGTTCGGGGGTCATCTTGTGGAACGGCGCGTCGCGGGTGATGCCGGCATTGGCGACCACGATGTCGATCGGCCCCAGATCCGCTTCGACCTTTGCGATCCCGGCCTTGGACTCGTCATAGTCCGCGACGTTCCATTTGTAGGTGGGGATGCCGGTTTCTTCGGTGAACTTGGCCGCGGCCTCGTCATTCCCCGCATACGAGGCGGCGACATTGTATCCTTCGGCCTTCAGCGCCTTGGAAATCGCCGCGCCGATGCCGCGGGTGCCGCCAGTTACGAGAGCTGTTCGTGCCATTTAGGACTCCTCCATTGAAAATATGGCTTGATAATGTTGCTACAAAAACCGCTACAGCTACGCAATAATCTTTCTCCGGAAAATTGCCGCGCCGCAGAAGAGTTGCCGGGTTGCGTCATCCTTGTGGCCCTTGCGCGTTGGATCGCAAGGGCCACCCCAAAGGCGGTACGGCGGGGCCGGCTACCCGGCTTCGGCCTCAGAGACGCTCCACGCACATGGCAACGCCCATGCCGCCGCCGATGCACAAGGTTGCTAGGCCCTTTTTGGCGTTCCGGCGCTTCATTTCGAACAGCAGGGTGTTCAGAACCCGGCAGCCCGACGCACCGATCGGGTGGCCGATGGCGATGGCGCCGCCGTTGACGTTTACGATCGAGGGATCCCAGCCCATGTCCTTGTTCACGGCGCAGGCCTGTGCGGCAAAGGCCTCGTTGGCCTCGACCAGATCCAAGTCGTCAACCGACCAGCCGGCCTTTTCCAACGCTTTGCGCGAGGCATAGATCGGCCCGACGCCCATGATCGACGGGTCCAGCCCGGCGGTTGCGTAGGACGCGATGCGGGCCAGCGGCTCGATCCCGCGCTTTTCCGCGTTGTCGGCGGACATCAGCAGGGTCGCCGCTGCGCCATCATTGAGGCCGGACGCGTTTGCCGCCGTCACGGTTCCGTCCTTGGTGAAGGCCGGGCGCAGCTTCTGCATGGCTTCGATGGTGGCGCCGTGGCGGATGTATTCGTCGCTGTCCATCACGATGTCGCCCTTGCGCGTCTTGATGGTGAAGGGCACGATCTCGTCCTTGAACTTGCCGGCCTTCTGCGCGGCCTCGGCCTTGTTCTGGCTGGCCACGGCGAATTCGTCCTGCATGTCGCGGCTGATCTGCCACTTCTCGGCCACGTTCTCGGCGGTCTGACCCATGTGGTAGCCGTTGAACGCATCCCACAGACCGTCGCGGATCATCGTGTCGATATAGGTCATGTCGCCCATCTTGTGGCCTGCGCGCAGCGATGCCGCATGGGGCGACAGGGTCATGTTTTCCTGTCCGCCGGCGCAGACGATCTCGGCATCGCCCAGCTGGATGTGCTGAGCGCCCAGTGCGACGGCGCGCAGCCCCGAGCCGCAGACCTGGTTGATGCCCCAAGCCGCGCTTTCCGTGGGCAAGCCGGCGTTGATGTGGGCCTGACGGGCGGGGTTCTGGCCCTGTGCCGCGGTCAGGACCTGGCCCATGATGGTCTCGCTCACCTCAGCCTTATCGATCCCGGCGCGTTCGACGACGGCTTCCAGAACGGCCGCGCCCAGATCATGTGCGGGGGTGTTCGCGAACGAACCGCCAAAACTGCCGACGCCCGTACGCGCGGCGGATGCGATTACAACGTTTGTCATTGAGTCATTCCTTTACCGTCATGGTCCTAATGGGAAATCTGACGGCGCAGGTCGCAGAGAGCCTCTCTGACGATGCAAGAGCGCCTCGTGATCCCCCGCTCCAGCCCCTCTGCAATAGCGCAACGCTGCATGTGCAGCAACGGACAGCTTGTCTCAGACGGCGACCGGGGGACGGGGTAGCGCGGTCATGAGGCGCTCAACTTGCGGTTTTCTCGGCGCTTTTCTGTTCCCACGGTGGTTTGACCGACGGGGCGCCGAACAGAAATCCCTGAAGGCAATCCACGCCGCTGGCCATAAGGAACTCGGCGTCCTCCCGGGTCTCGACCGATTCGGCGATCACCAGGATTTCGAATTCGCGGGCCACGGCGATCAGGGCGCGGACCAGCGCCTGATTGTCGGGGTTGGTGCTGATGCCGCGCACGAATTGTCCGTCGATCTTGGCGGCGTCGAAAAAGAACTCGCGGAAATGGCGGAAGCTGAAGTTGCTGGCTCCGAAATCATCCAGCGTGAAGGCGACCCCCTTGTCCTGCAGTCGGTCCATGAAGTCGATCACCAGTTCCGGCACCTGCATGGCGGAATCCTCGGAGATTTCCAGGATCAACCGTTCGCCGATGGTGGGGTCGCGTTTCAAAAACCGCTCCAACACGCGCGACCAGCGCGCATAGCCGATCGAGCGTGCGGACATGTTGATGGCCAGTCGGATTTCGGGGTTGCGGGCCATTGCCCGCAAGCCTTTTTCCAGCGCCACGCAATCCAGATCGCGCCCGATCGGGGTGTTTTCGACCTGCGGCATGAATTCCCGCGCGGGAATCACCCGGCCGGTTTCATCCAGAACGCGGATGAACCCTTCGTAGAAGGCGACCCCGTGGGGCGGCCGGGCTTGCATCACCGGTTGATAGGCCAGGTGGCATTGCCTGTGCCTGACCGCCTCGGTCGCCATTTGTACGGCCGATCTGTCGCGCGCAGAGACGGCCGAATTCAGCGGGCTGTCCGCGCCTTCCGGCAGATCTGACAAATCCTTTTTCCCCATCGCGCCGAATCCTTCTGAGACACCGAAATCGGTTCCCTCTCAGTTTCGCGTGCAACAGGTGAATTTGCGGTTAAGGGCGGGCCGCTTCAGCGGGTGGACGAGGTGATTGGCTGCATTGCCACGACGGCGCCGATGACAGCGCCCAGCATCCCGAACCCCATACCGGCCAGACCCAGAACGAGAAGCCCCGACAGCGGTTGCGCGGCCAGTGCGCTGAGCATTGCGGTGGCCAGACCCAACAGACCGACGATGGTCGAACAAACTGTGAATCGTGTCATCGGGACCTCCGGGTTGGGCAAATTTACCCAAGGAGACGTGGTTCCGGGGGGCGGAGTTTCAAGGCCGGCCTGCTATCACCACCGCGTGATCAGGCCCGTTCCGCTTGTTGGTTGGGCAGATTTTTATCGAATTGTTCGAAACCGGGTGTTCCGCGATCTTCGGGGTGGCGGGCCAGGTGCTTGGCCTTGATCTGCTCGGAGCTGTCGCGGCTGCCGTCATGGCTGTAGCCCGGCGGGGCAAAACAATAGGCCAGCCGCTGTTTCAGGGTCAGGCCCGGTTGGGTCGCGTCACGCCAAATGGCCACCCATTCGTGAAAGGCCACGCGCAGCGGGTTGAAGGTGCCGATATTATGCACCAAGCCATAATCGACCCGGTCGTGCTCCTGCTCGGGGACGAATGTGCCGAACAGCTTGTCCCAGATGATGAACACTCCGGCATAGTTGCAATCCAGATAGCGCGCGTTGCGGCCGTGGTGGGCGCGGTGGTGGCTGGGAGTGTTCATGACCGCCTCGAACCAGCGCGGCATCTTGCCGATGGCCTCGGTGTGGATCCAGAACTGGTAGATCAGGTTCAGGCCGCCGCAGAACAGCACCATCGCCGGGTGGAACCCCAGCAGGATCAGCGGCGCACGCACGACCATCATGAAGGTGAAGGTATAGGTCCAGGTCTGCCGCAGGGCGGTGGTCAGGTTGTAGTGTTGCGAGCTGTGGTGGTTCACATGGCTGGCCCAGACCCAGCGGATGCGGTGCCCGAACCGGTGCACCCAGTAATATCGCAGGTCATCCAGCACAAAGCACAGGATGATCACCGGAATCGATGTGCCCAGATCCAAGGGCGTGATCTTCCACAGCCACATGAAGAATCCATAGGCGATGAAGCCCAGCAGGAACCCGGACGCGATGTTGCCTGCCCCCATAATCAGCGAGGTCACGGCGTCGCGGGTTTCATACCGGCCGCCACGGCCCTTCATGGCGATCCATAGAAATTCGGCCAGGATGGCGGCGATGAAGAACGGGACTGCCCATTGGACGACATCGGGAAAACTGATCTGGTCGGTCATGCGGGCTCCAGCAGGTGGCGCCAGTGGCGGCGCTCGGTTTCGTCAAGGCGGACGGTGACGCCGGGGGTGGCGAAGTCGTGGAACTGGACCTCGATGCCCTCGGGGTGGTCGATCCAGTCGAAATCGCGCAGGTGGCGGGCCACCGTGTCGGCGCCAAAGGACCACAACAGGCCCGGCCCGGTCTCGGTGCGCACCAGCGCCGCGTGGCCGTCATGGGTCAGGGTGACGTCGATGATGGTGTCGTCGGGAAAATGGCGCACCCATTCGGCGCGCGCGGTATCTGCGCTCAGCACGCGTAGGCGCGATTTGCCTGTCAGATGCAGCAGTGCGGTGATGCCGGCAATGCCACCGACCACCAGAACCAGCAGGATTTCCAGCGGCATGATGTCCTCCCGCAGGCAGAGTGCAAGCGGGGTCAGGCCCTGTCAAAGGTGGCGTTGCGTCAGGTGCCGTCGTGCGGCTCCAGCAGTTCGTGTCGGACAACGCGCTCGACGAAGGGCACCAGCCCCTCGGGCCCTGAGGCGCGATCCTTGAGGTGAATGCAGATATCCGGCCGCCGCGCCGCGATGATACCCAACAGTTCGCCGCGCACCTTGTCATCGAGGCCCGCGCCCATGATCGCGCAGGCGATGCGCGGTTCGGCGTCCAGTTGCCGCCGCACCTCGTCCGGATCATGCGCGCCCAGCCACCGGATCGGAAGGTGGTCCAGTTGCCGCGCCACGTCGCCGATCACGTTGGGTAGCCGGCCGATCAGCAAAACCACCGGTTTCATCTCAGCCTCCTGTCTGTTTCCAATGAAAAACCGGCCCTGTTCAGGCCGGTTCCAGTCTAGCACAAAAGGCCCGTCAGGCGGTCAGCTTTCGGGGTGCAGCAGGGCCGCGATGATCGCCTTGGCGCTGTCCGAGTTCCATTCGGCATCGCCGATCAGCCGCGCAATTTCCCGGCCTTCGGCGTCGATGATCACGGTGATCGGCAGGCCGACGATGCCCATCTCACGCGCGACGGCCTGTTTCGGGTCCTGGTGGCGGGGCAGGTTGGTGATGCCGTTTTCGTCAAAGAACTTCTTGATCCCCGCGGGCGAGTTGCGGCCGGTGGCCAGTGTCAGAACCTCGAACTGGTCTCCGCCGAATTCCTCCTGCAACTCGGCGATCTGGGGCATCTCCTTGCGGCAGGGTGCGCACCAAGTGGCCCAAAAGTTCAGCAGAACGTATTTGCCGCGATAGTCCGCCAGTGTGGCCGTGCCGCCGTCATCTTCCAGCAGAAACTCCGCGTCCGAGACCGGTTTCGGCTCGGAATGCAGGATCAGGCGTTTCAGACTGCCCTCGCGCAGGTCGGCCAAGGCCTGCGTGTCGGCGGCCAAAGCGGCATTTGCACCCAGCGCAAGGGCCATATAAAGGGGGATCAGACGAAACAGGCGCATATCAACTCCGGGTTTTCCAGCATGACCGAACAATCCTCGAACCAGATGTGGGGCGGCCGCTTTGCCGCCGGACCAGACGCGATCATGGAGGCGATCAATGCCTCGATCGGGTTCGACCGACGGATGGCGGCCCAGGACATCGCGGGCTCGCGTGCCCATGCCGCCATGCTGGCCGCCACGGGCGTCATAAGTGATAGTGATGCCGAGGCCATTCGGGAAGGGCTGCTCACCGTTTTGTCAGAGATCGAACGCGGTGAGTTCCAGTTTTCGACTGCGCTGGAAGACATCCACATGAATGTCGAGGCGCGGCTGAAAGAGATCATCGGCGAGCCCGCAGGCCGCCTGCACACGGGCCGCAGCCGCAATGACCAGGTGGCGACCGATTTCAAACTGTGGGTCCGCGATCAGCTGGACGCCGCCGAATCCGGCCTGCTGGCCCTGATCCGCGCGCTTTTGGCGCAGGCCGAGGCCGGGGCCGATTGGGTCATGCCCGGCTTCACCCACCTGCAGACCGCGCAGCCGGTGACCTGGGGCCACCACATGATGGCCTATGTCGAGATGTTCGGCCGCGACCTCAGCCGCGTGCGGGATGCGCGCGCCCGGATGAACGAATGCCCGCTGGGTGCTGCGGCGCTGGCCGGCACGTCTTTCCCGATCGACCGGCACATGACGGCGCAGGCGCTGGGCTTTGACCGGCCCGCCGCCAACTCGCTGGATGCGGTCAGCGACCGGGACTTCGCGCTGGAATTTTTGTCGGTGGCCTCGATCTGCGCGGTGCACCTGTCGCGCTTTGCCGAGGAACTGGTGATCTGGTCCTCGGCCCAGTTCCGTTTCGTCACCCTGTCCGACCGGTTCTCGACCGGCTCGTCGATCATGCCTCAGAAAAAGAACCCCGACGCCGCTGAACTAATCCGCGCCAAGGTGGGCCGGATCTTTGGTGCCAACACGGCGCTGATGATGGTGATGAAGGGCCTGCCGCTGGCCTATTCCAAGGACATGCAGGAAGACAAGGAACAGGTCTTTGACGCCGCCGACAACTGGATGCTGGCGCTGGCCGCAATGGAAGGCATGGTCAAGGACATGACCGCCAACCGCGACAGCCTGGCCGCTGCCGCCGGCTCGGGCTTTTCCACCGCGACCGATCTGGCCGACTGGCTGGTGCGTGTGCTGGGCCTGCCCTTCCGTGATGCGCACCACGTCACCGGATCGCTGGTCGCCATGGCCGAGAAGAAGGGCTGCGACCTGCCCGATCTGACGCTCGAGGACATGCAATCGGTCCACGCGGGCATCACGCAGGATGTCTATTCTGTCCTTGGCGTGGATAATTCGGTAAACTCGCGCCAGTCCTATGGTGGTACGGCCCCGGACCAGGTCCGGGCTCAGATCGCCCGTTGGAAGGAGTTGCTGAAATGACAACCTTGCGCGTGATTGCCCTGATCGCGGCCGCCTTGGCTTTGGCAGCCTGCGGCGCCGACGGAGAGCCCGTTCAGCCGACCTTGAACGCCAATGTGGGCGTGTCGAGCAGCGGCGCTTATGTCGGTGGCGGGGTTGGCTTGCACAAGGGGCCGATCAGCGTGTTTTTCGGGATTTGATCCCGCAATCTGCTTGAAAGCGGCGCGCCAGCCACCATGTCGCATGTGACCCGAGGAAAAGGCATAGATATGAAACTGATCGGCCTGATCTTGTCGCTTGCTGTACTGGCGGCCTGCGAGTCCACGAGCGCACAGCGATCGCAGCCTGTGGAAGAGCCCGCGCGCTCAGGGGCTGGAGTGTCCGTTTCTGGTTACGCGCGGTCAGGGATTTCAAAGACCTTCTGATCGGTTGCCTGCGTTTGTCAGCCGGCCACGGAGTGTCCGCGCTGGCGCAGACACTCGATCAAGATGTCGCGCCGGGTATTGCGCATTTCGGCCGCGCCAGCGACGGCCCCCGCCGCCGATCCCACGGCCGCACCGGCCAAAGCGCCTTCGGCGTTGCCGACCGTATCGTCCGACAGACCGGCCAGAGCGCCGACTCCGGCCTCGATCAGGGCCTGTTACCGAGTTTCCGGGTTCCACAGGTTCTGGGACTTGGCCAGGGCGCGGCACTGGTCCAGATCAGCGGCATAAGCCGGGCCCGGCTCGGCTGCCAGAACGGGTTGGTGTTGCGCCCGGTGCCGCTGCAGGTGGCCGTGATCAGGGCCAGCGGCAAGGCCGCCACTTTGAATTGTTCCGTGAACAACATGAATTTTCCTTTCGTTTGGGATGTTCAACAGGCGTCGGTGCCGCGCCTGTCGTGGCGTGGCCCAAGCTCTGGTTCGGGTGTGTGAGGCGGGTTCAGAAATGGCCCAGGCCGCGATGGGCCAGCGCCAGGACATAGACGGCCAGGATGAAATCCAGGATCTCGACCAGCCCCAGCATCAGCGGGATCGGGTCGGGTGATGTCGGGAACACATGACCCAGGTCCAGCAGGACCACGAAGATGTATCCCTAGGCCGCCACGATGGCGCCCCAGCTTGCGACGGCCGAGCCGCGCAGCATGGCCACCGCCGACCCCACGGCCAGCAGAGCAAGCGCGATCAGAAAGGCGTTGAAACCCCAGAATACTGTTTCGCCCAGCCCGGAAAAGTCCCGGGTCTCGATCGGGCCACCGGGGACCAGCGTGACAAAGCTGGCGACGAGGAGAAGCATCAGTTTGGCGGCTGTGGCCGTGTGTTGGGACGCCACAGGCCGCGTTGGGCCGGCGTTGATTTGTGACGAGTGCGCCATGACAGGACCCTATTAATGACTGGTGGGTCATAAATGGAGACGGCTTTAATGACCCGGTAGTCATCAAAAAATTGAAATTGCGTGACGCTGCGTCCAGTCTGCGTCAAGAGGGGCGCGCCGTAAGAAAGCCGTAAGAAAATTGAGGGGCAAGATGCCGAAGATCGTCGATCGAGAAGAGATGCAGGGGCGCATATTGGATGCGGCCATGGCATGCTTTCTGGATCAGGGCTATCACGCCACAAAGATGCAGGACTTGGCCCGCCAGGCCGCGATGGCCAAGGGCACACTGTATCTGTATTTCCAAAGCAAGGAGGCTTTGCTTCTGGCGTTGCTGCGGCGGTATTTCGAGGATATCCGCGCTCGCATCAGCGACATCCCGGCCCCGCAGACGCTGGACCAGTTCATGACCGGGCTGCGTCTGTCCATGCCTGCCGACCGCCTGGCGGCGACGCGGCTGTTCTTTGACGTGCTGGGCCCCGGTTTCCAGGACCCGCGCGCGGCCGAGATCATCGGCGGGTTCTTCGCCTGGCTGGCCGATCACTATGCGGATCAGTTGGCCCCCTTGATCCGCGCGGGTGAAATCCGCAGCGACCTGAGTGCGCAGGCCGCGGCGCAGGCGGTGACGGCGATGCTGGACGGGCTGGTGATCCATCTGGCGATCTTCGGGGTCGAGGAAGATGTCTTTGAGGCCCGGCGCGATGCCACGTTGGCCCTGCTCGAGACCGGCCTGAGGGGCGGCGTGGCGCCACCGGGCTAGGCCCTGTTTGCCTGCCCGCGCCGCAAACCCCGTTGATCCGCGGGGCCGTTATGGTCTAAGCGCGCAGACATGGATCATTTTCTGTACCGCGACGGCGCGCTGCACGCCGAAGATGTCCCGATCGCCCACATCGCCGAGGCGGTCGGAACGCCGTTCTATGTCTATTCCACGGCCACGCTGCTGCGGCACTTTCGCCTGTTCGACGACGCCCTGGCGGGCACCGACCATCTGGTCTGCTATGCGATGAAGGCGGCCAGCAACCAGGCCATCCTGAAAACGCTGGCGCAGGCGGGCGCTGGAATGGACGTGGTTTCGGGCGGCGAGTACCTGCGGGCCAAGGCAGCGGGTGTGCCGGGCGAAAAGATCGTGTTCTCAGGCGTCGGCAAGACGGCCGAGGAGATCCGCACCGCGCTGACAGGTGGTATTCGCCAATTCAACGTCGAATCGGAACCCGAGATGGAGGTGATCAACGCCGTCGCGCAGGAACTGGGCGTGATCGCGCCGATCACCGTTCGCGTGAATCCGGACGTTGATGCCAAGACACATGCCAAAATCGCCACAGGTAAATCCGAAAACAAATTCGGTATCCCGATCGCCCGTGCACCCGAGGTCTATACCCATGCCGCCAACTTGCCGGGGCTGAAGGTGGTGGGCATCGACGTTCATATCGGCTCGCAACTGACCGATCTTGAGCCATTCCGCCTGGCATACTCCAAGGTGGCCGAGCTAACCGAACAGCTGCGCGCACAAGGCCACGACATTCACCGCCTGGACCTGGGTGGCGGGTTGGGCATCCCCTATGCGCGTTCGAACGAGGCGCCGCCGCTGCCGGTCGAATACGGCGCGATGATCAAGGAAACGCTGGGCCATCTGGGCTGCGAGATCGAGATCGAGCCGGGCCGCCTGATCGCGGGTAACGCAGGGCTGATGGTGTCGAAGGTGATCTATGTAAAGTCGGGCGAAGGGCGCGATTTCCTGATCCTGGACGGGGCGATGAACGATCTGATCCGTCCGGCCATGTACGATGCCTATCATGACATCGTCCCCGTCATCGAACCCGCACCGGGGGTCGAGCAGCGCCCCTATGACATCGTCGGCCCGGTCTGCGAAACCGGCGACACCTTTGCCAAGCAGCGCAACATGCCGCCGCTGACCCCCGGCGATCTGGTCGCATTTCGCAGCGCCGGTGCCTATGGCGCGGTGATGGCCAGCGAATACAACACCCGCCCGCTGATCCCCGAGGTTCTGGTGAATGGCGATCAATTTGCGGTTATTCGTGAACGGCCCACCTTTGACGAAATCATAAACCGCGATACCATACCGGAATGGCTCTGACGCGATGACCGCGCGGGCCTGACCCGGAGGCCCGCCGTGACCGACAGATCGAACCTGCCCATTCCCAAGGCGTCCCTGTGGCTGACCCATGGCGGGATGCTGGCCGAGCAGGCGTTGCGGGCCTTTTGGCCTTTCCTGTCATTGCTGATGCTTGTTCTGGGCCTGCTGATGCTGGGCGTTCAGGACATGGTCGGCGTCGAAACGGTCTGGATCGCGGGCGGGATGGCCGCCGTGGCGCTGTGTGCGACGTTGATTTGGGGCGCGCGCAGGTTTCACCTGCCAACCCGGGCGCAGGCACTGGTCCGGTTGGACGAAACCCTGCCCGGACGACCTATCCAGGCTTTGATGGACGATCAGGCCATCGGCGCGATGGACCCGGATTCGGTGGCGCTGTGGCGAGCGCATCAGGCGCGTATGGCCGCGCGAGCGGCCCAGGCCGGGCCGGTCCGACCGGATCTGGACCTGAACCGGAGAGATCCCTTTGGTCTGCGCTTCGTCGCCATGCTGGCGCTGGTGGTGGGGCTGGTGTTCGGCTCGTTCTGGCGTATCGGGTCGGTGACGGAAATGACGCCGGGTGCCGCGACGGCGGGTCAGGGTCCCAGCTGGGAAGGCTGGGTCGAGCCGCCCCGCTATACCGGCTTGCCGACCCTGTATCTGGCCGATCAGTCCGGCTCGACCCTGTCTATTCCGCAAGGCAGCCATGTTACCCTGCGATTCTACGGTGCGGTCGGGGCGCACAGCCTGACGGAAACAACCTCGCGCGGCGGGGCTGAGGCCGCAACGGAGCCGGAACAGGATTTCATCGCCGAGCAATCCGGCCGACTGTCGATCGAAGGTCCGGCCGGGCGCGACTGGTCGGTCCAGATTATCGCCGACACGCGGCCGCAGATCGACGTGGCGGCGCCGCCGACCGCCGAGGCGGGGGGGCAGATGAAACTTCCCTTTGCGGCACGCGACGACTACGGCGTGGTTTCGGGCGAGGCCCGGATTGAGCTGGACCTTGCCGCGGTCGACCGCCGTTACGGCCTGGCCACGGTGCCCGACCCGCGCGAGGCCATCACCGTTCCTCTGCCGATGCCGATCGCCGGCGACCGCAGCGATTTCACCGAGGACCTTATCGAGGATTTCTCGCAGCACCCCTGGGCGCATCTGCCGGTCAGGATAACCCTGTCGGCGCAGGATGCCGCTGATCAGACTTCGGATGCCGAACCCTATCAAACCGCGCTGCCCGCGCGTCGGTTCTTTGACCCGCTCGCTGCGGCGGTGATCGAACAGCGGCGCGATCTGTTGTGGGCGCGGGCCAACGCGCCGCGCGTGGCGCAGGTGCTGCGCGCCGTGTCGCACCGTCCCGAAGACATCTTCCGCTCGGAAACCGCCTATCTACGCCTGCGCTTCATCCTGCGCCGGCTGGAAACCTTCACCGAGTTCGGTCTGAAACCGGAACAGCAGGAGGAAATCGCCCAGGCGCTGTGGGATCTGGCCCTGTTGATCGAGGAAGGCACGCTGGCGGATGCGCTGGAACGGATGCGCCGGGCGCAGGAACGGCTGACCGAGGCGATGAAGAACGGCGCCAGCGACGAGGAGATCGCCGATCTGATGCAAGAACTGCGCGAGGCGACCGACGAATATCTGCGCCAACTGCAGCGATTGGCGCAAGAGAATCAGGGCGGCCAGCAGGGTCAGCAGAACCAGAACGGCGAGACCATGCAGATGACGCAGGATGACCTGCAGCGCATGATGGACCGCATTCAGGAACTGATGGAACAGGGCCGCATGGCCGAGGCGCAGCAGGCGCTGGAGGAATTCCAGCAGATGATGGAAAACATGCGCGTGACCCAAGGTCAGGGTCAGGGCGGCCAGTCGGAAGGGCAACAAGCCATGGAAGGCTTGGCCGAAACCCTGCGCGAACAACAGGGCCTGAGCGACGAGGCCTTCCGCGACCTGCAGGAACAGTTCAACCCGGGGGCTCGGGCCGGTGAAAGCCAGGGCAACGAGGGCCAGTCCGGCGGGCAGGGCCGGGGCCAGAGCCACGAGGGTCAAGGCGGGCAGGGCTCGGACCAATCCGGCGAAGGCCAGAGCGGTGAAGGGATGCTGGCGGATCGCCAGCAGGCGCTGCGGGAAGAATTGCGACGCCAGCAACAGAACTTGCCGGGGGCCGGAACGCCCGAAGGCGACGCGGCACGGGAATCGCTGGGCCGCGCCGGGCGGGCCATGGACGAGGCCGAACAGGCCCTACGCGATCAGGATCTGGCCGAGGCCATCGACCGTCAGTCCGAAGCGATGGAGGCCTTGCGCGAGGGCATGCGGTCACTGGGCGAAGCCATGGCCCAGAATCAGCAGAACCAGCCGGGTCAGGGCACGCAGGATGGCGACATGCAGGCCAACAATCGCGATCCGCTGGGCCGGAATCCGGGCGCGGCGGGGTCGATCTCGACGGACGAGAACCTGCTGCAGGGCGAAGACGTCTATCGTCGGGCGCGCGAGCTGTTGGATGAAATCCGCCGTCGCACCGGCGAAACAGACCGCCCGAAGATCGAACTCGAATATCTCAAGCGGTTGCTCGAACGGTTCTGAAGCGGCCTATTCGGCTGCCGAACCCGCCTGCGTTTCCAGCCAGACGCGGGCCTGATCGACTAGGTTCACATAAGACTGAAGGACCGGTTCGGCCTGCGGTACCGCCTCGCTGATCTGGCGGGCATTTCCGTAGATCAGAAACAGCACCACGCCGATGATCAGCATCAGGGCAAACCCGCGCATGAACCCGCCCGAGCGGCGCGGTGCCGCCTCGGTTGCAGGGGCGGCGTCTGCCGCCGCATCCCCGCGCAGGCTGGAATTGATGCTGTCCACGTCCGGCAAGGCGCCAGGCTGCGCGGCGTTGCCTGCGATTTCGGTGGCAGCGGGCGGCTTGGTGGCGGGCGCCGGTTTGGGCGGAGTGTCCAAGCCCAGATCCGGCTGGCTTTCAAGGCTGGTGCCTTCCTTGGCGCGCAATTCCGCCTCGCGGGCGGCCTCCTCCTGGAGAATGCTGGCGACTGTGGGGTCCACGCTGCTGCGCGGCTCCGGTTTCGGGGCTTCGGATCCGGGCGCAGGTCTGGCCGTGTCTTCCGGCTTGGGCGCGGTAGGCTCGTCTGGGTCTTCAGGTGGCGTCTGGGTCGAGGTCGGTGCGGGCTCATTTTCGGCCACATCCGTCTGACCGTCCTTTTCGGGATGCTTGGGTTGGAACCATGTCTGTTCACAATTGGAACATTGCACGTCCCGACCGGTTTCCGGAATGACATCGTCCGGCACTTCGTACTGGGCGTTACAGTTCGGGCATGTTAGTCGCATACAGCCTCCGCGGCCGGCATGGGCCAGTTCGTCATTTTTCCAAGGATGATAGTCCGTTAAGACATATCAGCAAAGCGCGATTTCCGCAGGTCGTGCCAAGTGTCGCCAAATGGACCCGGTGCGGGCATTGAAACCGGGGGCGGGCTCGGGCAAGAAGGGCGCAACCGAAAATGGGGGCAGGCGTGATCGAGCTGGAAAATGTCAGCTACGGCTATGGTGGCGGTGAGCTGCTGAGCGATGTCTCGGTTCAGTTGCAGCCGGGGTCTTTCCATTTCCTCACCGGGCCGTCGGGGGCTGGCAAGACCACGCTGCTGAAACTGTGCTACGGGGCGCTGCTGGCCAGTTCGGGGCGGATCAGTGCCTTTGATGAGGACATCGCCCGGCTGGACCGCGATCAGATGGCCCTGCTGCGGCGCCGGATCGGGGTGGTGCATCAGGATTGCCGGTTTCTGGATCACATGACCCTGGCCGAGAACGTGGCCCTGCCGTTGATGGTGTCAGGCCGCGCGGAGGAGTCCCACGGTGCCGATCTTGCCGAATTGCTGGCATGGGTCGGCCTCGGCAGCCGCATGGACGCCCTGCCGCCCGAACTGTCGGGCGGCGAGCGGCAACGGGCTGCGCTGGCCCGCGCGGTGATCCTGTCGCCCGACGTGGTGCTGGCGGATGAGCCCACCGGAAACGTAGATTGGGAGATGTCGCAGCGGCTGATGCAGCTGTTGATCGAGCTGAACCGCATGGGCAAGACGGTGGTGATCGCCACCCATGACCTGAGCCTGATCCGGGCGGCCAAAAGCCATGTGCAGGCGCGGGTGCTGCGGATCTCGCGGCGGCGGCTGCATCTGGCAGGGGCAGACCTATGATCGGGCAGGACATCCGCACACTGTTGCGCCGCGACACAAGGGCCGACCGCGTGGTGCCGCCCACCGGCTTCACCGCACATCTGACCCTGTTCGTCTCGGGCGCGATGGCGTTTCTGGCCGTGTTCGCGCTCGCGCTGTCGCTGGCCGCAGGCCGGTTGGCCGATCGCTGGGCTTCGGAGCTGGCCGGAGCGGCCACTCTGCGGATCAATGCGCCCGCTGAACAGCGCGCCGCGCAGACGCAGGCGGCGTTGGAGGTTCTGAAACAGACCCCCGGCGTGGCCTCGGCCCGCGCGATCAGCGCCGAGGAGCAGGCCGCGCTGCTGGTCCCCTGGTTTGGACCAGACCTGCCGCTGGACACGCTGCCGGTGCCGCAGCTGATCGAAATCATCGAGGGCGAGCCAGGGCTGGACACGATGGGCCTGCGCCTGCGGCTGGCGGCCGAGGTGCCCGGAGCCGTTCTGGATGACCATTCCCGCTGGCGCGAGCCGCTGGTCGATGCGGCTACCTCGTTGCGGCGGTTGGGCTGGATCTCGATCTTGCTGATCGGTGGGGCCACGGCGGCGATGATCACGCTTGCGGCCAATGCCTCGCTTGCGGCCAACGCCCAGATCATCGAGGTGTTGCGTCAGGTCGGCGCGCGCGACCGTTTCATCGCCGGCGCTTTCGTGCGGCGGTTTACCTGGCGCGCGTTTTTCGGTGCCGTGGTGGGGGCGGTTCTGGGCCTGACCGGGGTGCTGCTGCTGCCCGAGGCCTCGGACGCGGGCGGTTTCCTGACCGGCCTTGGGTTTCAGGGATTCGATTGGCTACTGCCTGCCGTAATCCCCATTCTGGGCGCGGCAGTGGCCTTTGCCGCGACATGGTCGGCGGCCCGTCGCAAATTGAAGGAGCTTTCGTGATGGCAATGGCGTTCCAATGGGTGCGCTCGCTGATCTTCATGGTCACGATCTACGCATGGATGGCGGTTCTGGGCCTGGTCTTCGCGCCCTATGCGCTGTTCTCCAAGCGCGGGGCCTTGCGCGCCTGCAAGATCTATGCGCGCACCACTATTTGGCTGGCGCGCTGGATGGTGGGCATTCGCGGCGAGGTGCGCGGCAACGTGCCCACGGGCGAGGTGGTGATCGCCGCAAAGCATCAGTCATTCTTCGACATCATCCTGATCTTTGACGCGGTTCCCCACGGCAAGTTCATCATGAAGCGCGAACTGCTGTGGACTCCAATCATCGGTATGTACGCACGTCGACTGGGTTGTATACCGGTCGATCGAGGCAAACGCGGCGCCGCGGTGGCCAAGATGGTCAAGGACGTCGCCAAGGAGTTTACCGAACCCGGACAGCTGGTGATCTATCCGCAGGGCACCCGCGTGGCGCCGGGGGTCTACAAGCCCTACAAGGTCGGCTCCGCCGTTCTGTACGAGGGGCTGGGCTTCCCCTGCGTGCCGGCGGCCACCAATGTGGGAGTATTCTGGCCCCGGTCGGGAATTCTGCGTAAACCCGGCCATGCAATCGTCGAGTTCCTCGACCCGATCGAACCGGGTGTCGATCGCGAAAACTTTCTGGCCAGGCTGGAAGAAGTGATCGAGACGCGCTCGAACAAATTGATGCGCGAAGTTGGGTTTGATCCGGATGCGGTACATCAATGACATCACCGCGCTCGAGACGTTGTACGGCACCCCCGGGGCGGCCTCGTTACGCAAGGTCGCGCGGCAGCTGACGCCGCTTTACCGTAAATGGATTATGGCGTCGCGTCTGTGCGTGCTGTCCACGGTGGGGCCAGAAGGGGTGGATGGCAGCCCCCGGGGTGATGACGGCCCGGTAGTCACGGAACTTGACCCCGGCACCCTTGCCTTACCCGACTGGCGCGGCAACAACCGCCTGGACAGCCTGCGCAACATCGTGCGCGATCCGCGTGTGGCGCTGATGTTCATGGTGCCCGGCTCGAACAACGTGGTGCGGGTGAATGGCACTGCCCGGTTGACGGCCGATTCCGACCTGCGCGCCCGGTTCGAGAAAAAGGGCAAGCAACCGGCCACCGTGATCGTTATCGAAATCGGGGAAATCTACACGCAATGCGCCCGCGCGCTGATGCGGGCCGAAACCTGGACCGGCGGCGATCGCAGTGCCGGATTGCCGACAGTGGGCGAGATCCTGGCCGAGGTGTCGCAGGGCGAGGAAGGCGGCGCACGCTACGACCGGGAATGGGGTGCGCGCGCCGCAAAGACGATGTGGTGATCACGCTGCCGCTGCGCCCAGCCGGGTGACCCGCGCGATCCATTTCTGGACGCTGTCCTGCTTGGGATAGCTTGCACCGGAAAACCAGGTGAACCGTGTCGGCTTGAATCCGACAAATCCCAGAACCTGACCACGAATCTGGTGAATCAGCGCCCGGCGATAAGCCAGCCGCATGAACCAGCTCGGCGTGTCCGAGGTGATGATGACCCGCGCGGTCCGCCCGCCCAGCATCGGCGCCGGCAGCCCCAGCTTGTTGGGATTGCGGGTGTCGAACGTGCGGCCCGGGATGAACATCCGGTCGATCAGCCCCTTGAGCTTGGCAGGCAGGCCGCCCCACCACATGGGCATCGTCAGTACCAGGTGATCGCTCCATTCGAAATCCTGCAGAACCTGTTCCAGAACCGGCTCCAGCGGTTTGAAATCATGATAGTTGCCCTGTCCGAAATCGAAATCGAACTCCAGATCGCTGAGGTGAACGGTTTTCACGTCATGACCTTTTGCGCGGGCGGCTTGGGCATAGGTGTCGGCAAAGGTGCGCGACAGGCTGCTTTCGGCGGGGTGACCGTCGAGAATGAGAATTTTCTTGGGTTGCATCGGAGCTCTCCTAAAATTGACCATGGTCATTTTATAGAATCAAAAAATGACCACGGTCAATATAAAATTTGACCACGGTCAAAAAACATGCGAACAAGCCTCATGCAAAAGACAATTCAGAAACGAACCCTGAAAACCCGCGCCAAGCTGCTGCAGGCGGCGGCGGATGTGGTGCAAAAGAACGGATACCAGGCATTGCGCGTGGAAGAGGTGGTGCAGGCCGCCGGCGTGGCCAAGGGCACCTTCTTTGCCCATTTCCACGACAAGGACGCGCTGATGGAGATCCTGATCGGCGAAAAACTGGACGCTTGTCTGGATCAGGCGCAGGCGGCGGAACCGCCGAACACCGTGCCCCAGATCATCGATGCCCTGGCCCCGGTGCATGATTTTATGATGTCGGAACGCTATGTGTTCGACCTGCTGATCCGTTATTCCGGTGCCGCCGCGATCTCTGAAATCGGGCCGATCGCCTATTGCTTCGAGAAATACTTTCGGATCGTGATGATTTGGCTGGATCGGGCCGAGGTCCGACAGGACGTGTCGACCGACCTGCTGGCCGAGGGCGTGCAGGCCTTTGCCATCCAGGCCATGTCACTGAAATTCTGCGCCCTGCATTCGGCGACGACATTCACCGACCGGCTGGAAACCTATCTGCGGGCGTGGCTGACTCCGGCGGCCTGACCGCCGGAGCCGAACTCATCAGGCGTGGATCGGACCGTCGCCGCAGGCCAGCGCGGCCTCGCGCACGGCCTCGGAATAGGTCGGGTGCGCGTGGCAGGTCAGGGCCAGATCCTCGGCCGAGGCGCCGAATTCCATCGCCACGCAGACCTCGTGGATCAGATCGCCCGCACCGGGGCCGATGATGTGGCAGCCCAGGATACGGTCGGTCTCTTTGTCGGCCAGGATCTTGACGAACCCGTCGGCGGCAAAATTCGCCTTGGCGCGGCCATTGCCCATGAAGCTGAACTTGCCGACCTTGTAGGCGCGGCCCTGCTCCTTGAGGGTGGCTTCGGTCTCGCCGACATTGGCAACCTCGGGCCAGGTGTAGATCACGCCCGGAATGACGCCATAATTCACATGGCCATGCTTGCCCGCGACCACTTCGGCGGCGGCCATGCCTTCGTCCTCGGCCTTGTGAGCCAGCATCGGGCCTTCGATCACGTCGCCGATGGCGTAGATGCCCGGCACGTTGGTCTGCCAGTCCTTGCCCACCTTGATCTGGCCGCGCGGGGTCAGCTCGACCCCCAGCGCATCCAGCCCCAGACCGTCATGGAACGGCTTGCGCCCGGTGGCGACCAGAACGGTATCGGCCTCGATCACGTGCTCGCTGTCATCCTTGCGCAGCTTGTAGGTCACCTTGGCCTTGGTCTTGGTCGCCTCGGTCTTTTGCACCGCGGCGCCCATGACGAAGTTCAGGCCCTGTTTTTTCAGGATGCGCTGGAAGGTCTTCTGCACCTCGGGGTCCATGCCCGGGGTGATGACGTCCAAGTACTCGATCACCGTCACCTCGGCGCCCAGACGCTGATAGACCGAGCCCAGTTCCAGCCCGATCACGCCTGCGCCGATCACCACCAGCTTTTTCGGGATCTTGCCCAATTCCAGCGCGCCGGTCGAGGTTACGACGACCTTCTCGTCCACCTCGACGCCGGGCAGCGAGGCCGCCTCGGACCCGGTGGCGATGATGATGTTCTTGGCCTCGTGCACGTCGTCACCGACCTTGACCTTGCCGGGCGCGGGGATCGAGCCCCAGCCCTTGAGCCAGTCGATCTTGTTCTTCTTGAACAGGAACTCGACGCCCTTGGTGTTGGTGTCGATCACGTCCTGCTTGTAGGCCTGCATCTGTTTCCAGTCGACCGAGGGGCTTTTGCCCTTGAGGCCCATCTTGGCAAAGTTGTGCTCGGCCTCGTGCAGTTGGTGGCTGGCATGCAACAGCGCCTTCGAGGGGATGCAGCCCACGTTCAGACAGGTGCCGCCCAGCGTCTCGCGCCCTTCGACGACGGCGGTTTTCAGGCCCAGCTGCGCGCAGCGGATGGCGCAGACATAGCCGCCGGGACCGGCGCCGATTACGATGACGTCATAGTTAGCCATTTTGTTCTCCCAAATCCGCGGAGTGTATTTTGAACGGCGACCCGAAGTGCGGGCCGCCGGTGTTTCGGCCTAGACCGGTGTCAGCAGCTTGACCTGGATATGTGCCACGCCACCGCGTTCGTGATGCATGGCCAGTTCTTCCGAGTCGAAGAACGCCCGGGCCTTGTCCAGGTCGGCGACTGCGAACAGCGCCACCGCTTGGTCACGCTGATCGGGGTCTTTCCACACATGCAGGTCGACGATCCCGGCCGCCTTGCGCATGGGCTGATCCTCGCGGAACACCTTCAGCCAGGCGTCGAAATCGGCCACGTCGGCCTGCCAGAGTACGTGCGTTGCCATGCGATTACAGGTCCATCAGCAGGCGGCGCGGATCTTCCAGCGCCTCTTTCACGCGCACCAGGAAGGTGACGGCGCCCTTGCCGTCGACGATCCGGTGGTCATAGGACAGGGCCAGATACATCATCGGGCGAATCTTGATCTCTCCATTGATGACCATCGGGCGTTCCTGGATCTTGTGCATGCCCAGAATGCCCGACTGCGGGGGGTTCAGGATCGGCGAGGACATCAGCGAGCCGTAAACGCCACCGTTGGAGATGGTGAAGGTGCCGCCCTGCATCTCGGCCATGCTCAGCTTGCCTTCGCGGGCGCGCTTGCCCTTCTCGGCGATGGCCTTCTCGATCTCGGCGAACGACATCCGGTCGGCGTCGCGGATCACCGGAACCACCAGACCCTGCGGGGTGCCGGCGGCCACGCCCATGTGGACGTAGTTCTTGTAGACGATGTCATTGCCGTCGATCTCGGCATTGACCTCGGGCACTTCTTTCAAAGCGTGGCAGCAGGCCTTGGTGAAGAAGGACATGAAGCCCAGGCGCACGCCGTGCTTCTTCTCGAACTGGTCCTTGTACTGGTTGCGGATGGCCATCACCTCGGTCATATCCACCTCGTTGTAGGTGGTCAGGATCGCGGCGGTGTTCTGCGCGTCCTTCAGGCGCTTGGCGATGGTCTGGCGCAGGCGCGTCATGCGCACGCGTTCCTCGCGCGCGGCATCCTCGGCGGCCACGGGTGCGCGCGGGGCTGCGGCCGGTGCCGGGGCGGCCGCGGCAGGGGCTGCGGCGGTTGCGACGGCGCGGGCCACGTCTTCCTTCATGATGCGGCCATCGCGGCCAGTGCCGGTGACCTGATCGGCCGACAGGCCGGCCTCGGCCATGGCCTTTTCGGCCGACGGCGCATTGGCCACGTCCTTGCCGGTGGCGGCTGCTGCAGGGGCAGGGGCAGCCGCGGCCGGTGCAGCAGGTGCGGCGCCTGCTTCAGCGCCCGAGATCACCGCCAGTTTGCCGTTGGCCTCGACGGTTGCGCCTTCGGGGGCCAGGATTTCGGCCAGAACGCCGGCGGCGGGGGCGGGAACCTCGACCGAGACCTTGTCGGTCTCCAGCTCGCACAGCATTTCGTCCTGCGCGACGGTGTCGCCCACCTTCTTGAACCAGGTCGAAACGGTGGCTTCGGTCACGGATTCGCCCAGCGTGGGCACCATCACGTCAACGCTGCCGCCCGAGGCCGCAGGGGCAGCCGCCGGGGCGGCTTCGGCCTTGGCCGGGGCGGGGGCGGCACCCTCGCCGGCCTGGATCGTGGCCAGCAGCGCATCGACACCCACGGTCTCGCCTTCGGCCGCGACGATCTCGCCCAGCACGCCGGCGGCGGGCGAAGGCACCTCGACCGTGACCTTGTCGGTCTCGAGCTCGCACAGCATTTCATCGACCGCCACGGTGTCGCCGGGCTTCTTGAACCAGGTCGCAACGGTGGCTTCGGTCACCGACTCGCCAAGCGTTGGAACACGAACTTCAATCGTCATCGTTTCTTATCCTTCAATGCTCAGCGCTTCGTTCACGAGCGCCTCTTGTTGGGCTTTGTGTTGGCTGGCCAGACCCGTCGCGGGCGAGGCCGAGGTGGCGCGGCCCACATAGCTGGGCCGGGTATGCTTGGCGCCGATCCGGGTCAGGACCCATTCGATGTTGGGTTCGATGAAGCTCCAGGCGCCCTGGTTCTTGGGCTCTTCCTGGCACCAGACCATCTCGGCCTGTTTGAACCGCTCAAGCTCGTTGATCAGCGAATGGGCCGGGAACGGATAGTATTGCTCGATCCGCAGCAGATAGATGTCGTCGATCCCGCGCGCGTCGCGCTCCTCGAGCAGGTCGTAGTAGACCTTGCCCGAACACATCACCACGCGCTTGATCTTGTCGTCGGGCACCAGTTGCGTGTCCGAATTGCCCTTTTGCGCGTCGTCCCACAGCACCCGGTGGAAGCTGGACCCGGTGGTGAAGTCCTCGGCATTGCTGATCGCCAGCTTGTGGCGCAGCAGCGATTTCGGCGTCATCAGGATCAGCGGCTTGCGGAAGGTGCGGTGCAGCTGACGGCGCAGGATGTGGAAATAGTTCGCGGGCGTGGTGCAGTTGGCCACGATCCAGTTGTCCTGGCCGCACATCTGCAGGAACCGCTCCAGTCGCGCCGACGAGTGCTCGGGGCCTTGCCCCTCGAACCCGTGCGGCAGCAGGCAGACAAGGCCGGACATGCGCAGCCATTTGCTTTCGCCCGAGCTGATGAACTGGTCGAACATGATCTGCGCGCCATTGGCGAAATCGCCGAACTGGGCCTCCCACAGAACCAGCGCGTTGGGCTCGGCCAGCGAATAGCCGTATTCGAAGCCCAGAACCGCGTATTCCGACAGCATCGAGTCGATTACCTCGTACTGGGCCTGTCCGGAGCGGATGTGGTTCAGGGGATAGTAGCGCTCTTCGGTTTCCTGGTTGATAAAGCCCGAATGGCGCTGGCTGAAGGTGCCGCGGGTAGCGTCCTGCCCCGACAGGCGCACCGGGTAGCCCTCGGTCAGCAGCGACCCGAAGGCCAGCGCCTCGCCGGTGGCCCAGTCAAAGCCCTGACCGGTTTCGAACATCTGCTTCTTGTGTTCCAGCAGGCGGCCCACCGTCTTGTGCAGGGCAAAGCCTTCGGGCACCTTCACCAGCGCCTTGCCGACCTCGGCCAGGGTGTCGGGCGAAATCGCGGTTTCGCCGCGGACATATTCTTCCTTGTTCTTGTCCAGATGCGACCAGCGCCCGTCCAGCCAGTCGGCCTTGTTGGGCTTGTATTCCTTGGCGGCCTCGAACTCGTCGTTCAGATGCGCCTGGAACGCGGCCTTCATGTCCTCGATCTCGCCCTCGGGGATCAGTCCGTCCTTGACCAGCCGCTCGGTGTACAGCGACAGCGTGGTCTTGTGGGTCTTGATCTTCTTGTACATGATCGGGTTGGTGAACATGGGCTCGTCGCCCTCGTTGTGACCGAACCGGCGATAGCAGAACATGTCGATGACCACGTCCTTGTGGAACTTCTGCCGGAACTCGGTCGCCACCTTGGCCGCATGCACCACCGCCTCGGGGTCGTCGCCGTTGACGTGGAAGATCGGAGCCTCGACCATCAGCGCGATGTCGGTCGGATAGGGGCTCGAACGCGAGAAATGCGGCGCGGTGGTAAAGCCGATCTGGTTGTTCACCACGATATGCATGGTGCCGCCGGTGCGGTGGCCGCGCAGACCCGACAGGCCAAAGCCCTCGGCCACCACGCCCTGACCGGCAAAGGCCGCGTCTCCGTGCAGCAGAACGCCCATGACCTGGGTGCGCTCGGTGTCGCTGTGCTGGTCCTGCTTGGCGCGGACCTTGCCCAGAACAACCGGGTTCACCGCCTCCAGGTGCGAGGGGTTCGCCGTCAGCGACAGGTGCACGGTGTTGCCGTCGAACTCGCGGTCGCTCGAGGCGCCCAGGTGGTATTTCACGTCGCCCGAGCCGTCCACGTCCTCGGGCTTGAAGCTGCCGCCCTGGAATTCGTTGAAGATGGCGCGGTAAGGCTTGCCCATCACGTTGGCCAGGATGTTCAGACGGCCGCGGTGCGGCATGCCGATGACGATTTCCTTCAGACCCAGCGCGCCACCGCGCTTGATGATCTGCTCCATCGCCGGGATCAGCGCCTCGCCCCCGTCCAGGCCGAACCGCTTGGTGCCCATGTATTTCACGTGCAGGAACTTCTCGAAGCCTTCGGCCTCGACCATCTTGTTCAGGATCGCCTTGCGGCCTTCCTTGGTAAAGGCGATTTCCTTGCCGTAGCCCTCGATCCGTTCCTTCAGCCAGGCGGCCTGTTCCGGGTCGGAAATATGCATGTACTGCAGTGCGAAGGTGCCGCAATAGGTACGCTTCACGATCTCGACGATCTGGCGCATGCTGGCGACTTGCAGACCCAGCACGTTGTCGATGAAGATCGGCCGGTCCATGTCGGCGTCTGTGAAGCCATAGGTCTTGGGGTCCAGCTCGGGGTGGGGCTCGGTCGAGCGCATGCCGAGCGGGTCGAGATCGGCAACCAGGTGCCCGCGGATGCGGTAGGCCCGGATCAGCATCAGAGCGCGGATCGAGTCCAGCACTGCGCGCTTGACCTGCTCGTCGCTGACCTCGACGCCCGCCTTGGCGGCCTTTTCCTTGATCTTGTCGCCGGCCGCCTTGGCATCGGTCTCGGCCCATTCGCCGGTCAGGGCGCCGGTCAGGTCATCATTGGGCATCGGCGGCCAGTCGGGGCGCGCCCAGGAGGGGCCCTGCGCCTCTTTCTGGACGTCGGGTGCTGCGTCTCCCATCTGCCGGAAGAACTCGGCCCAGGCCGCGTCGATGGCGCCGGGGTCCTTGGTGTACTGGGCGTAAAGCTGCTCCAGATACTCGGCATTGTGCCCCTGCATGAAGCTCGAGGCATGGAAGGCGGAATTGGGCGAGTGTTCGGTCATTGGGCTACCTCATATGGGTTGGGACCGTATTTGTTGGTGCCCGGCTGGCTGGGGCGGGACAGCCACCACAGCACCAGCAGGGGCGACACGAAAAGAACCAGCAGCGTCGGGATCACGATCAGCAGCGTGGCGCGGGTAAACAGGATGTCGAGGTTTCCGCCATGCTGGAAGCTCGAGGCGAGGCCGATGCCAAAGACCAGAACGGCCGCAGCCCCAAGGATCAGAAGGACCGGTAGCAGGGCATAAAGCCCACTGCGCCCGGTATCGTGCATCCGCCGCCAGGCCACGGCCAGATGCGGGAAAAACACGATCAGGCCGACAATCGTCTGAACCGGCTGGCTGGATACCGCGGTGACCGAGGTTCCGGCCTCGGTCTGGATGGTCGTAACCTGGGTGAAGAACTGCCAGTCGATGACCGCGGCGATCGCGTTCCAGATCACGATGAACAGCAAAAAATACCAATACTCGGGGCGAGAGGCCCGCCCCGAGAAGGTGAAATACTTGGAGAAACACGTTCTGACGGCTTCGGTGAAGGTCATGTGTTTCGCTCCGCTGGGGCCGGCCCGCAAGTCGGGCCGGCAGGTTACTTGCCGATCGCTTCCAGCACGGCCTCGCCCAGCTTGGCGGGGCTTTCGGCCACGACGATGCCGGCGCTGCGCATGGCTTCGATCTTGTCTTCGGCACCGCCCTTGCCGCCGGCGACGATGGCGCCCGCGTGACCCATGCGGCGGCCCGGAGGCGCCGTGCGGCCAGCGATGAACCCGGCGACCGGCTTCTTGCGGCCTTTCTTGGCCTCATCCGCCAGGAACTGCGCGGCTTCTTCCTCGGCCGAGCCGCCGATCTCGCCGATCATGATGATCGACTCGGTCTCGTCATCGGCTAGGAACCACTCCAGCACGTCGATATGCTCGGTGCCCTTGATCGGGTCGCCGCCGATGCCCACGCAGGTGGACTGGCCCAGACCCACATCGGTGGTCTGCTTGACCGCCTCGTAGGTCAGCGTGCCGGAACGCGACACGACGCCGACCGAGCCACGCTTGTGGATGTGGCCGGGCATGATGCCGATCTTGCAGGCGTCGGGCGTGATGACACCGGGGCAGTTCGGGCCGATCAGGCGCGATTTGCTGCCTTCCAGCGCGCGCTTCACCTTCATCATGTCCAGCACCGGAATGCCTTCGGTGATGCAGACGATCACTTCCATCTCGGCGTCGATCGCCTCGAGGATCGAATCCGCGGCAAAGGGCGGCGGCACGTAGATCACGGTGGCGTTGGCCTCGGTCTGGTGCTTGGCCTCGTGGACCGAGTTGAACACGGGCAGACCCAGATGGGTCATGCCGCCTTTGCCCGGCGTCACACCGCCGACCATCTTGGTGCCATAGGCGATGGCCTGTTCAGAGTGGAACGTGCCCTGCGAGCCGGTAAAGCCCTGACAGATCACTTTGGTATTTTCGTCGATGAGGACTGCCATTTGGCGTTCTCCTGTTTTCGGCGGGGTCCGACCCGCCAGCATTCATCGGAATGGCGGGCCGTGACCCGCCCTGCGTTAACGGGTTCAGCCCTTGACCGCCTTCACGATCTTCTGCGCGGCGTCGTCCAGGTTGTCTGCGGCGATCACGTCCAGGCCAGAGGTGTTGATGATCTCCTTGCCCTTCTCGACATTGGTGCCTTCCAGACGCACCACCAGCGGAACCTTCAGGCCCACCTCTTTCACCGCGGCGACGACGCCTTCGGCGATGACGTCGCAGCGCATGATGCCGCCGAAGATGTTGACCAGGATGCCTTTGACATTCGGGTCGCTGGTGATGATCTTGAACGCCTCGGTCACTTTCTCTTTGGTGGCGCCGCCGCCCACGTCCAGGAAGTTGGCCGGCTCGGCTCCGTAAAGCTTGATGATGTCCATCGTGGCCATGGCCAGGCCCGCGCCGTTGACCATGCAGCCGATCTCGCCATCCAGCGCGATGTAGTTCAGGTCGTATTTGCTGGCTTCCAACTCCTTGGGGTCTTCCTCGGTGGTGTCGCGCAGTTCGGCGATGTCGGGGTGGCGATAGATCGCGTTGCCGTCAAAGCTCAGCTTGGCGTCCAGCACCTTGAGGTCGCCGCCCTCGGCCACGATCAGCGGATTGATTTCCAGCATCTCCATGTCCTTCTCGACGAAGGCTTTGTACAGGATGCCCATCAGGCGCACGCACTGCTTGACCTGCCCGCCTTCCAGACCCAGCGAGAAAGCGATGCGGCGGCCGTGGAACGGCTGATAGCCGGTGGCCGGGTCAACCGAGAAGGACAGGATTTTCTCGGGCGTCGCGGCGGCCACTTCCTCGATGTCCATGCCGCCTTCGGTCGAGCACACGAACGAGATGCGGCTGGTCTGGCGATCGACCAGCAGGGCTAGGTACAGCTCGCGCTCGATGCCCGATCCGGCCTCGATATACACGCGGTTGACCTGCTTACCTTCGGGGCCGGTCTGGTGCGTGACCAGCGTGCGGCCCAGCATCTTCTTGGCTTCTTCGGCGGCTTCCTCTACCGATTTGGTCAGACGCACGCCGCCCTTGTCGCCGGCGTCGGGTTCCTTGAAGTGACCCTTGCCGCGGCCCCCGGCATGGATCTGCGCCTTGACCACCCAAAGCGGGCCGTCCAGTTCACCGGCTGCGGTTTTCGCCTCTTCCGCACGCAGTACCGCGCGACCGTCCGAAACCGGCGCGCCATAGCTGCGAAGAAGGGCCTTGGCCTGATATTCGTGAATGTTCATCGAAACTGTCCCGTCTGACTACGATTGGATCGTTATAGGGGTGTCCAACGGGCAAAATTAAAGGGTTTTCTTACCGGAAGAAGGTTTTTGCCGAGGATTTTCCGTTTTTGTGATCACGGCATTTTGGGGTGTGATCACAAAAGATGAGTTGGTTGATGTTGATTCGACCCGCCGAGAATCTGTCGCAAAAATACATTCAAGAGCCGCCTTCTAAGCCGTTTGCGCCAACAGTACTGGCTCGGATCGCGGTGGAGTATCGGGCCTCGCCGAATTCGAATGACTTGGCGCCGGCGCGCTTGGCCGCTAACCTGTCTGGACCTGTCTTGATCCGTCAAGATACTTGGGTCGAATAAGAAATGACTGAGCGGATGACAGTGACCACTCCTTCCCTTCCCGACACGATGACCATGATCTTCGATGGATCTGGCAATGCGCGGCTGCTGGATGCCGATGGCTTTCCCGCTTGGTCACCCCGCGGTCCGGAAGAGCAGTTTGCCTGGCAGCACTTGCGTCTTGAGGGAGAAGGCACGGTTGCGCTGCTCCGCGCCGCCGGGCTGGATGAGTTCGTGATAGATGCGCTGATGGCCGGCGAAACACGGCCCCGCTGCACCGTGCATGGCGGAGGCGTCATCCTGAACCTGCGGGGCGTGAACCTGCTGGAGGGGCAGCCGCCCGAGGACATGATCTCGGTCCGACTGTGGCTGACGGAAACAAAGATCATCGGTGTCTGGCGCCGCCCACTGGATGCGGTTGCGGACATGCTGGCGGCAATCGATCGTGGGCAGGCACCGCGATCGCCAGGTGACTTCGTCGCGCGGTTGGCCTTGCGGCTGGCCGACCGGGCCGAGCCCGCCATCACCGATCTGAACGAACGCGTGGATGACCTCGAGGAGTTGCTGTTGGAGCCGGACGCTGAGATTTCCCGGGCTGAACTCGCGGCGATCCGCAGGTCATCCATCGTTCTGCGGCGATACCTGGTGCCACAGCGCGATGCGTTGACGACGCTCGAGATCGAAGATTTGCCCTGGCTGCAGCCCTATGACCGGTCGAGATTGCGCGAAGCCTCGGAGCGCATCTACCGCATTGGCGAAGATCTGGCGGCCGTGCGCGAACGGGTTCAGATCATTCTCGACCAGCTGATGGATGAACGTGCCGAACGCATGAACAACCGTATGCTGGTATTGTCAGTTGTCAGCGCCGTATTTCTGCCCCTGGGTCTGGTGGCTGGCATGCTGGGGATCAACGTCGGCGGCATCCCCGGGGCCCAAGACCCGAACGCATTCTGGGTTGTTTGTTTGCTGCTGGTGGCCCTGGGAGGGGTGCTGTTGCTGGTGGCGCGATGGCTTGGGATGTTTCGCTGACCGTCCTGTCAATCGAAACGCCCCGCCGGTGGGCACCAGCGGGGCGACGATCGATTGTTTGACGAGGCCACCGGAGCCCCGGTGACCCGAGCCGAGTGTTACGCCAGCGAGCTGTCGATGCCTTTGCAGGCCTCAACCAGACCCTTCACGGCGTTGACTGACTTGTCGAACATGTCCTGTTCTTCCGCGTTCAACTGGATGTTCACGATCCGCTCGATGCCGCCGGCGCCGATTACGGTAGGCACGCCTACATACATGCCCTTCACGCCCAACTCGCCATCGCAATAGGCCGCGCAGGGCAGAACGCGCTTTTGGTCTTTCAGATAGGCTTCGGCCATTTCGATCGCCGAGGTGGCGGGCGCGTAATAGGCTGAGCCGGTCTTCAGCAGGCCGACGATCTCGGCGCCGCCGTCACGGGTGCGCTGGACGATGGCGTCCAGCTTCTCCTGCGTGGTCCAGCCCATCTTGACCAAGTCGGGCAGCGGGATGCCGGCAACGGTCGAATAGCGCACCGAAGGCACCATCGTGTCGCCATGGCCGCCCAGAACAAAGGCGGTGACGTCCTTCATCGACACGTCGAATTCTTCGGCCAGGAAGTGGCGGAAGCGGGCCGAGTCCAGCACGCCGGCCATGCCGCAGACCTTGTTGTGGGGCAGGCCCGAGAACTCGCGCAGCGCCCAGACCATCGCGTCCAGCGGGTTGGTGATGCAGATGACGAAGGCGTCGGGGGCGTGGGCGGCGATGCCTTCACCGACCGACTTCATCACCTTCAGGTTGATGCCCAGCAGGTCGTCACGGCTCATGCCCGGCTTACGCGGCACGCCGGCGGTCACGATGCAGACGTCTGCACCTGCGATGTCCTCATAGGACTGGGTGCCCTTCAGCTTGGCGTCAAAGCCCTCGGACGGGCCGGATTCGGCGATGTCCAGCGCCTTGCCTTCCGGGATGCCCTCGGCGATGTCGAACAGAACGACATCCCCCAGTTCCTTCATTGCTGCGAGGTGGGCAAGCGTGCCCCCGATCTGACCTGCGCCGATCAGCGCGATCTTGGGTCTGGCCATTTGGATTGTCTCCGGTCGGTTTTGAAATCGCGGTTTTGCTAGTCGCTAAAACGCCGTTGCGCAAGGGTTCTGCGGCGCGGCATGCGACCGCATACCGTTTGCCTGCCCCGGGCCGGTTGCGCTAAACCACCCACAGGACAAGCCGTTTCGAGGCCGCCGCATGGTCGAATTGAACCTGATGTTTTTTGCCGTGGCGATCCCGGCCGTGATCTTTGCGGGCATTTCCAAGGGTGGCTTCGGCTCGGGCGTGGCTTTTGCGTCGTCGTCGATTCTGGCGTTGATCCTTGATCCGGGGCAGGCGCTGGCGCTAATGTTGCCGATCCTGATGGTGATCGACCTGGCCACCCTGCGCCCCTACTGGAAACGGTGGAACTGGCCCGACGCGCGTCTGCTGATGCTGGGCGCGGTGCCGGGCGTGGCGCTGGGCGCGCTGCTGTACCGGGCGACCGATGAAGACCTGCTGCGCCTGCTGATCGGGGGCATTTCGGTGGGCTTCGTTGTCTGGCATGTGGCGCAGACCCGCGGCTGGGTGCGCGGCTTCGCCAACCGCCTGCCGCCTCCGGCCGGGCTGTTCGCGGGGCTGGTCGCCGGCTTCACAAGCTTCGTCAGCCACGCCGGCGGCCCGCCCGCCGCCGTCTATCTGCTGACACAGCGCCTGACGAAGACCGAGTTCCAGGCCACCACCGTGCTGGTCTTCTGGGTCATCAACATCGCCAAGTTCGTCCCCTATGCCTATCTGGGCATGTTCACCCTGCAGACCGCTTGGGCCGACCTGCTGCTGACCCCTTTCGCCATCCTCGGCGCCTGGCTGGGCGTGCGCGCCCATTGGATGATGTCCGAGCGGCTGTTCTTCGGCATCGCCTATGTTCTGCTGACCCTGACCGGGTCAAAGCTGATCTGGGACGCGCTGATCTGACTGTCATGTGTTCGGAGGCAGGGCATCGGCCAGCGTCTCATAGGCCTCGCCCGCGGCCACCAGGCAGGTCAGCCCGTTGGGCAGTGTCACGGTGATCGTCCAAGTGCCGGTTTCGTCCGAGGTAAAGACCTCCATAACCGCACCCTGCCGCGCCATGCCGATACCGCGCCGGGTCTCGCCATAGGTCTCTGCCAACCGCTGCAGCACGTCCGGTCGTGGCGCACAGTTCGACGTTTGCGCCTGTACCTGCTGCGCCGCCAGCACCATGATTCCCAGCCCCATCGTCATCTGAAACAACCGCTGATTCATTTCCGGCCCCCTGTGCCTGTTGACTGGACCAAGGCTGCCGGAACCCTCTGCAATTGCGGTAAAACCACCGGGCGTTGCGTCGCATGCTGCAATGCGGCGATTTTGCGCTTGAACTTTCCGGCAAAAAATGCCCCATTCTGCGCAACTTTATTTCAACGAGAGGTTCCCATGGACCCGCGCCAGCGCCCCTACCGATCCGTTCTCTACATTCCAGGCTCCAAGGAACGGGCGCTCGACAAGGCGCGCTCGCTGCCCGTCGATGCCATCATCTTCGACCTGGAAGACGCGGTTGCCGCCGATGAAAAAGAGAACGCACGTGAAACGCTCAAGGCCGCGCTGGCGTCGGGCGGCTATGACCCGCGCGTCAAGATCGTGCGAATCAACGGTCTGGACACCCCTTGGGGCCGCGCCGATGCCGAGGCCGTGCGCGAGATGGATGCCGACGTGGTGCTGCTGCCCAAGGTCAACTCGGCCGCCGATGTCGATGCGCTGGCCGCAATCACCGGCGACCTGCCGATCTGGGCGATGATGGAAACCCCGCGCGGCATGCTGAACGCGGCCGAGATCGCGGCCCACCCGCTGATGGCGGGCTTTGTCATGGGCACCAACGATCTGGCCAAAGAGCTTCAGACCCGATTCCGCCCCGACCGCCTGCCGCTGATGACCTCGCTGGGTCTGTGCCTGCTGGCCGCCAAGGCCGAGGGGCTGTTGATCGTCGATGGTGTCTACAACGCCTTCAAGGATAACGAGGGGCTGGCCGTCGAATGCGCGCAGGGCCGCGACATGGGTTTCGACGGTAAGACCCTGATCCATCCCGCGCAGGTCGAGGCCGCCAACACCGCCTTCGCCCCCTCCGAGGCTGAGATCGACCTAGCCCGCCGTCAGATCGCCGCTTTCGAAGAGGTCGAGGCCAAGGGGCAGGGCGTTGCCGTGGTCGATGGCAAGATCGTGGAAAATCTGCACGTTGTAACTGCCCGCGAAATTCTGGCAAAAGCAGAGGCGATATCAGCTTTGCAAGCGGGGTAAGCCAGCATGGGCTTCGTTCTTCTCATTCTCGGTGTGGCGCTTTGGTGGGCCGCACATCTGTTCAAGCGCCTGATGCCCGCCCGCCGCGCGGCCATGGGTGACGCCGGCAAGGGGGCCGTTGCGGGTGCGCTGGTCGTGTCGATCCTGCTGATGATTTTCGGCTATCGCATGACCGATTTCATCCATGTCTGGGCACCACCCAGCTTCATGATCCACATCAACAACCTGCTGGTGTTAATCGCGATCTGGATGATGAGCCCGGCCGGAACCAAGGGCCGACTGCTGAACAAGGTGCGTCATCCGATGCTGGGCGGGTTCAAGCTCTGGGCCTTTGCGCATCTGCTGGTCAATGGTGATCTGGCGTCGATCATCCTGTTCGGCGGCCTGTTGGCATGGGCGGTGGTCGAAGTGATCGTCATCAACAAGTCCGAGCCCGACTGGACCCCGGGCGAGCCGGGAACGCTGGGCAAGGATGCGATGTTCTTCGTGGCCTCGATCGTGCTGCTGGGCGTCATCGGCTACATTCACGGGCTGGTCGGCCCGTCTCCGTTCCCGGGCTAGGCGGGTGATCTGATGGCGAAACTTTATCGACTGCTGACCGAAGAGGACACCTCGGCCTTCTGCCACAAGGTGTCCGAGGCGCTGGCCGAAGGGTGGGAGTTGCACGGCTCTCCGGCCTATGCGTTCGACCCGTCCACCAACAAGATGCGCTGTGCGCAGGCCGTGACCAAGCAGGTCGCGGCCGATTATTCCCCTGACATGAAACTGGGACAGCAGTAATGGCAAAAACAAATCCGGGCCGCTTTTTCGAGGATTACGCCATCGGGCAGGTGCTGCACCATGCGGTGCCCCGCACCGTGACGGTGGGTGAGCGCGCGCTCTATCATGCGCTCTATCCCGCGCGCCACGCGCTCTATTCCTCGGACGAGTTCGCCCGGAGCTGCGGCCTGCCGCAAAGCCCGATCGACGATCTGGCGGCGTTCCACGTGGTGTTCGGCAAGACGGTGCCGGATGTGTCGCTGAACGCGGTCGCGAACCTGGGCTATGCCGAGGGGCGTTGGCTGCAGCCCGTCTATCCCGGAGACACCCTGCGGTCGGAATCCGAGGTCATCGGGCTGAAACAGAACTCGAACGGCAAGACCGGCGTGGTCTGGGTGCGCACGCGCGGGCTGAACCAGCGCGACGAGGTGGTGATCGAATATGTGCGCTGGGTGATGGTGCGGAAATCGAACCTTGATGCGCCTGCCCCGGAAACCGTGGTGCCGGACCTGAAAAAGGCGCTGGAGCCCCGCGACCTCATGGTGCCGAACGGGCTGGATTTCTGCAAATATGACTTTGCTCTGGCAGGTGAACCGCACCGCTGGGGTGACTACCAGATCGGCGAAACCATCGACCATGTCGACGGCGTGACCGTGGAAGAGGCCGAGCACATGCTGGCCACCCGCTTGTGGCAGAACACCGCCAAAGTGCATTTCGACCTGACTTTCCGACCCGATGGGCGGCTGATCTATGGCGGCCATGTGATCTCGATGGCGCGCGCCTTGTCCTTCAACGGGCTGGCCAATGCGCAGATGATCGTCGGCCTGAACGGCGGTGCCCATGCCAACCCCTGTTTCGCCGGAGACACCATCAAGGCGTGGTCCGAGGTGTTGGACAAGGCCGAAACCGGTGTGCCGGGTGTGGGTGCCATCCGCCTGCGACTGGTGGCGACCAAGGGCGGCGAGCCCTTTGCCTTGCGCGGCCAGGATGGAAAGTACAGCCCCGACGTGCTGCTGGATCTGGACTATTGGGCGCTGATGCCGATCTGAGCGGGCTGACCCCCACAGTCTTGTGATCCCGACCGGGCCGAACCGTGCTAGGTTCGGCTCATGTCTTTTCTGCGTATCCTTGCTGCTGCGCTCTGTCTCGGCCGCCCGGCGTCGGCCTGCGATCTGGCGCTGGCTTTGGCCGTGGATGTTTCCGGCTCGGTCGACAGTTCGGAATACCGCATCCAGATGGATGGGCTGGCGGCCGGGTTGCGCGACCCGGTCGTGTCCGAGGCGCTGGTGCGCGGCCAGGCCCGGCTGATGCTGGTGCAATGGACCGGCGCGTCGCGCCAGCGCATCACTATCCCCTGGACCCGCATCGACGGGTTCGCCGCGGTGGACGCATTTGCGGAACAGGTGGCGACCGATCCCCGCGTGTGGCGCAACTTCTCGACCGCGATCGGCGAGGCGTTGGAAATGACCGTGAACAGTTTTCTGGACGTACCAGACTGCAAGCGCCGCCTGATCGACATCTCGGGCGACGGGGTGTCGAACGAAGGCATTGAGCCGACCGAAATACACGACCTGCTGCGCCGTCAGGGGATCACCGTGAACGCCATCGCCATCGAGGAAAGCGAGCCCGATCTGACCGCCTATTTCTATGAAAACGTCATCGTGGGCGAAGGTGCCTTCGTGGTCTCGGCTGCGGGTTTTGAAGACTATCCCGAACGTATCCGCAAGAAACTGCTGCGCGAAGTCACCCGGCAGACGGCTAGGGTCAAGTGACGGAAAAAGATTCGTGATCACATCGCTTGCGGCCTGAAAACGCTAAACTTGACGGGTAGCGATGAGATTTGTGATCACAGGAATATTTTGCGTGATCACAAAAAACGGCCAATAGGGTCATTTGCGCGCAATTTGCTCTTTTTTGCACCTGCGGCGCGTGACAGAGATGTAAAAAGCAGTAAAACCTTCGGTAGCCAACCCAAAAAGGAGCCGCCATGGCCGATGTCAATCGGGGGAACCGCCCGCTTTCGCCGCATCTGTCAATCTATCGTCCACAGTTGACCTCTGTCACCTCGATCCTCACGCGGATCACCGGCAACGCCATGTTGGTGGCGGCGCTGCTGATCGTGTGGTGGTTCCTGGCCGCGGCCACCTCGCCCGAGGCCTATGCGACCGCCAATGCCGTGATTACGTCGTTGCTGGGCGACTTGGTGATGGCTTTGTCGCTGTGGGGGCTGTGGTACCACACCCTGGCCGGCATCCGCCACCTGATCTGGGACAACGCCGTCGGGCTGGACCTGCCCACTGCCTACAAGCTGGGTTGGGCGGTCGTGATCGGATCGGTCGTTCTGACCCTCGTCACCCTGTTGATCGTTGCATAACCGGAGGCCTGACATGCGTTACCTTACCGACCGCAAACGTGCCCTTGGCCTGGGCTCGGCCAAATCCGGCACCCAGCATTTCTGGGCGATGAAGGTCAGCTCGGTTGCCTTGCTGATCCTCGTGCCGCTGTTCGTCTTTACCTTCGGGCCGACCTTGGGCCAGCCTTATGACGTGATGCTGGACTACTATTCGCGCCCGTTCCCGGCCATCGTTGCGGCGCTGACGCTGGCCGTTGGCTTCAAGCACTTCGCCGATGGCGCGCAGGTGATGATCGAGGACTATGTGCACGGCACGCTTGAAAAGGTTCTGATCATCCTCGTGACCTGTCTGTCCTATGGCGCGGCCGCCGCTGGCATCTTTGCCATCGCCCGCATCGCCCTCTAACACCCCGGAGCTGAAAGAAATGGCTGCATACGAATACGAAACGCACGAATATGACGTGGTTGTCGTCGGCGCCGGTGGGGCCGGGCTGCGGGCCACGCTGGGCATGGCCGAGCAGGGGCTGCGCACGGCCTGCGTGACCAAGGTTTTTCCGACGCGCTCGCACACCGTCGCGGCACAGGGCGGCATCGCGGCGTCGCTGTCGAACATGGGCCCCGACCACTGGCAGTGGCACATGTATGACACCGTCAAGGGCTCGGACTGGCTGGGTGACACCGACGCGATGGAATACCTGGCGCGCGAGGCGCCCAAGGCGGTGTATGAGCTGGAGCACTATGGCGTGCCCTTCAGCCGGACCGAGGAAGGCAAGATCTATCAGCGCCCCTTCGGTGGCCACACCACTGAATTCGGGGAGGGCCCGCCGGTGCAGCGCACCTGTGCCGCCGCCGACCGGACCGGTCACGCGATCTTGCACACGTTGTACGGACAGTCGTTGAAGAACAACGCGGAATTCTACATCGAGTATTTTGCGATCGACCTGATCATGTCCGAGGACGGTCAGTGCCAGGGCGTCGTCTGCTGGAAGCTGGACGACGGTACCATGCATGTCTTCAACGCCAAGATGGTCGTGCTGGCTACGGGCGGTTACGGCCGCGCCTATTTCAGCGCGACCTCGGCCCATACCTGCACCGGCGATGGTGGTGGCATGGTGGCCCGCGCGGGTCTGCCGCTGCAGGACATGGAATTCGTGCAGTTCCACCCGACCGGCATCTATGGCTCGGGCTGTCTGATCACCGAAGGCGCGCGCGGCGAGGGTGGATATCTGACCAACTCGGAAGGCGAACGGTTCATGGAGCGCTATGCGCCCCACTACAAGGACCTGGCCCCGCGTGACTATGTCAGCCGCTGCATGACGATGGAAATCCGCGAAGGGCGGGGTGTGGGCAAGAATGGTGATCACATCCACCTGAACCTGTCGCACCTGCCGGCCGAGGCTCTGGCCGAGCGGCTGCCGGGGATCTCTGAATCGGCCAAAATCTTTGCCGGCGTCGACGTGACCAAGGAGCCGATCCCGGTTCTGCCGACGGTGCACTATAACATGGGCGGCATTCCGACCAACTATTGGGGCGAGGTGCTGAACCCGACCGCCGACAACCCCACCGCCGTGGTGCCCGGCTTGATGGCCGTGGGCGAGGCCGGCTGCGCCTCGGTGCACGGCGCCAACCGGCTGGGCTCGAACTCGTTGATCGACCTGGTGGTGTTCGGCCGGGCCGCCGCGATCCGCGCCGGCAAGGTGGTGGACCCCGAAGCGCCGAACCCGGTGCTGAACAAGGCGTCGGTCGACAAGGCCTTCGACCGGTTCGACGCGCTGCGCAACGCCAACGGCGCGACCCCGACTGCCGAATTGCGGCTGGAAATGCAGAAGACCATGCAGGAAGATGCAGCCGTGTTCCGCACCGCCGAGACGCTGGCGCAAGGCGTCGAGAAGATGACCGCGATCGCGGCAAAGCTGGACGACCTGAAGGTCACCGACCGCAGCCTGGTCTGGAACAGCGACCTGATGGAAACGCTGGAGCTGACCAACCTGATGCCCAACGCGCTGGCCACCATCGTTGGTGCCGAGGCGCGCAAGGAATCCCGCGGCGCCCACGCGCACGAGGACTTCCCCGAGCGCGACGATGAGAACTGGCGCGTGCACACCGTGGCGCGGGTCGAGGGCAACTCGGTCGAGTTGAGCTATCGCCCGGTCATCGTCGATCCGCTGACGCCCGAAGAACAGGGCGGCATCAGCCTTGAAAAGATCGCGCCCAAGGCGCGGACCTTCTAAGGAGAGGAACACATGGTACAACTGACCCTCCCCAAGAATTCGCGCATCACGACGGGCAAGACCTGGCCCAAGCCCGAAGGGGCGAGCAACGTGCGCAAGTTCCAGATCTATCGCTGGAACCCGGACGATGGCCAGAACCCGCGGGTCGACACCTATTTCGTCGACATGGACGATTGCGGCCCGATGGTCCTGGATGCGCTGATCTACATCAAGAACAAGATCGACCCAACGCTGACCTTCCGCCGGTCCTGCCGCGAGGGGATCTGCGGCTCCTGCGCGATGAACATCGACGGGATCAACACGCTGGCCTGCATCTACGGCATGGACGAGATCAAGGGCGACGTGAAGATCTATCCGCTGCCGCACATGCCGGTGGTCAAGGACCTGATCCCCGATCTGACGCATTTCTATGCGCAGCACGCCAGCATCATGCCGTGGCTGGAAACCAAGACCAACCGGCCCGCAAAAGAGTGGCGGCAGTCGATCGAGGACCGCAAGAAGCTGGACGGCCTGTATGAATGCGTGATGTGCGCCAGCTGCTCGACCTCGTGCCCCAGCTACTGGTGGAACGGCGACCGTTATCTTGGCCCCGCCGCGCTGCTGCATGCCTATCGCTGGATCATCGACAGCCGTGACGAGGCCACGGGCGAGCGTCTGGATCAGCTCGAGGATCCGTTCAAGCTGTATCGCTGCCACACGATCATGAATTGCGCCAAGACCTGCCCCAAAGGTCTGAACCCGGCCAAGGCGATTGCCGAGATCAAGAAGCTGATGGTCGAACGCACCGTTTGACCCCGAACCAAGACCGCACTTGCCGCATTGCGGCAAGTGCATGGCCCACATGTGAAATCATCGGATGTGCGCCGCCCCGGTCGGGCTTATGTTTGGCGCTGGGGAGGAGTGACGGATTGGAAACAGGATCACTCCGATGAAAACCGAAAACAGCACCGCGAAAACCGATGCAACCGAAGCCCTGAAGTTGCTGGAGCAGGCTTGGGCCTATTATACACCCGCGCCGGCGAAACACGCCGAGGACAAGGAACCCGAACTGTTCGAATACGCCAACGCGGCCTGATGTGCGGCTGGGGTTGGGCTTGAACATCGGCACGATGTGAGCGAAGCAGGGGCATGCCTATTCTTCTGCTCCTGCTCGCCGCCGGTGTATTCGCCTATTTCTTTTGGCGATCGCGCACGTCGGCGCTGACGCGGGACTGTCGGTGGCGGCGACACCGGAAGGACGGGATCTGGAGCTGTGCATTCTGCGGTGCCGTGTCCCGTTCCGAGACGCAGCCGAACCAGTGCGAGCGAACCGGAACCTGACATTTCGGTGTCAGCGACTCCTTGGGGTTTCCCGCCGCCGCGATCTGCGTCACTGTGTCGAAAACATGGACGGACGCAGCATGATGAACGCACCACCCGACGCCGCCGCCCGCCGGGCCATCGCTCCGGTGATCTGCTATCCCAATGACAGCCTCCCGGCGCCGGACATGCCGCTGCTTGGGGCGGCCCGGTCAACCGCGCGCAAAACGGGCGAGGTTTTGGTCCCGCCACGCGATGCGCGGTGTTTCGAGGTTCCGGCTAGGCATTTCTTTCGCATTACTTCGGTCGAGGGCCCGCAGGTCGGTGACCTGAACCTGTGGAGCCTGCACGACCTGTCCGAGCGTTTCTATTCAGGCAAGACCCGCGCGTTGCACGGAACCCACGTGACGACGGGCGAGCGGCTGTGGTCCAGCTTTCCCCATCTGCGCCCCATGGCGACGATCGTGGCCGACACGCTGGACTGGTACGGCATCGACGAATATGGCGGATCGGTGCATGACGTGATCGGAACGCGTTGCGACCCCTACACCGGCAATCTTCTGTCGGGCTCGCAGTATCACCAGTGCTGCCATTCCAACCTGACCCGGGCGCTGGCCGACCATCTGGGCCTTTCGCTGGCCGAGGCCGAGCCGGCCGTGCACGACGTGCTGAACGTGTTCATGTGCACCGGCTTCACCCGCGATACCGGGCAATATTTCATGAAGGCGTCGCCGGTGCGTCCGGGCGACTATCTGGAGTTTTTCGCCGAGATCGACCTGCTGGGCAACCTCAGCGCATGCCCGGGCGGAGATTGCTCGGCCGAGCATTCATCGGACACCGCCGCCTGTCATCCGCTGCTTGTCGAAGTGTTTGCGCCTGCCGAGGGGACGTTGACCGGATGGCAAAGCCCGGCGCCCAATGGCTATGACCGCTCGCACGGGCGCTGAGGCCCGGGAATAGCCCCGGGCCGGTTGGCTTCAGGCGTTCGGGAAGGCGGCGTGCAGCGCAATTTCCACCATGTCGCCAAAGCTGCTCTGGCGTTCGGACGAGGGTAGGGCCTCGCCGGTCAGCAGGTGATCGGACACGGTCAGAACCGCCAGAGCGCGGCATTTGTGCCGTGCGGCCAGGATATACAGCTCGGCGGCCTCCATCTCGACACCCAGGATACCGTGGCGCACCATCTGCTCGTTCAGGTCGGGGCGTTCGTCATAGAACACGTCCGACGAGTAGATACCGCCGACATGCATCGGGGTTCCTTTCGCCTCGGCCGCCTGCACGGCCGCCTGCAACAGCGACCAGTCGGCGCAGGGCGCGAAGTTGATCTCTTTCATGATGCCCCGAGACGGCGTGCTGAGCGTCGTTGACGTCATCGCAATGATCACATCGCGCAGTTTGACGTTTTCCTGCATGCCACCGCACGAGCCGATGCGGATCAGGGTTTTCGCACCGTAGTCCCGGATCAGTTCATTGACGTAAATAGACAGCGAGGGCATTCCCATTCCGCTGCCTTGAATGGTGACCGGATTGCCTTTCCATTCGCCGGTGAATCCCAGCATTCCGCGCACATCGTTGATCTGGCGGACATTGCTCAGGAAAGTTTCCGCTGCCCATTTCGCGCGATAGGGGTCGCCGGGCAAAAGCACGGTTTCGGCAATTTCACCTTTTTCGGCGCCAATGTGAATTGTCATTTTGGTACAAAACCCTCATTCAGATTTCGAGATCGGTTATATCTGCTCCGGCTTTCAGCGCTTCGTGTACCCATTTCGGTTTGCGCCCGCGCCCCGTCCAAGTTTGCGAAGGGTCAGCCGGATTCCGGTATTTTGCCTTGGCTTTGCCGCTCTTTCCAGATCTGGACGCCTTCACCGTCAGGTCCGACAGCGAGAACCCATAAGCCGCCGCGGCCTGTTCAGCCGCTTTCAGGGCTTCTTCGCGCTCGCGGGCCTCGGCATTCTCCAAGGCCGTGTCGATTTGGCCGCGCAATTCCAGAAGTTCCTGACGCGACATTTTTTCAAGATTGATCGCCATTTTCCCCGTACCTGTCAATTTCGGTTGCGAATTGTCCGCACACGGTAAGGAGAACTTTCTTTGTTTTCTAATCTTTTTTACTGAAATCGAATAATAAGCGCGCTCATTTCTGTTTTATTCTGCGGCGATCGTTTTTCGATCTGCCAACGCCACGATGTCTCCCATGATCGCATTCAGTTCGAAATTCTTGGGAGTATAGACATTGGCAACACCCATCGATCTGAGGCGATCCGCGTCTTCGTCCGGGATAATGCCCCCGACGACAACGGGAATATCACCCAAGCCAGCTTCGCGCAGGCGTGTCATAACTTCCTGAACCAACGGCAGGTGACTGCCCGACAGGATCGACAGGCCGATCACATGAGCTTGCTGATCCATGGCCGACTTCACGATTTCCTCGGGGGTCAGGCGGATGCCGTCATAGGTGATGTCCATGCCGCAGTCGCGGGCGCGGAAGGCGATCTGCTCTGCACCGTTGGAATGGCCGTCCAGCCCCGGCTTGCCCACCAGGAATTTCAGGCGACGCCCCATGCGGTCGCTGACCGCATCCACCGCCGCCCGCAGGTCGTCCAAGCCTTCGGTCTTGTTCGAGACCGACCCCGAAACGCCCGTCGGGCCACGATAGGTGCCAAAGACGCGCCGCATCTCTTCGGCCCATTCGCCGGTGGTGACGCCGGCCTTGGCCGCGGCGATCGAGGGCTCCATGATGTTGGCGCCCGATTGCGCGGCGGCGCGCAGATCGGCCAGCGCCGCGACCACGGCGGCGTCATCGCGGGCGGCACGCCAGTCGTTCAGGCGATCGATCTGTTCCTGTTCGACCGCCGGATCGACGACCATGATCCCGCCATCCTCTGTCTGCAGCGGCGAGGGCTCACCCTCGGTCCAGCGGTTCACGCCGACGACGATGGTCTCGTTGCGCTCGATCCGGTTGAGCCGCTCGGCGTTGGAATCCACCAGCCGCGATTTCATGTAGTCGATCGCCGCAACCGCACCGCCCATCGACTCCAGATTGGCCAGCTCGGCCCGGGCGCCCTGCTTCAGTTCCTCGACTTTGGCATCGACCACCGGGTTGCCGTCGAACAGGTCGTCATATTCCAGCAGGTCTGTCTCATAAGCCAGGATTTGCTGCATCCGCATCGACCATTGCTGGTCCCAGGGGCGCGGCAGGCCCAGTGCCTCGTTCCAAGCGGGCAATTGCACCGCCCGGGCGCGCGCCTTTTTCGACAGGGTCACGGCCAGCATCTCGATCAGGATGCGATAGACGTTGTTTTCGGGCTGCTGCTCGGTCAGGCCCAGCGAGTTGACCTGAACACCATAGCGGAATCGGCGGAACTTGGGGTTTTCCACGCCATAGCGCTGTTGCAGGATTTCGTCCCAAAGATCGACGAAGGCCCGCATTTTGCACATTTCGGTGACAAATCGGATGCCCGCATTCACGAAAAACGAGATGCGGCCGCACAGCGCCGGAAAATCCTCGGCCGGAACGCGGGGACGCAACTCGTCCAGGACCGCGATGGCGGTGGCCAGCGCATAGGCCAACTCCTGCTCGGGCGTCGCGCCGGCCTCTTGCAGGTGATAGGAACACACGTTCATCGGGTTCCATTTCGGTACGTTCGAATAACAGTACTCGGCCACATCCGCGATCATCTTGAGCGAGGGCTTGGGTGGGCAGACATAAGTGCCGCGGCTGAGATACTCCTTGATCAGATCGTTCTGTACCGTGCCCTGCAGCTTGGACACATCGGCGCCCTGTTCCTCGGCCACCGCGATATACAGCGCCAGCAGCCAAGGGGCTGTGGCGTTGATCGTCATCGACGTGTTCATCTGCTCCAGCGGGATCTGATCGAACAAAACCCGCATGTCCCCCAGGTGGCAGACCGGCACCCCGACCTTGCCGACCTCGCCCCGGGCCAGGGTGTGATCACTGTCATAACCCGTCTGCGTCGGCAGATCGAAGGCAACCGACAAACCGGTCTGCCCTTTGGCCAGGTTAGACCGGTACAGCGCGTTCGAGGCTTTGGCCGTGGAATGACCGGCATAGGTTCGGATGAGCCAGGGGCGGTCTTTCTGCGTCTGCGTCATGGTCAGAGCCTCATGCGTCGATGGGTAACAATATTTCTCTCATGGGTTCTAAAGCGCAATTTTCAGCACATGTCAATTCGCTGCGTTGCGGCATGTACGGCGTGCTGCCGATTGTGACGGCGGCGGTTTGGTGGCACTGTGCCGGCATGACGCAGACCGTTGAGCTACCGATTTGGCTGTTTGTTCTGATCGTGGTGTTTGCCGCGGTCACTTTTGCCTCGCATTTCCTGTTCCCGTCGGTGCGCTGGTTCTTTCGCCGCCGGCTTGAACGGGCTGTTGAACGGTTGAACCAGCGCCTGCAACGGCCAATCCAGCCGTTCAAACTGGCCGAGCGTCATGACATGATCCAACGCCTGATCTATGACCCGCAGGTTGGTCAGGCTGTTCAGCACCACGCCGAAGAACATGGTATCCCCGAAGCGGTCGCGTTCGAGCAGGCCCGGCGATACGCCCGGGAAATCGTCCCGTCGTTTTCGGCCTTCATGTATTTCAGCTTTGCCATTCGGTTGGCTCGGTGGTTGAGCAACGCGTTCTACAATGTCCGCCTCAGCCACGAGGACGAGGCCGCATTGAAGGAGATCGATCCCAAAGCAACCGTGGTCTTTGTAATGAATCACCGGAGCAACATGGATTATGTTCTGGTGACCTATTTGGCCGCCCAACAGTCGGCGCTGTCCTATGCGGTGGGCGAGTGGGCACGGGTCTGGCCGCTCAGCCGGTTGATCCGCGCGATGGGAGCCTATTTCATCCGGCGCAAGTCCGGCAGCGAACTCTACCGGCAGGTTCTGGCCAGCTATGTGCGCTTGGCCACCAATGCCGGTGTCACGCAGGCGATGTTTCCTGAAGGTGGCCTAAGCCTGACCGGGGCGCTGGGCCGACCCAAGCTAGGGCTGCTGAAATACATCATCGACGGCACCAGCCCCGATGGGCGGGATGTGGTGTTCGTGCCGGTTGCGCTGAACTATGACAGGGTGCTGGAGGATACGATCCTGACCGCTGCCGCCCTGGGCAGCGAACGGCGGTTTCGCGCTCGGATCGGCGTGATCACAAGGTGGAGCCTGAAACAGGTATGGCGCCGTATCATCGGGCGCTACAAGCGGTTCGGCTTGGCCTCGGTTCGGTACGGCCTGCCCATTTCGCTGCAGGAGTTCCGCAAACAAGCTGGCCCGGACTTGATGACGGATCTGGCCCGAGAACTGATGCGTCGGATCGGTCGGGCGATTCCTTTGGTACCAGCGCCCGCCGCGTGTTGGCTCGTTCGCGAGAACGGCACCATCTCCGAGTCTGACGTTCAGTCACGCATCGCCGAACTGATGCGGCGGGAAGGCGCGACGGACGAAGACCTGAAAGCTATTTCGCCAGCGATCGAACAACTGGTTGAACGGCGAATACTGAGCAGAAACAACGGTATGCTGTCGCCATCGGTCGAGCGGCTGGATCTGATGCAGTATTATGCCGCCTCAGCGCCCATCAGCGAAGACCCGGATGGTTCTGCGGCTGCAAAAGAAATTTCTGCGGCTGCTGGGTCATAAAATTTCAATAATGATCCGAAATGGGTTGCAAAATTACTCATGGGCCAATATTCCAGCCTATGAAGCGCGCGATTCTGCGTCGCGGCGAACATGTTTGACAGAGGAGGCCACAATGGCTTTGGACACCGACAGCGGCATCGCGTCCTACGAGGCACCGGAAAAAGACCTCTACGAAATGGGTGAAATCCCGCCGATGGGATATGTGCCGAAGAAGATGTATGCGTGGGCCATCCGCAAGGAGCGCCACGGTGAGCCCGACACTGCGATGCAGTTGGAAGTGGTCGATGTGCCCAAGCTGGACAGCCACGAAGTGCTGGTTCTGGTGATGGCGGCGGGCGTCAACTACAACGGCGTTTGGGCCTCGCTCGGCAAACCGATCAGCCCCTTTGATGGCCACAAGGCCCCGTATCACATCGCGGGCTCGGATGCATCGGGCATCGTCTGGGCGGTGGGCGACAAGGTGAAACGCTGGAAGGTCGGCGACGAGGTCGTGATCCACTGCAACCAGGACGATGGCGACGACGAGGAATGCAACGGCGGTGACCCGATGTATTCGCCCAGCCAGCGGATCTGGGGCTATGAAACGCCCGATGGGTCGTTTGCGCAATTCACCAACGTGCAGGCGCAGCAGCTGATGCCGCGCCCCAAGCACCTGACCTGGGAAGAAAGCGCCTGCTACACGCTGACGCTGGCCACCGCCTACCGGATGCTGTTTGGCCATGAACCGCATGACCTGAAGCCGGGCCAGAACGTTCTGGTCTGGGGCGCGTCGGGCGGTCTGGGCTCCTACGCGATCCAGCTGATCAACACGGCGGGCGCCAACGCAATCGGCGTGATCTCGGACGAAAGCAAGCGCGACTTCGTCATGGGGCTGGGCGCCAAGGGTGTCATCAACCGCAAGGATTTCAACTGTTGGGGTCAGTTGCCTACGGTCAACACACCCGAATACGCCGAATGGTTCAAGGAAGCCCGCAAATTCGGCAAGGCGATCTGGGACATCACCGGCAAGGGCGTGAATGTCGACATGGTTTTCGAGCACCCCGGCGAAGCCACCTTCCCGGTCTCGACCTTCGTGGTGAAGAAGGGCGGCATGGTGGTCATCTGCGCCGGCACCACCGGTTACAACCTGACCTTCGACGTTCGGTACATGTGGATGCACCAGAAACGCCTGCAGGGGTCGCATTTCGCGCATCTCAAGCAGGCCTCGGCGGCGAACCGACTGATGCTCGAACGGCGGCTTGATCCCTGCATGTCCGAGGTGTTCCCCTGGAACGAACTGCCCGAAGCCCACATGAAGATGATGCGCAACGAGCACAAGCCAGGAAACATGTCGGTTCTGGTTCAGGCGCCGCGCACCGGGCTACGCACCCTCGAGGAGGTCTTGGACGCCCGCGGTTGAGCGGGGCGTTGAAACACATCAACGCCCGCGAATCGTTCCGGCGACTCGCGGGCGTTTTCTGTTTTGCAGCCTCTGCTTGAACTTCAGTCGCTTGGAGATTGTGGACCCGCCATTTTTGGGGAGTAGAAAGAAGTGAATATGCAACAAAATCACACACATGTTATGGTTGTGTTAACCCTTCGTTAACTGTTTCGGAGCGACCCTGATGGCGCAGAATGAGTGGATACTGGACGTACTGTCGGACCTCAACGCCTTCGCAGTTGCCAATGGGCTGACGGCTTTGGCCGAACAGCTTGATGACACGAAGCTGATTGCAGCGGCCGAGATTGCGTCCCTCGAGCGTGAGGCGCGGGCACCGTCGAATGGGAACGCAGGTCGATTTGAGTCAGGTCCTGGAGGACTTGGAAAACACCAGCACGCTTGACGAGCTGGGCGCGGTTGCCGTCGGGCTTCGCGACAAGCTGAAAATCGATCACATCGTGTATCACTGGGTCGATGGCGGCGGCGACCAATATGGGTGCACGACCTATCCCGACGCCTGGGCCGAGCGCTATCAGGAGCGCAACTATCATCGCATCGATCCGGTCATTCTGGGCTGTTTCCAACGGTTCCAGCCGGTTGACTGGAAGGCGCTGGACTGGTCGGGCAAGGTCGCCAAGGCCTTTTTGAAGGATGCATTGGCGCACGGGGTCGGCAATCAAGGTTACTCGATACCTATCCGCGGCCCGAATGGCCAGTTTGCCCTCTTTACCGTGAACCATTCATGTGCGGATGACGCGTGGCAGGCCTTCATCGGCGCATATGGCCGCGAACTGATCCTGATCGCGCATTACTTCAACCGAAAGGCGCTGGAATTCGAGCGGTCCCGGCAACCGGATTCGCCTCGTTCGCTGTCGCCGCGCGAGATTGATGCCATGACACTTTTGGCCCTTGGCTACAGTCGGGCGCAGGTCGCCCATTCCCTGTCGATTTCCGAACACACGCTGCGGGTCTATATCGAAAGCGCGCGGGCCAAGCTGGGGGCGTTGAACACCACGCACGCCATTGCAAAAGCCCTGAGCCGGGGATTAATAGTGGTTTAAGGGCCGCGCGCCCCAAACACAGTAAATTAACCATGGCTTTGTACCCCCTTCGTTCCAGCACTGGACGACAAGGGGAAAAGTCATGCTGCGTTATTTATACGCTGACGAACTTCATAAATTTCCGAAATTGGCCGAGGGGATGTTTCGCGACCGCGCCGATCAATTCAAGACCCGCCTGGGGTGGGACGTTCACGTCAACGAAAAAGGCGAGGAGCGGGACCAGTATGATGATCTGAACCCGCTGTATGTGATCTGGGAGGAGCCGGATGGCAGCCATGGCGGGTCCATGCGAATTCTGCCGACGACGGGCTCGGTCATGGTGAATGACGTGTTTGGACATCTGACCGGAGGTCGACCGATTTGCAGCCCCCTGATCTGGGAAGTGACCCGATTCTGCCTGTCGCGCGGGGCCAGCCCGCACACGGCCGGTGCCATCATGCTGAGCGGCGGCGAAGTGATGGAGGGCTTTGGCCTGACCCACATCGCGGGGGTCTTTGATGCGCGCATGATTCGCATCTATCGCCTGATCGGGTCGTCTCCGATCGTGCTGGGCTCGGAGGGAACTGGGCGCGACCAGATCTCGGTCGGACTGTGGCCCTATTCGGCCGAGGACTGCAACCGTGTGGCCGAGCGGGCGGGCATCCCGCGCGAGCTGTCGCGGCTGTGGTTCCGAACAGCCTTTGGGTCCACCGCGCGGCATCGGTTCGCACTGTCTGCCTGACGTTGGATTCCGCATCTGGCGCAGACTGGCGCGGCCTTGTAGGGTCGCGCCATGTCTCTGCCCAAGGTCACATTTTCCGAAGACCAAGCCGCCGCCTTCGACAGCATCGCCCAGATGCTGAAAACCGCAGGCGTGGACCTGGAAGACGATGCGCTGCTCAAGCTGCCCGGCCAAGGCGAGTCGGGGGTGATGGCGGTGATCGGCAAGGCCGGGTCGGGCAAAACCCTGCTGTTGGCCGAACTTTACAAGGCGCTGGCCGAGACCGGAGTTCAGATCGTCTCGGGCGACTATGAAAGCCGCAAATCGAAGGACAAGCGCAGCCTTGCCATTCTGGCCCCGACCAACAAGGCCGCCAGCGTGTTGCGGTTGCGCGGTGTTCCGGCCACCACCATTCACCGGATTCTGTACACGCCGGTCTATGATCCGGAATACGAGCGGATCGCCGAATGGCTGGCGGGCAACGACGACCGCCCCGAGATTGAAGGCCTGACCGACGAGGCGCTGGACCGCGCCGCCGCGTTTTACGCCAACAACAAGTCCATCCCCGGTGCTCTGGCCGCCGCCGGCCTGCGCGGGTCGGATTTCATCACCGGCTGGAAACGGCGCGACGAGCCGCTGGATATCGGGTTCGTCGATGAGGCCTCGATGCTGGACGACCGGCAGTTCGAGGATCTCAAGGAGATCTTTCCCACCCTGCTGCTGTTCGGCGATCCGGCGCAGTTGGCGCCGGTGAACCAGTCCGGGTCGATGGTGTTCGATGCTTTGCCGGAACCTCGCAAGCTGATCCTGCACCGGGTGCACCGGCAAGAGGCCGACAACCCCATTCTGGACCTGGCCCATGCGCTGGCCGATCCGGCGATGGGGTTCGAGGATTTCGAACGCCTTGTCGAGCAGACCGCCCGCACGGATGACCGCGTGGTCTGGGGCCAGCGGGTCGAGGTCGACCTGATGGCCCGCAGCCCGGTTCTGGTCTGGCGGAACGCGACGCGTATCCGGCTGATCCAGGCCTTCCGCCAGGTGCATGGGGCCCCCGAGACCGAGCTGTTGGAAGGCGAACCGTTGATTTGCGATGGGATCGAGCTGCCGCTGAAGCACCGCAAGAAGCGGCTCGACCTCGAGGCGCGCGGGCTGATCAAGGGCGCGCAGGTGATCTATCTGGGACCGGGGCGCAAGCCGGGGTTCTCGCGGCTGCATGTCATGGGGGCCGAGGACCCGCAGGTGAGCGCCGCTTCGATCGTGCAGATCGAAAAACCGGACGAGGAAGAGCCCTTCATCCCCTTTGCCGCGCGCATGGGGGCCACGTTTCTGCATGGGGCCGCCGTGACGATCCACAAGGCGCAGGGCTCGCAGTGGGACACGGTGCAGGTCTTTGCCCCTGACCTTTACGCCGCCGCCCGGATGGGTCGGACTGAGGCCGGGCAACCCCTTTGGAAACGGCTGGCCTATGTGGCCATCACCCGGGCGCAAGAGCGGCTGATCTGGGTGGTGCGAAATAGGCTTTCGAAGCCGAGCCACCCGTTGCAGGTTGACGACCTGCGCGCGGTCCCGGCCGCAAAACTTACGCTGGAGGCGGAGGAGACATGAAGACGATCATCGTAACCGGTGCCAGCTCGGGGATCGGGCGAGCCACCGCTGAACTGTTTCTGGATCAGGGCTGGAAGGTCGGCCTGCTGGCGCGTAGTGCGGACAAGCTGAACCAGATGGCCGCCGCGCGCGAAAACGCTATTCCGCTGGTGGCCGACGTGACGGACCCCCAAGCGGTGTCGGCAGCGTTCGATGCGTTTCAGGTGCAGGCCGGACGGTTGGATGTTCTGTTCAACAACGCCGGCATTTTTGCGCCCGCCGGAACGATCGACGAGATCGCGCTGGACGACTGGTATCAGAGCGTCAACGTGAATCTGAATGGGATGTTTCTGTGCGCCCGCGCCGCGTTCGGTGCGATGCGGCGGCAGAGCCCGCAAGGTGGACGCATCATCAACAACGGCTCGATCGCGGCGCATGTGCCGCGTCCGAACTCGGTGCATTATACCGCTACCAAACATGCCATAACCGGTTTGACGCGCAGCCTGTCCTTGGACGGGCGGGCCTTCGGCATTGCCTGCGGTCAGATCGACATCGGAAACGCGCGTACCCCGATGGTGCAGGGTCTGGTTGAACGGGCCATTGCCGAAGGGCGCGAGCCGGACCCGACGATGGCGGTCGAGGATGCGGCGCGGTCGGTTCTGCACATGGCCAGCTTGCCGCCCGAGGCGAATGTTCAGTTCATGACCGTCATGGCGACCACGATGCCCTATATCGGCCGCGGCTAGGCCTCAACTTTCACGCAGCAGCCGGAAGGCCGTGGATGCCCCCCATCCCGCCGCGATCGCGATCACCAGCGACATCAGCCCGTACCAGACCGGCTGCTGGCGGGACATGTTGTACAGGAACCGCTCCAGCCCTACCTTGCGTACGTCGATGGTGGTTTCGAATTCCGAAATCACCTGACCGCCGCGCATCAGGAAGATGCGGGTCAGATAGTCGCCTTCGGTCAGGTCAGCGGGCATGTCGATCGAGGTGCGGAACAGCGTCTGTTCATCCACGGCAACGGTGTTTTCACGAATCGAGTACAGGCCTTCGTCCTCGCGGATTCTGACGACCGCCTCGGCAAAGTCCTGCGCCTGCCGGATATGCATCGCGGCCCCGACCGAGCGGATCGCGCGCTTGATCGAGATCCGATAGCGCAGGTCCTCGGTGTCGCTGATGATCTCGTTGAACGGGGCGCTGGTCGCCACGGCATAAAAGCTGGGCGCGGAATCGACCAGGACGCTGTCGGTGTTGACCCAGATGCCGAATTTCTTTTCCTTCCGGCGGACCATGACCGGTTCGGACGGGCCGGCCACGGCCACGATCACCTCCAGCGGCGGCCCGTCGGGAATGGGCGACTCGCGCTTGACGGCGCCGAAAATCAGAATTTCGGAACCGTCGAAATCGGCGGTGATGGCGACCCGGTCCTGGCTGAGGCCCAGAACGACCTGTTCCTGCGCTGCCGCAGCGGGCAGGGACAGCAACACCATGGCTAGAATCCAGCGCAACACGTCAGTGCCCTCCGTCGGTGCCGAGCGAATAGAGCTCGGCCGGTTGGAGAAGCAGATCCAGTGCCAGTTTGGCGCAGACTGCGAGAACAAGCGCGGCCAGCAGCACGCGCAACTGTTCGGCGGGCATGCGTGATCCGATGACGGTGCCGATTTGCGCGCCGATCACACCTCCGACCAGCAGCAGCACCGCCAGCACGATATCCACGGTATAGTTCGTGGTGGCATGCAACATTGTGGTGAAGGCGGTAACGAAGATGATCTGAAACAGCGATGTCCCTACGACCACCTTGGTCGGCATGCCCAGCAGGTAGATCATTGCAGGCACCATGATGAAGCCACCGCCGACCCCCATGATGGCCGACAGTACGCCGACGCACAGACCCACCAGAACCGGCGGGATCACCGAAATATACAGGCCCGAGGTCCGGAACCGCATCTTGAAGGGCAGGGCATGGATCCATCCGCGCTGACGGCGTTTGGCCACCGGCCCTCCGGCCCGGCGGGATTTGCGCAGCGCGTTCAGGCTTTCGATGAACATCAGGCCGCCGACGACGCCCAAGAATACCACGTAACAAAGCTTGACCAGCAGATCGACCTGGCCGAGGCTTTTGAGGTAGTTGAACACCACGACACCCAGCGCGGCCCCTAACAGGCCGCCCACCAGCAGAACGCAGCCCATTTTCAGATCGACAGTCTTTCGTCGGAAATGCGCCAGCACCCCCGAGAATGACGACGCCACGATCTGGTTGGCCTCGGTGGCGACCGCGACGGCCGGCGGGATGCCGATGAAAAACAGCAGCGGGGTCATCAGAAAGCCTCCGCCGACGCCGAACATGCCCGACAGGATGCCCACCATTCCGCCCAGCCCCAACAGAAGAAAGGCATTTACGGAGACTTCGGCAATGGGAAGGTAAATATACATGCTGTCAACACGCTCCTGAATCTGCGGGGGCAGGGCTGAACGCGGGGGCCGGAGACAGTGCCGGCCCAAGCCCAGTGGATTCTCGGGGCGGTCGTGAGTGAGTGTCGAAGCGGTGCCGGACCATAAGTTCTATCCAAGAAATTCAGACAGGTTGTAGTGTTCGACAGGATCGATGGTCAGGTCCAGCCCAACCTTGGCGGCGACGATCATGACCATCACCGCCAGAAGGATGCGCAGCTGCTCGGACCTCAGGCGGGCGCCCAGACCGGTTCCGAACTGGGCGCCGACGACGCCTCCGATCAACAGGAAAAGGGCAAGGATGATATCGACGCTGAAATTGGTCGAGGCATGGATCATCGTCGTGAAGCCGGCGACGAAGATGATCTGGAACAGAGAAGTCCCGATCACGACCTTGGTCGGCATCCCCAGGATATAGATCATGGCCGGCACCATGATGAACCCCCCGCCCACGCCCATGACGGCCGACAAGACCCCGACGCCAAAGCCCACCATCACCGGCGGGATGATCGAGACATAAAGGTTCGAGGCCCTGAACCGGGTCTTGAACGGCATGCCATGAATCCATCCGCGCCGACGGCGGCCCGCGGAAACGGTACCGCCTGCCTGCCGAGCCCGACGGATGGAAAGCACGCTTTCAACGAATATCATGCTGCCGATCAGGCCCAGGAACACCACATAGCAAAGCTGGACCGCCAGATCGACCTGTCCCAGATGCTTGAGGGCGTTGAAAGCGATCATTCCGATCGTGGCGCCCAGCAGGCCGCCGCCCAGCAGAACCGATCCTATCTTCAGATCGACGGTGCGTCTTTTCAGATGGGCCAGTAGACCCGAAAACGAAGATGCCACCCCCTGTTTGGCCGAGGTCGCCACGGCGACGGCCGACGGAATGCCGATCAGGAACAACAGCGGGGTTATCAGGAAGCCGCCGCCCACGCCGAACATTCCTGACAGGACTCCGACCGTGATTCCGATCCCCAGCAAAAGGAAGGGGCTCACGGACACTTCGGCGATGGGAAGGTAGACGTGCATACCCCTTTAGAGCGGTTGCGGCATGCAAAATCAACTCTGCATGCCGCTGTGCAGCGAACAGGACTGCCAATCAGTCCCGAACTGGCCTTATCGCTCCTTGATGTACGGCTCGCCCCCTGCCTTCGGGGGAATGGCCTTGCCGACGAAACCGGCCAGGATCACAACCGTCAGGATATAGGGCAGCGCGTCCATGGCCTGCACCGGGATCACGATGCCTCCCAGATCGATATTCTGGAACCGCAGCGCCACCGCCTGCAGCAGCCCGAACAGCAGGCAGGCCCACATGGCGTGCCATGGGCGCCACTTGGCGAAGATCAGGGCTGCCAGTGCGATAAACCCGCGGCCGGCGGTCATGTCCTTGACAAAACCGGCCTGCAACCCGGTTGCCAGATAGGCCCCGGCGATCCCGCACAGAACACCGCAGATGGCCACGGCGGCATAGCGCAGGCCGACCACCGAAACCCCTGCGGTATCAACGGCGGCGGGGTTTTCTCCGACCGCGCGCAGCCGCAGCCCAAAACGGGTGCGGAACAGCACCCACCACGTGGCAGGAACCATCAGAAACGCCACATATACAAGAATCGAATGGCCCGACAGCAGCTCGGAGTAAATGGGCCCGATAATCGGGACGCCGCTCAGCGACTCGGCAAAGGGGAATGTGATCGGTTCGAACCGGCCGCCTCCGAACAGCGAGGGCGTGCGGCCGCCCTGCTGGAACCAGTCCTGTGCGATCAGCACGGTCAGGCCTGCCGCCAGAAAGTTGATCGCCACGCCCGAAATCAGCTGATTGCCGCGGAAGGTGATCGAGGCCAGCCCGTGCAGGGCCGACAACACCAGCGACGCTGCGATCCCGGCCAGCAGGCCCAGCCAGACCGATCCGGTGACGGCCGCAACCGCCGCCGAGAAGAACGCAGCCATCAGCATCTTGCCCTCGAGGCCGATGTCGAAAATGCCCGCGCGTTCCGAATACAGCCCTGCCAGACAGGCCAGCAGCAGCGGCGTGGCCAAGCGGACGGTCGAATCCAGAACTTGAATCAGTGTCAGGAAGGAGTCCATTAGTTCGCCTCCTTGCGCAGGGCCAGGAACAGCTTTTCAAGCGGCATGCGCACCATGTTGTCCAGCGCCCCAGTGAACAGGATCACCAGCGCCTGGATCACCACGATCAGTTCGCGCGGGATCGAGGTCCACAGCGCCAGTTCCGCGCCGCCCTGGTACAGAAAGCCGAATAGGATGGCCGCCAGGAACACGCCGAACGGGTGCGAGCGGCCCATCAGGGCCACGGCGATGCCGATGAAGCCTGCGCCCTCGGTCGAGTTCAGAACCAGCCGCTCGGCCTCGCCCATGACGTTGTTGATCGCCATCAGACCCGCCAAAGCGCCCGAGATCAGCATCGCCACGATGGTGATGCGCACCGGCGAGATACCGGCATAGACCGCACCGGTCTCCGAATGCCCATAGGCCCGGATTTCATAGCCCAGACGGGTGCGCCAGATCAGCGCCCAGACCACGACACAGGCCAACAGCGCCACGATCAGCGAAATGTTGGCCGGGGCGGCCTTGGAGAAGTTGATTCCTATCGGTGCCAGCATCTCGTGCAGCGTGGGCAGATGTACCGCCTCGGCAAAGCGGGCGGTTGCCGGGTCTTGCGAACCGGCTGGCCGCATCACGTTGACCAGCATGTAGTTCAGCAATGCCGCAGCGATGAAGTTGAACATGATCGTGGTGATCACGATATGGCTTCCACGCTTGGCCTGCAGATAGGCCGGAATCGCCGCCCAGGCCGCCCCGAACAGCATCGCGGCGGCCATGGCCGCCAGCAGGGCGATGCTCCAGTGCGGCCACGGCACATACAGGCAAACCATGGCGACGCCCAGTCCGCCCAACATTGCCTGGCCTTCGCCGCCGATGTTGAACAGACGCGCGTGGAATGCCACCGCGACCGCCAGACCGGTGAACATGAAGTTGGTGGCATAATACAGGGTGTAGCCCCAGCCATAGGTCGACCCAAGCGCGCCGGTGACCATCAGGTTCACCGCCTCGACCGGGTTTTCGCCGATGGCCAGAATGACCAGGGTCGACAGGATCGCGGCCAGGATCAGACTGATCAGCGGGATCAGAATGACGTCGGCCCATTTTGGCATCTTGTCCATGTTACGCGGCCTCCCCCGCAACACCGGCCATCAACAGGCCCAGTTCTTTTTCATCCGTTTCATGGGGCAGGCGCTCGCCCATGATATGCCCGTCGAACATCACGGCAATCCGGTCAGACAGAGAGAAAATCTCTTCCAGTTCGACCGAGACCAGCAGGATCGCCTTACCTTGGTCGCGCAGGGCGACGATCTGCTTGTGAATGAACTCGATCGCCCCGATGTCCACACCGCGGGTCGGCTGACCCACCAGCAGCAGGTCGGGGTTTCGCTCGATTTCGCGCGCCACGACGATCTTCTGCTGGTTCCCGCCCGAGAAATTCTTGGCCGACAGCCAGCCATTCGGCGGACGCACGTCGAATTTCTCGATCTTGCGTTCGGTGTCGGCGCGCAGGGCGGCGTTGTCCATGAAGATCCCGCGCTGATAGGCCGGGTCGCGGTGATAGCCGAACGCCACGTTTTCCCAGGCGTGGAAATCCATGATCAAGCCTTCCCGCTGCCGGTCCTCGGGCACATGGGCGATGCCCTGGGAGCGGCGCGCTTGCCCGTCCGACCCTGGCCCGCTCAACGCCAGAGGAACGCCGTTCATCCTGATCGTCCCCGATCCGGGGCGCATTCCGCCCAACACCTCGAGCAGCTCGGACTGCCCGTTTCCGGCGACGCCCGCGATGCCTACGATCTCGCCCGCGCGAACCGTCAGGTCGATGCCCTTGACGCGCTCGACACCGGTTGAATCCGTCACCCGCAGGTTCTCGATTTCCAGAATGGGCTTGCCGGGTTTGGCCGGCACCTTGTCGACGCGCAGCAGAACCTTGCGCCCGACCATCAGCTCGGCCAGCTCCTCGGGGTTGGTCTCGGCGGTCTTGACCGTGGCGGTCATTTGGCCGCGGCGCATCACCGACACCGTATCGGTGGCCTCCATGATCTCGCGCAGCTTGTGGGTAATCAGGATGATGGTCTTCCCTTCGGCGCGCAGCCGATCGAGGATGCGAAACAGCTGGTCGGCCTCGGCCGGGGTCAGCACCCCGGTGGGTTCGTCCAAAATCAGGATCTCCGCCTTGCGATACAGCGCCTTGAGGATCTCAACCCGCTGCTGCATGCCCACGCCGATCTCGTCGATGCGCTTGTCGGGGTCTACGAACAGCTCGTATTCCTGCTCGAGCTCTTTCAGTTCTTTGCGGGCCTTGGCCAGCGAGGGGGCCAGCAGCCCGCCATCTTCGGCGCCCAGAACGATGTTTTCCAGAACGGTGAAATTTTCAACCAGCTTGAAATGCTGAAAGACCATGCCGATACCCGCGGCGATCGCGGCCTGGCTGTCGGGAATGTCGGTCTTTTTGCCGTTGATCCAGATTTCACCTTTATCGGCCTTGTAGAAGCCGTAAAGAATGCTCATCAGCGTGGATTTGCCCGCACCGTTTTCACCGATGATCCCGTGGATCGTGCCGGGGGCGACGCTGATCGAGATGTCCTTGTTCGCTTGAACTGGCCCAAAGGCTTTGGAAATCCCTTTGAGCTCGATGGCGGGGACTGTCATGTCTTGTCCTCGATTGCCGAAAAAGCTGCGCTGAACTCGCGATCATCGGGTCGTTGCGAAACAGCGGCATGAGTGGATGCGGGACGGGAGGGCCTCCCCCGCCCCGTGCGATATCAGAACTGCAGTGCCGGGCAGCTGTCGTTCTCGTAGTAGCTGACGACGGTGACATTGCCGTCGATGATGTCGCGGCGCGCCTTCTCAACGGCGGCCATCATCTCGTCGGTCACCAGCGGCGCGTTGTTCTCGTCCATGGCAACACCCACACCGTCTTCGGCCAGGCCCATGGTGAACACGCCGGTTTCGACGTCCTCGCCTGCTTTCATGGCGTCATACACGGCAACGTCCACGCGCTTGAGCATCGAGGTCAGAACCTTGCCCGGGTGCAGGTGGTTCTGGTTGCTGTCTACGCCGATCGACAGGATGCCTTCGTCTGCAGCGGTCTGCAGGACACCCACGCCAGTGCCGCCGGCCGCGGCATAGATGACGTCAGCGCCTTGGCTGATCTGCGCTTTGGTCAGCTCCGAGCCCTTCACCGGGTCGTTCCATGCGGCCGGGGTGGTGCCGGTCATGTTGGCGACGACGTTGATATCGGGGTTCACCGATTTGGCGCCCTGGGCGTAGCCGCACCCGAAATGACGGATCAGCGGGATATCCATACCGCCGATGAAGCCAACGGTGCCGTTTTTCGAGGCCATGGCCGCCAGGATGCCGACCAGGTACGAACCTTCATGCTCGGCAAAACCGATCTGGCGGATATTGGGCGCGTCCAGCCAGGTTACGTCAACAGCGACGAACTTGGTGTCCGGGTAATCGGGCGCGACAGCGGCCAGCGGATCGGCCATGGCAAAGCCCATGGTGATGATCGGGTTGGAACCAGCTTCGGCAAAACGGCGCAAGGCCTGTTCGCGCTGCGCTTCCGACTGCAGCTCGATTTCACGGAAGGATTTGCCGGTCTGGTCGGCCCAGCGCTTGGCGCCGTTATAGGCCGCTTCGTTGAACGATTTGTCGAACTTGCCGCCAAGATCGAAGATGATTGCCGGTTCGGCGATGGCTGCGCCGGCCGTCAGTGCAAAGGCGGCGGCTGCGCCCATCAAGGATTTCATCAGGGTCATCATATACTCCCGTTGTTTATTATGACTTCGGGACCGGGTCTTACGCCCAGCCCCGCTCAGAGCGAGCAGAACTGCTGTGATAGCGGCAATTAAGGCCGTCTGAAACTGACATGGTCAACCGCTTTTTGACCAATTGGTCTCGGAATCGCTCGGCTTTCGTCAGGGCAGCGTGCGCTCCATCATAATTGCATCGACATTGTTCGCCCCGGGACGCCTGTAATAGGCCCGGCGCAGACCGCAGGGCGCATAACCGCAACTTTGATAGAGTGCAATGGCCGGAATGTTGTCGGCCGCGACGTCCAGAACCGCGCGGCACGCGCCCAGAGCGCTGGCGCGCGTCTGCCAGCCCTGCATGAGCGCCCGCGCCAGTCCCTGCCTCTGGCGGTCGGGATGGGTTGCAATGGTCAGCAGCTCGGCCTCGTCGCCAATGACCTGGAACAGGGCAAAAGCAGATTTGTTTCCGAGCACATGCGTGAAACGGCCTGCAGTCAGATCGGCAAACTCCGACGCGGTCCAGGGGCGCGACTGGGTAAAGGCCGCGGCATGGGTTTCGGCCATCTCCTGTGGCGTCATGGATCCAGTAGGACCGGCGGCGCGTCGCGCGACGGCGCGGCATCGGCCGGGCGCAGATACAACGGCGCGGGCGGTGTTTGCGGCAGGGTACGGCGTTGCGCTGCGATGCGCGCGATCGCGCAGACCAGCTGCTCCGGGTCGTTGTTGGTAAACAGCGCCCCCAGTGATTCTGCCTGATCCCGAGGCAGAACTTGCGGTGCGGCTCCCGGCTTCTGCAAATAGACCTGGTCCCGCGGGGCGGGGATGGCCGGAATGTGGCCCGAAGGGGCCAGCGCGGCCAGGGCTTCGAGGCCCGACACCCCGACTGCGGGTTTGTTCAGGCCCAGCGCCAGACCACGCGCGGCCGAGACCGAGATGCGGATGCCGGTGAAGTTTCCTGGCCCGGTTCCGACGCCGATCGCGTCCAGCCCGGACCAGTCCAGCCCGGCCTCGGTCAGGATGTCCTGCAGCAAGGGCATCAATCGCTCGGCCTGACCGCGGGCCATGGGTTCGGCACGGCTGGCGATGATGTCCGGGCCGCAAATCAAAGCGGCCGCGCAATGCGCGGCCGATGTGTCAAAGGCCAGAACCTTGGGCTCAGACGGCAACGGGGCGAACCTCGGTCACTTCGGGAATGTAGTGGCGCAGCAGGTTCTCGATCCCCATCTTCAGAGTCAGGGTCGAAGACGGACAGCCCGCGCAGGCCCCCTGCATGTGCAGATAGACAACGCCACGATCAAATCCGTGGAACGTGATGTCGCCACCGTCCTGCGCCACGGCGGGGCGGACACGGCTGTCAAGCAGTTCCTTGATTTGATTGACGATTTCAGAATCTTCGCCGGTGTGTTCCGCGTGACCCGAGGCCGCATCCGCCCCGGCCCCCATGACCGGCTGGCCGGATTGGTAATGCTCCATCACCGCGCCCAGGATCGCGGGTTTGATGTGGTCCCACTGAACGTCGTCATCCTTGGTGACGGTCACGAAGTCGTTGCCGAAGAACACACCCGTTACGCCCTTTACCGCAAAGATGCGTTTGGCCAGCGGCGAGTTTTCGGCGGCCTCGGCCGTCGGGAAATCCGCGGTGCCCGCCTCGAGCACGGTCTGGCCGGGCAGGAATTTCAGAGTTGCCGGGTTCGGCGTGGATTCGGTCTGGATGAACATGGCGGCGCTCCGTATCGCTTGCGTCTGATATGCGCGCCGGACGCGGGGAAGTCAAGATTTGGAACGATTCTAATCCAGGGCTGCATGCTCGATCGCCATGTCCAGGCGGTCGTCACCCCAGAACAGGTCCGAGCCGGCCACGAAGCTGGGCGCGCCGAACAGGCCCAATGCCTTGGCGCGGTCGACCTGTTCGAACAGGGCGGCCTTGATGGCCGGATCTGACAGCTGGTCCAGCATCTCGGGTGCGGCGCCTGCCTGGGACAGCGCATCCTGCAGGACTGTGTCGTCGGATATGTTGCGGCCATCTCCGAATTCGGCCGAGAAGACGGCCCGCGCGAACGCGGCCCGTGGGCCGGAGTCTGGAAGCGCCAGCGCCAGGCGCGCCGCTTTCAAGCTGTTCTGCGGAAACGGGTCCGGACGGGTCAGCGGCAGGCCGCGCAAGGCGCACAGCCGCTCCATGTCGCGCCACATGTACCGGCCTTTGGTCGGGTAGATGTTGAAAGGCGAGGTGGTCCAGCCCTGTTCGGCAAAAATGGGACCCAGCAGAAATGGCTGCCATTCCACGCGCACCCCGCGCCGCGCCGCCTCCCGTTCTACGCGCATGGCGCTTAGGTAAGAATAGGTCGAGGCGAAATCGAACCAGAAGTGCAGGGTGGCGGGCATCAGGTGATCTCTTCGAGCTTTTCTTTGCTCAGGTCGCCCGGCACGATGGTGATCGGAATCGGCAAGCCGCCGGCGTTGCGGGTCAGTTGTGTGACCAGCGGCCCGGGCCCCTTCTTGCCCGTGCCGGCCCCCAGAACCAGAACCCCGATTTCCGGGTCCGAGCGGATATGTTCGATGATCTGGGCCACCGGCTCGCCTTCGCGGATCGCCAGTTCGGGTTCGATCCCCTGCTTGTCGCGCATCCATTTCGCGAACACCTCGAAATGGGCGTGGATGCGTTCGCGGGCCTCTTCGCGCATCACTTCGGACACGCCGATCCAGTGATTGAACTCATCCGGCGGAATGACCGACAGGATGGTCACGCCGCCGCCCGTATGCGCCGCCCGCATGGCAGCAAAGCGCATGGCATTCAGGCATTCGCGGCTGTCATCCAGAACTACAAGGAACTTGCGCATGACTGTCCTCTCAAGATTTTGGCGATCATGCCCCAGCCTTCGCAGTCTGGCAACTCGGTCGGGCCGACTAACGGGCGCTTGCGGCCCAGTCCCAGTACAAGGACCGCACCCGGCGCGTGACGGGGCCGACTTGGTACTGGGTGTCGTCAAAGGCCGTCACCGGCGTGACCTTGTTCATGTTGCCGGACATGAACACCTCGTCCGCCGCACGGAAATCGTCGAAGGACAGCACCGTTTCATGCACGGTCACCCCGTCGCGGCGCAGGTTGTCGATGTGCCGCGCGCGGGTGATGCCGGCAAGGAAGGTGCCGTTGGGAATGGGGGTAAAGACCTCGCCATCCCTGACCATGAAGATGTTGGCGGTTGCAGTTTCGGCCACGTTGCCAAGGGCATCGGCCACCAGCGCGTTGGAAAACCCCTTGGAGCGGGCCTCGGTCAGCATGCGCGCGTTGTTGGGATACAGGCACCCGGCCTTGGCGTTGACCACGGCGTTTTCCAGGACCGGCCGGCGGAACCGCGTGGTGGTCAGGGTGGCCGAAGCGGTTTCGGGGGCCATCGGGATCTCTTCCAGGCAGATCGCGAACCCGGTACTTCCGGCCTGCGGCACGATCGCGGTCGCGTCGCCGTCGATGCCCCAGTACATTGGGCGGATGTACACCGCGGCATCCTTGGGATAGGTCGCCAGTCCTTCCTGGACCAGCTCGACCATCCGTTCCGTGGACACTGTTGGGGTCAGCATCAGCGCCTCGGCCGAGCGGTTCACCCGGTCGCAATGCGCCGCCAGATCGGGCGCAATTCCGTCAAAATAGCGCGCGCCGTCAAACACCGATGATCCCAGCCAGGCCCCGTGGTCCGCGGCCCGCATGATCGGGGCATCGCCATCGTGCCATGTTCCATCGAAATAGGTGCGGATATTCTTGCCGACTGCCATTGTGCCCTCCGTCAATTCCGCCGAACCGTAGGAGCGCGCGCGCCCGAGGTCCAGCAGATTATCCGGCCGACGATGGCAACACGTCGCGCTTGACCATCGCGCGCAGGGCGAAGTTGGAGCGTAGGTTGCGGATGCCCGGAATCTGCATCAGCCGGTTCTCCAGAAACGCGTCGAAGGCGGTCAGGTCACGCGCCACGACGCGCAGCAGGATGTCGCGCGAGCCGGTCATGAGGTAACACTCCATCACCTCGTCACAGCGCAGGATGGCGCGTTCGAATGCGTCGATGGCGTTGCGGTCCTGTTTCTCCAGTTCGACAGACACGAAAATCGTGACGCCAAAGCCCAGTTTCTCGGGGTCGACCTGCGCCGAATATCCGGTGATCACCCCGTCGCGGCGCAGGCGCTCCAGGCGTCGTGCGCAGGGCGTGGGCGACAGGCCCACCTTTTCGGCCAGGTCCAGAACGGTCATTCGTCCGTCCTGCTGCAGCGCGCGCACGATCTTGCGGTCGATCTGGTCCATGGAGAAAATCCCTAAAATAATCGGCTCAGATTATTACTATCGCCAAGAGGTATGTTCTGACCAGCATCTATTGGCGAAAATCGCTCGGTCCGATGTGGCAAACTCTATCTGTCTTTCCGGAGGAGCAAAATGGAAATAACCACGATTGACGCGCCAGATCACGAGCGTGTGGTCGAATTCAAAGACGCCGCCAGCGGGCTTTCGGGCTTTGTGGCGATCCACTCCACGCAATTGGGGCCGGCAGCGGGCGGCGTGCGGATGCGCACCTATGGTCACCCGTCCGAGGCGCTGGACGATGCGCTGCGCCTGTCGCGGGGCATGACCTACAAGAACGCAGCGGCCGATCTGCCGCTGGGCGGGGGCAAGGCCGTTATCATCGGCGACCCGAGCGCGGACAAGACGCCCCGGCTGTTGCAGGCCTTCGGGCGCGTTGTGCAAAGCCTTGGTGGCCGGTACTGGACGGCCGAGGACATGGGGATGACCCCGGCCGACATGGCCCAGATCGGCACCGAAACCGAATATGTCGCCGGTCTGCCCGATGGCCCGTTCGCCAGCGGCGACCCGTCGCCCATCACCGCCCGCGGGATCTTCAACGCCATCCGCGTGACTGCGCGGCATCGGTTCGGGTCCGACGACCTGAGCGGCAAGACCATCTCGGTGCAAGGGCTGGGCCATGTGGGCGAACACCTGTGTGCGCTGCTGAATGACGCAGGGGCGAAACTGGTGATTACCGACATCGATGCGGGCCAGACTGCCCGGCTGGCGGACCGGTTCGCGGCGCAGGCCGTCGCGCCTGATGCGGTCTATGCGGCCGAGGCGGATATTTTCGCGCCCTGCGCGATCGGCGGCATCCTGAACGAAACCAGCATTCCGCTGCTGAAGGTCGGCGCAGTGGCCGGAGGGGCCAACAACCAGCTGGCAACCGATGTCGACGCGCAGCGCCTGCATGACCGCGGCATCCTCTACGCCCCGGATTTCGTGGCCAATGGCGGCGGGATCGTGAACGTGGCGACCGAAATCCTGAAGATCAAGGACCGCGAAGCTTGGGTCGGTCAGCGGCTCGAGGCGTTGGAGCGGACGATGGACCGCATCCTGACCCGCGCCAAGGTGGATGGCGTCAGCCCCCATGCGGTGGCCGAATCCATCGTCGAGGAAAAACTTCACCCGCAGGCTGCCTGATCTGCAACGAAAAACGCCGCCCCGGATCCGGGGCGGCGTTGCTGTTTCCATCTGGTTCTCAAGCGCGGCCGGCGCCCACCATCCCCACGATTTCGTAGGTGCGGCTGAGGATCGGAGCCGCGATCTCCCGCGCCCGTTCCGCGCCACGGTCCAGGATCCTGTCGATCTCGGCCTGATCGCCCATCAGCCGCGCCATCTCGGTCGAGATCGGCGACAGCTTTGCGACCGCAAGATCGGCCAGCATCGGCTTGAATTCACCAAACTGCTTGCCACCGACCTCGGCCAGAACCTGCTCGACCGTCTGATCGCTGAGCGCGGCATAGATGTTGACCAGGTTGCGCGCCTCGGGGCGGCCTTCCAGCCCGTCCACGTCCGAGGGCAGGGCGTCGGGGTCGGTCTTGGCCTTGCGGATCTTCTTGGCGATGGTGTCGGCATCGTCGGTCATGTTGATCCGGCTCATGTCGGACGGATCCGACTTGGACATCTTCTTGGCCCCGTCGCGCAGGCTCATCACGCGCGTCGCCGCGCCCTCGATCACCGGCTCGGTGATCGGGAAGAAATCGACGCCATAGTCGTGGTTGAACTTGATGGCGATGTCGCGGGTCAGTTCAAGGTGCTGTTTCTGGTCGTCGCCCACCGGCACATGGGTCGCGTGATAGACCAGAATGTCAGCGGCCATCAGCGAGGGATAGGCGAACAGACCCAGAGAAGCGTTCTGCTGGTTTTTGCCAGCCTTGTCCTTCCACTGGGTCATGCGCTGCATCCAGCCCATGCGCGCGACACAGTTAAAGATCCAGGCCAGTTGCGCGTGCTCGGGCACCTGGGACTGGTTGAATAGGATCGACTGTTCCGGGTCGATGCCGGCGGCGATGAAGCCCGCGCACAGCTCGCGCGTGGAATGCGCCAGTTCCTTGGGATCCTGCCAGACGGTGATCGCGTGAAGATCGACCATGCAGTACACGGTCTCCATCTCCGGCCCCTGCATGTCCACAAAACGCTTGAGCGCACCAAGGTAGTTGCCAAGATGCAGGTTTCCCGAGGGCTGAATGCCGGAAAACACGCGCGGCGTGAACTTGGTCTCGGTCATGGAAGGGAACTCCCGTCTGGAAAAATAAGCCTCCGTCGCTTACCCATGAGGCAAAGGGACGTCAACAGCCGCGAAAGGCCCGCCCGATGAGCAGCGAGCACTACACACCCCCCGTGAACCCCCTGCCACCCGTGGTGGTGGCGCTGGTCTTGTTCATCATGGGGATCGAACTGGCCTTCACCCTCGGCACGCGCGGCCTGGTCGGCGGACCCGGCGCGGTAGGCTGGCGGCTGGAGGCGATCCAGCGCTATTCCTTCTCGGCCGACATCTTCGACTGGATGGTGATGAACGGGCGTTGGCCGGTCGAGCATGTGATCCGGTTCTTCACCTACCCCTTCGTGTCAGGCAGTTTTACCCAGGCGCTTTTTGTCTGCGTCTTTGTTTTGGCGATGGGCAAGATGGTGGGCGAGGTGTTTGGCGGTTTTGCGATGCTGGTGATCTTTGTGCTGTCCGGCGTGGGCGGGGCGCTGGCCTATGCGGTGCTGCTGGACCCGCGCTATCCGCTGGTCGGGGGCTTCCCGCCGGTCTATGGCCTGATCGGCGCGTTCACCTGGCTGCTATGGCGCAGGCTGTCGCTGGTCGGAGAGAACCAGGCACGGGCATTCCAGTTAATCGCGGTGCTGATGGGCATCCAATTGCTGTTCGGCCTGATCTTCGGCGGCACCTCGGATTGGGTTGCCGATCTGGGTGGGTTCGCGACCGGGTTCGGGCTGTCGTTTTTCGTGGCACCGGGAGGATGGGCGCGGCTGGTGGGGCGTATCCGGCGGGATTGACGGTCAGGACCTTCGCAGGGCGGACCGGAACTCGGACAGGCGGAACGCACCCAGCAGGTGGCCCAGAAGGAAGTAAGACACTGCGGCGACCACGATCAGGGCCAGTAACGCCAGATACCGCCAACCCGGAATGTCGAATGCCCAGCCGAACATCTGCATTGCCACGACCAGCGCCACACCCATTCCTATTGAAGCGACCAATATTCTGGGCGCGCGGCGCTTGAACCTGTCGTCGAAACGGGCCTCGTCGCCCATGCGCCGGGCACCCAGTGCCAACAGCGCCACCATGCCCCACCCGGCGGCCGAGGCCGCAATGGCTGGGGCGATCCAGCCGACGATCGGGTACAGCCCGAAAGCCAGAACGGCGTTGATGACCATAGCCACCACGGCATACCGGAAGGGCGAACGGGTATCCTCGCGCGCGAAGAACAGCGGTTGCAGCAGCTTTTGCAGCATGAAGGCCGGCAGGCCGACGCCATAGACCGCCACGGCCAGTGCGGTGGCAGCCGTGTCTTCGGGGGTGAACTGGCCGCGTTGGAACAGGACCGAAACCAGCGGGACCGGGACGAGCACGAAGGCCACGGTTGCCGGAATAGTCAACAAGAGGGTGAATTCTCCGGCGCGGGAAAAAGCGTTGCGCGCACCATCGCCGTCACCCGCGCGCAGACGACGCGACAGGTCGGGTAACAGCACGATGCCCACGGCGATGCCGACCACGCCCAGCGGCAGCTGATACAGACGGTCTGCAGCGAACAGCCAACTGACGGCATTTTCGGTCTTTGACGCGACCAACTGCCCTACGACCAGATTGACCTGAGTCACCCCCATCGCAAGGGCGGCTGGTACCGCGATCCGAACCATCTTGCGCATGTCAGGGCTGAGCTTCGGTCGGCCGAACCGGATGCGAATTCCGGCGCGTTCGGTGGCGACCCATACCAACGCCAGTTGAGCGACCCCGGCAATGGGTATGACGGCAATGAGCCAACGGATGACCTCGCCCCCGGTTACCGCGCCTACGATGAGTGCCGTGCAGGCGAAGATGTTCAGCAGGACCGGAGCCGCAGCAGCGGCGGCGAAGCGACCGGTGGCATTGAGAACCCCGGAAAACAGCGCGGCCAGAGACATGAACAGGATGTAGGGAAAGACGACATATCCGTAACCGACCGCCAGATCGAAACGTTCGTCGCCATAAAACCCCTCGGCCGTCAGCCAGACCAGCCCCGGCATGAAGACCATGGCCAGCCCGACCAGCGCCAGAACGGCCGTTGCCAGCAGGTTGAACGCATCCTGCGCAAACCCTTGCGCGTCCTCGCCGCCTTCCAGCCGTTTCGAAAACATCGGAACGAAGGCCGCGTTGAAAGCGCCCTCGGCGAAGAATCGGCGGAACATGTTGGGCAGGCGGAAGGCCGCAACAAAGGCATCCATCACGGGCCCCGGGCCGATCAGCGCGGTCAGAAGGATTTCGCGCGCAAATCCCAGAATGCGGCTGGCCAGGGTCCAGAATCCGACCGTGAACAGGCCCGAAAACAGGCGGATCTGCTTCATGAGGCCGCCCGCTCGGCGCCTTCGGCGATGGCGCTGCGCAACTTGGCCTCGAGCGTGCGCTGCTTGGACTCGGAATGGTATTTCAGCCCGAACATGTCCTTGACATAGAACGTGTCCACCACCTGCTCGCCATAGGTCGCGATCACCGCGTTGGCGATATAGACATTGGCCGCTGCAAGAGTTCGGGCCAGATCGTACAGCAGGCCGGGGCGGTCGCGGGTATCGACCTCGATGATGGTGTAGATTTCCGAACCTTCGTTGTCGAAGGTGATGTGGGTCGGAACATTGAACGCCTTTTCCCGCTTCTTGATCTTGTCGCGAGACTTGAGCGCGTCGCGGGCGACCACTTCGCCCTTCAATGTCTTGTGTATTATCTGGGTCAGGCGTGGCAAGCGGGCCGTGTCAAAGGGGTGACCTTCGGAATCCTGGATCCAGAAGGCATCGGTGACATAACCGTCCTTGGTGGTGTAGCTGCGCGCATCCACGACGTTGGCCCCCGCCAGCGCCAGCGCCCCGGCGATGCGGGCAAAGATGCCGGGATGGTCGGCCATGGCGAAACAGGCACGGGTAGCGTCGCGGTCCTCGTCGGGGTGCAGACGGATTTCCATGGCGCCGGGGTCGCCGCCGTGTTCCAGCGCTCGCAGCATTTCGGCGAACTCGACATGGGTTTCGAGGTTCAGACCCTGCCAATACGGGTCATAGTGCCGCGCGGTCTCGGTCTTGAGATCGGCCTTGGACCAGCCCGCCAGCGCCTCGCGCAGCGCCTTCTTGGCCTCGGCGCCCCGGTTGGCGCGGTTGAGATCCTCCATCCCGGTTTCCAGCGCCCGCTTGGTTTCGGCGTGCAGCGCGCGCAGCAAGGTGGCCTTCCAGTTGTTCCAGGTATCGGCCCCCACCCCGCGGATGTCGCAGGCCGTCAGAACCGTCAGCAGGTCCAGCCGTTTGACGGTTTTCACCGCTTTGGCGAAGTCGCGGACCGTGCGCGGGTCGGAAATGTCGCGCTTCTGCGCCATGTCCGACATCAGCAGGTGATAGCGCACCAGCCATTCGACGGTTTCGCATTCCTTCTTGTTTAGCCCCAGCCGCGGCGCCACCGTGCGGGCGATCCGGGCCCCCAGAATCGAATGATCCTCGGGGCGGCCCTTGCCGATGTCATGCAGCAACAGCGCGACATACAGCACCCGACGGTTCACGCCGCCTTTCAGGATCGACGAGGCCAAGGGCAGCGCCTCGACCAACTCGCCGCGTTCGATCTGCGCCAGGTTTGTGATGCACTGGATCGTGTGTTCGTCCACGGTGTAGCTGTGGTACATGTTGAACTGCATCATCGCCACGATGGGCTCGAATTCGGGGATGAAGGCCGAAAGAACGCCCAGTTCGTTCATGCGGCGCAGCGCGCGTTCGGGATTGCCGTGTTTTAGCATCAGATCCAGAAAGATGCGCCGCGCCTCTTTGTCGTTACGCATGTCATCGTCGATCAGGTGCAGGTTGGCGGTGACCAGCCGCATGGCATCGGGGTGGATCAGCATACCGGTGCGCAGGCCCTCTTCGAACAGGCGCAGCAGGTTCAGCTTGTCGGACAGGAAGCTGTCGGGGTCGGCCACGTCCAGACGCCCGTGCACCACCTTGTACCCCGGCTTGACCCGCGGTTTGCGGCTGAAGATACGTTCCAGCAGGGGCGCGCTCTTCATGTGGGCCGCTTCGAGCTTCGTCAAAAAAATCCGTGTCAACTCACCGACTCGGGTGGCCTCGCGGAAGTAGCGCTGCATAAAGATTTCGACCGCACGACGTCCCGCGCGGTCCTCGTATCCCATACGCTCGGCAACTTCGACCTGAAGATCAAAGGTCAATTTCTCGGTCGCCCGCCCGGTAACCAGATGCAGGTGGGAGCGCACCGCCCACAGGAATTCTTCAGCTTGGGAGAAAGTTCTGAGCTCGTCGGCGGTAAACAGACCGAGAGGCACCAGCTCGGCCACATCTTGCACGCCGTAGATATATTTGGCGATCCAGTACAGCGACTGCAGGTCGCGCAGCCCGCCCTTGCCTTCTTTCACGTTGGGCTCGACCACGTAGCGCTCGCCCTGTTTGAGGTGGCGCGCGTCCCGTTCGTGCAGCTTGGCCTCGATGAATTCGCGTTCCGAGCCCTTGAACAGGTCAGATTTCAGCCGCTGTTCGAGCTCGGCGGCCAGGGCCGCGTCGCCGCCCAGAAACCGGTGCTCCAGCATCGCGGTCCGGATCGTGAAATCATCCTCGCCCAGGCGCAGGCAGTCGCGGATCGTGCGCGACGAATGACCGACCTTCAGCCGCAGATCCCACAGCATGTACAGCATGGATTCGATCACGCTTTCGGCCCAGGCAGTGATCTTGTAGGGCGTCAGGAACAGCAGATCGACATCCGAGAACGGTGCCATTTCCCCACGCCCATACCCGCCGACCGCCATCACGGCGATCTTTTCACCCTGGGTCGGATTCGCCAGCGGATGCAGCCGGGTGCTGGCCACCTGCAACGCGGTGCAGACCAGCCCGTCGGTCAGATAGGTGTAGGACCGGGTCAATGGACGGGCGTCGAAAGGGCGGGCGGTGAACGCTTCGGCAATGGCCTGACGCCCGGCCTTTTGCGCGTCGCGCAACACGCGCACCACCGCCGCGCGGGCCGCCGCCGTGTCAGAGGTATCCATAAGGGCCGCTGACAACCGGGCGCCGATCGCATCGCTGTCGAAAATCTCGGAGGCGTCACAGATCAGCGGGCCGCTGGGCTGCAGAGCCAGCGCAAGCGGTTCAGAAACCGGCGCCGGAGAAGCTTTGTGGGGCAGGGTCAATCACAACCACCTGTTTGTTCTGGATCGTGGCAACCGCCAGACCGCGTTCGTTGGTGCCGTCCGGTCGTAGACGGAAGATGCCGCCCACCCCCTGGAACCCGGCGTTCTGCGTCAACGCGGCCGCTGACAGGGCGTTCGAATTGCCCTGGCTGGCCAAGGCGCCGATGGCTGCGATACCGTCATAGGCCAACCCACTGATCGGGTGCGGGGCCTCGCCATAGGTCGCGTTGTAGCGCTGCCGATAGGCTTGGGCCTTGGCCGGATCGGGCAGGGCGAACCATCCGCCCTGGACCCCGGGCAACTCCAGAGTCTGCGCCGGGATGTCCCATCGTGTCAGGCCGATATATTGCACCAGGGCGGGGGACACGCCGGCCTCTGGCAGCAATTGGGTGAACAACGGCAGCGCGCCGGCGGTCGTGGCGGTCAGGAAAATCGAATCCGCTCCGGTCTGATCCACCGTGGCCTTGATCGCCGGAACCGCGTCGATCACGCCTTGCTGAGACCGGTCAAAGCCGACCTCGCCGGCATTGGCGACTCGGCTGCCACTAAGGGCGTTGGCGATCGCGGCGCGTCCCAACTGCCCGGCGGCGTCGTTGCTGTAGACGACAACCATTTTCGATTTGCCCTGCCGGCCTGCGAAATTGATCAGCCGGCGGGCCGTGTTGTCGAAGGTCGGCCCCAGCACGAAGACATTGCCGCCCGCGATGCTGGTGTTGTTCGAAAACGAAAGCACGTTCACGTTCTTGCTCAGCACTGCCAGCCCCGCCGCATTGGCGGCCTGGGCATAGACGGGCCCCAGAATGACCTTGGCGCCGTCGGCCACCGCCTGCTGCGCCGACGCGGTCGCGGTGTTCGGATTTCCGGCCGTGTCATAGACCCGCAGGTCGATCCGGGCGTTCTGAAGATCCGCCATCGCCAGACGCGCGGCGTTCTCGAGGCTTTGGGCCAGCGACGGATCGCTGGACTGAGGCACCAGCAGCGCAACGGGAACCGGCTCGGAGGTATCGATCGAGGGGCCCCGGCCGGTCGCGCCCGGCTCGCAGGCGGCCAGAAACGCAGCAGTGGCAATGCCGATGGCGATTTTCGCGATCTTGCGAACGGGGTTGCAAACGGTGGACATCTCGATGAAAACTCCCTGATCCGGCGGCACGGGACGCTGCTGTTTGGTGCCGCCGCGATAATAAACGTCACGCTGCGAGGGTCCAGCATTGAATTTCCAAAAGGTTAGATTGGCGGGGGGGCTGTATTTCGTTGCCACACCGATCGGAACGGCGCGCGACATCACTCTGAGGGCGTTGGATGTTCTGGCCTCGGCGGATGTGATCGCCGCGGAAGACACACGAAGCCTGCGCAAGCTGATGGAGATTCACGGCGTGCCGCTCGAAGGGCGGCGCATTCTGTCCTATCACGATCACAGCGGCACGGGCGCGCGCGAGCGGATCATGGCCGAACTGGCACAGGGCAAGTCGGTGGCCTACGCCTCCGAGGCGGGGATGCCGCTGATCGCCGATCCGGGTTACGACCTGGGCAAGCAGGCGGCCGAGGCCGGATTCACCGTGACCTGCGCCCCCGGTGCGTCAGCTGTAGTGACGGCGCTGACCCTGGCGGGCCTGCCGACGGACGCCTTCTTTTTCGCCGGTTTCCTGCCGAATGCGTCAGGCGCCCGCCGAACACGGATCGAGGCGCTGCGCGACATTCCCGGGACGCTGGTATTCTACGAATCCCCCAAGCGTTTGGGGGCATGCCTGTCGGATCTGGCGCAAGTCTTGGGCGACGAGCGACAGGCCGCGGTCTGTCGTGAACTGACCAAAAAGTTCGAGGAAGTCCGGCGGGGTAGCTTGCTAGAGCTGTTCGAGCAGTATCGAGATGCCACCGTGAAGGGCGAGATCGTCTTGCTGGTGGAGCGCGCCCATTCACAAGCCGTTAACGATTCGGATGTAGAAGAGGCGCTGCGACAGGCTCTGGAAACGCACTCGGTGCGGGATGCGGCAGATCTGGTGTCCAAGATGTATGATTTGCCAAGGCGGCCGATTTACCAAAAGGCTCTGCAACTGGGAAAGGGATGATATGGCGCGACGGTCGGTCCAGGGCTCGGTTTCCTATCACGCCGGGCAAGCGGCCGAGCACAGCGTCGCTGCCGACTACGAAAGACGAGGGTTCGAGGTCTGTCACAGGCGTTGGCGCGGCGCGGGGGGCGAGATCGACCTGATCGTCCGGCATGCGCAGGGCCTTGTGTTCGTCGAGGTCAAGAAAAGCCAAACCTTTGACAGCGCCGCCGCACGGATCAGCAAGCGCCAGATCGACCGGATATATGCCTCGGCGGCGCAGTATTTGGCGCAGGAACCGGGCGGACAGCTGACCAATGTCCGGTTCGATGCGGCTCTGGTGGATGCAACGGGCGCAGTGCAAATCGTCGAAAACGCCTTTGGTCAGGGCTGATCGCCATTGAACACCCGTCCCCGCTGGGCCATGTATCTGGCGTGAACACGAGGGACACGCCATGAAAATCGCCTTTCAGATGGACCCGATCGGGGCCGTGGACATCAATGCCGACAGCTCGTTCCGGCTGGCCGAAGAAGCCCAGGCCCGCGGCCACCAGCTGTTTTACTACGGACCCGATCAACTGGCCTATCAAGAGGGGCGCATCACCGCCCGCGGTCACGACATGACGGTGCAGCGGGTTGCTGACCAGCCGGCGGTTCTGGGGCCTGAGCGCGAGGTTGATCTTGCGGATTTCGATGTCGTCTGGCTGCGGCAGGACCCGCCGTTCGACATGCACTATATCACCTCAACGCACCTGTTGGATCGGCTGCGCGGGCAGACGCTGGTGGTGAATGATCCGTTCTGGGTGCGCAACTACCCGGAAAAACTGCTGGTTCTGGATTTCCCTGACCTGACTCCGCCAACCACGATCGCCCGCGATCTGCGGACCATCAAGGCGTTCAAGGAAAAGCACGGCGACATCATCCTCAAGCCGCTCTATGGCAATGGTGGGGCCGGCGTGTTCCGCCTCGATGCGGATGACCGCAACCTGACCTCGTTGCACGAGTTGTTCACCGGTTTCTCGCGAGAGCCGCTGATCGTTCAGAAATTCCTGCCGGATGTTCGCAACGGCGACAAGCGGGTGATCCTGGTAGATGGCGAACCGGTCGGCGCGATCAACCGCGTTCCAGCCGAGGGTGAAACGCGGTCGAACATGCATGTGGGTGGTCGCCCCGAAAAGATTGGCCTGACCGACCGTGATCTTGAGATTTGCGCGGCCATCGGACCGCTGCTGAAGGAAAAAGGCCAGATCTTCGTAGGCATCGACGTGATCGGCGACTATCTGACCGAAATCAACGTGACTTCGCCCACAGGAATCCAGGAATTGGAGCGGTTCAACGGAACCAATATTGCCGAAAAGATCTGGCAGGCGATTGAGGCCAAGGTCTAAGCCGCAACCCGGGCGCTGATCCTATAGCTCAGCGCCTCGGCCACGTGGGGGCGGCGCACATCGGGTGCGCCCTCGAGATCCGCAATAGTGCGGGCCACACGCAGAATGCGGTGGTAGGCCCGCGCCGACAGGCCGAACCGTTCGGCCGCCTTGACCAGCAGGTCCTTGCCCTCGGCGTCTGGAGCGGCGACCTCTTCCAGCAGATTGCCCTCGATATCGGCGTTCTGGCGAATGCCGGGCGTGTCCTGAAAGCGCTGGGCCTGAACAACGCGCGCCTGCTGCACCCTCGTGGCAACGGTGGCCGAGCTGTCTCCGGATGGCGGCAGGTCAAGGTCGGTAAAGCCCACGGGCGGCACCTCTATCCGCAGATCGAACCGGTCCATCAGCGGCCCCGAGATGCGGCCCAGATAGTCCTCGCCGCAGACGGGTGCGCGCGAGCAGGCGCGGGACGGGTCGCTGAGATATCCGCATTTACAGGGGTTCGCTGCCGCCACCAACATGAACCGGCAGGGGTATTTCACATGGGCGTTGGCGCGGGCGACCATGACCTCGCCGGTCTCCATGGGCTGGCGTAGGGTTTCCAGAACCGTACGCGGAAACTCGGGGAACTCGTCCATGAACAGGACGCCGTTGTGGGCTAGGGAAATCTCGCCGGGTTTCGCGCCTTTTCCGCCGCCTACGATCGCCGCCATCGATGCCGTGTGATGCGGCTCGCGGAACGGGCGGGTCCTGCTGATGCCGCCCTCGTCCAGCATACCGCACAGCGATTGGATCATCGAGGTCTCGAGCGCCTCGGTGGGCGTCAGCGGCGGCAGTATGCCGGGCAAGCGGGCAGCCAGCATGGATTTGCCCGATCCCGGCGTGCCGATCATGATCATGTGGTGACGGCCGGCCGCTGCGATTTCCAATGCGCGTTTTGCCCGTTCCTGCCCTTTGACGTCGCGCAGATCGCGGGTCGAGGGCTCCAACCTGACCTCGCCGGGTTGGGCGACCGACAGGGGCGACTGACCCGTAAAATGGCGCACGACGTCGCCCAGGGACGCGGCCCCGATCACCTGGGTTGCGTCAACCCAGGCCGCCTCGGCACCTGACGCGCGCGGACACAGCAGCGTGCGGCCCTCGGCCGCGGCGGTCATCGCGGCGGGCAGGGCGCCGGCCACGGGTACCAATGAGCCGTCCAGCGAAAGCTCGCCCAGAGCCATGGTGCCTTCGGCGGCGTCGGCGGGCAGGATGTCGATGGCACAGAGCAGGGCCAGCGCGATCGGCAGGTCGAAATGGCTGCCTTCCTTGGGCAGGTCGGCGGGCGACAGGTTGATCGTGATGCGTTTGGATGGCAGCGCAATGGCCATTGCACTGAGCGCACTGCGCACGCGTTCGCGGGCCTCGGACACGGCCTTGTCCGGCAGGCCGACGATTGAAAAGGCGGGCAGCCCGGGGGATACGGCGCATTGCACCTCGACCGGGCGGGCCTCGACCCCCTGAAAAGCAACGGTATGAGCGCGGGCGACCATGGCGATCCTGTTCGTGGTTAACAGGGCCTTGCTGCCATGGCGCCGGTTTAGGAATGGTTAACGGTCACATCGCTTGCCGGATCATATGCGTGAATTTCGGCCACGCTCCGGGGTCGGCCACGGTTTTGTCGCGGCAGAAAGTGTTGCAGAAGCCCCATCGTTTGCTGTCCAGTTCGAGAAATGCGGTCACCGGTTCGCCGGAATAGGGGCAGAGGTCATTGACCGACGGCCCCGCCTCAACTGCGCGGGCTGTCGAGGCCTCGCCGATCGGCCAAGGCTCGGCGTCGAGCGGCTGGTCATAGGGGAACGGGTCGTAGTCGACCGTTAGACCCATCGCGCGCCATTGTCGAACCGCCGGGTCCGACAACAACTCCATGCAATAGTCGTGGTTCTGCGCGGATACGCGCAGACCGTAGCCGATGATCCTGGCCGCGACCGGCGTATAGAACACATCGGCCAGCGAATAGCTGCCGAACAACGGGCCGGACTCCATGCCCGAAATTTTGCGCGCATGCACCCACAGGGTCTCGATCCGGGTCAGATCGGCGCGGGTTTCGCCGGACGGCTCAAACCCTTTCCAGCGGTGTTTGAGTTGCATGGGGCAGGCCGACCGCAGGGCATGGAACCCGGCGACCATCTCGGCACAAAGCCAACGGGCGGTTGCGCGGGCTGCGGCGTCTTGCGGCCAAAGCTGGGCATCGGGATGGCGTTCGGCCAGCGTCTCGGCGATGGCGAGGCTTTCGCCGACCACCGTGCCGTCGGGCAGGCGCAGCGCAGGGACCAGACGGGCCGGGGCCAGCGGCTGCATGTCCCGGGCCATCGTGCCCGAATACAGGCCGATCATGTGGGTCGCGTAGGGCAGGCCGAATTTTTCCAGCATCAGCCATCCGCGCATGGACCAGCTTGAAAACAGGCGGTCCCCGATGAAAAGGTCATATGTCATGGCCCAAGGATGGCCGAGCGCCTGACATCGGTAAAACGCTGATTTGTGTGCGTTGTATTCACGGAAGATGATTGATCCGGCCGACCGACCAGGTTTTGCCGTCAAAGGCCAACTCGGTCACCGACAGGTTGTCGATGCGATGGGCAAAGGCCTGTTGCGCGTCCAGATCCAAGGCACGCTGTACCTGGGTCAGGATCACGCCGAAATGAGCCACGATGACCAGATTGGCGTCTGTATGCATACCGATCAAACCGTCGATCGCCGCGTCGACCCGCGCGCGGACCGCGTTCCAGCTTTCGCCGTTGGGCGGCCGCACGTCGCCTGGGCTGTCCCAATAGGCAAAGGCCAGTTCGGGGTCTTCTGCCTCGATCTCGGGAAAGGTGCGCATTTCCCAAGTGCCGAAATGGATCTCGCGCAGGTCGGGGTGGTGCGGCAGGCGGCGGCGCGTGCCTTGAATTGCCGTGGCCGTATCCGCAGCGCGCGACAGGTCCGAGGAAATGACCAGCGCATCCCGCGGCAGGTGGTCGTGCAGGCGCGTGAGGGCCGCGTGGTCGCTCAGGTCGGCGGGAATATCGGACCAGCCCACCATCGTCTTGGCATGGGTCGGGCCGTGGCGGACCAAATGCAACCGGGTCACGGCAACTGGCCTTTCAAGACCTGCGGTAGTCCCGCGATGACCTGAACCACCAGATCGGCTTGGGCGGCGAGGGCAATGTTCAGCCGCCCCTGCGCCTCGCGGAATTTGCGGGCCAGCGCATTGTCGGGAACGATACCGTGTCCCACCTCGTTCGAGACCATCACGACCTGCGCCGGGCAGGTCCGTAGCGCGGCCAAAAGGGCGGCCTGTTCCCGTTCAAGATCGCTGTCGGCAAGCAAGTGATTGCTGAGCCACATCGTGGCGCAATCGATCAGGCAGACCTGATCCGGGCTCAGCCCCGCCAGCGCCGGACGCAGGTCCATCGGGGCTTCGATCGTGTGCCAGCCGTCGCCTCTTTGGTCCACATGGCGCCTGATTTTTAGGCGCATCTCATCATCAAACACTTGTGATGTTGCCAGGTAGACGCGGTTTTTTCCTTTTGAAACAACGAGTTGCTCGGCAAATGCAGATTTTCCCGACGCCGCGCCACCCAGCACAAAGGTTAAATCGGGATGCATTTTTTACTACCTTTACAGTGATCCACCCGGTGCGCCCTTGCGTATCGACCATACGTCGGCAAGGCAAGACCGGCGGCGCCTACGACAGATGGGAGAGCTGCATGGCACTGGATAACCCGAACGACTTCTCGATGTCCCGGCAGGCTATGAAAGCCGAATTGCTGGATGCGGAAACCGAATTGCGCCTAGCCTACGCTTGGCGCGACGAGCGCGACGAACAGGCCCTACACCGATTGATTATGGCCTATATGCGACTGGCAATTTCAATGGCGGCCAAGTTCAAACGCTATGGCGCGCCGATGAATGACCTGATCCAAGAGGCCGGGCTGGGCCTAATGAAGGCAGCAGACAAGTTCGACCCGGACCGCGGGGTTCGCTTCTCGACCTATGCGGTGTGGTGGATCAAAGCCAGCATTCAGGACTACGTGATGCGCAACTGGTCGATGGTGCGGACCGGTTCGACGTCATCCCAGAAATCCCTGTTCTTCAACATGCGCCGGGTGCAGGCGCGGCTGGAGCGCGAAGCCGCGTCCGATGGTCTGGAACTGGACCGGCACCAGCTTTACCAGATGATCGCGGCCGAGATTGGTGTTCCGCTGCGTGATGTCGAAATGATGCATGGCCGGCTGGCTGGGTCCGATTTTTCTCTGAACGCCGTGCAGTCGGCCGACGAAGATGGACGCGAATGGATCGACGCGCTGGAGGATGACAGCGCGCAGGCCGCCGAACTGGTGGAACATGGACACGACACCCGCCAATTGCGGGAATGGCTGATCACGGCGATGCAGGCGCTGAACGACCGGGAACGTTTCATCGTGCGCGAGCGAAAGTTGCGCGACCCGGCGCGGACGCTGGAAAGCCTCGGTCAGGAATTGGGCCTGTCGAAAGAGCGCGTGCGCCAACTCGAGGCGGCGGCATTCGTGAAAATGCGCAAGAGCCTTGAAGGGCAATCGCGCGAGGTGCAACACTTCTTCGCATGAGATTTCTTGCGATTCTGACGGCGGCTGCCGTTTCCCTCACCGGTCTGGCGCGCGCGGCGGCGGCCGGTGAATACATACCCGACGATGTTCTAGCCCTGATGAAAGAGGCCGATGTGGTCATTCTGGGCGAGGTTCACGACAACCCGCGCCATCACGTGGTGCAGACCGAGGCAATTGCAGCGATCGAGCCGTCGGCCGTCGTTTGGGAAATGGTCACCGAAGAGGGCGCGCAGCGTCTGGCGCAGACGGCCGCGTCAAACCCCGAGGAACTGTCGCGCATCCTGCGCTGGGCCGAATCCGGATGGCCACCGCTCAGCATGTATTATCCGGTTTTTCAGGCTTCGAACGCCCCGGTCTATGGAGCTATGGTGCCCCGTGCGGCTGCCCGGGCCGCGATGGAGCGCGGGGCCGCGACCGCGCTGGGCGCGGATGCGGCGCGATACGGCCTGACCGTGCCGCTGGCCCCCGAGGATCAGGCGGCGCGCGAGGCCGAGCAGCAGGCGGCCCACTGCAACGCCATGCCCGCCGAGATTTTGCCACAGCTGGTCGCCATCCAACGCCTGCGCGATGCGGTTCTGGCCCGCGCCATCCTGCGCGCGGTGGATGAGACCGGCGGACCGGTGGCGGTGATCACGGGCAATGGGCATGCGCGCAAGGATCAGGGCATTCCGACCTTCCTAACGCGTCTGCAGCCGGGGCTGAGGCTGTTCGTGTTGGGGCAGGCCGAAGACGGTGCGCTGACCGGTGAATTCGATGCGGTGATCAACAGTCCCGCCGCCGATCGCGAGGACCCCTGCAAGGCGTTCGAGACGCAGGATTAACCGCTGGAACTCGGGCCATGCGTGGCATAGTGTCGGGTCCGACTGCGACCGGGAAAGGCTGAACATGCTGGCATCCAAACGGATTCTCCTGATCATCGGCGGAGGCATCGCGGCCTACAAGTCGCTCGACCTGATCCGCCGCCTGCGCGAGCGGGGCGCCTCGGTCACTCCGGTCCTGACCCGCGCGGCCGAAGAATTCGTGACACCGCTTTCGGTGGCGGCCCTGGCCGGGGAAAAGGCCTATCGCGATCTGTTCGACCTGACGGATGAGGCCGAGATGGGGCACATCCAACTGTCGCGCTCGGCCGATCTCGTGGTAGTCGCGCCCGCGACGGCCGATCTGATGGGCAAGATGGCCGGAGGGCTGGCCAACGATCTGGCCTCGACCCTGTTGATGGCGACGGACACGCCGGTTCTGTGCGCGCCGGCGATGAACGTACGGATGTGGACCCACCCGGCAACCCAACGCAACCACCGTCAGTTGATCGCCGACGGGGTTCGGTTCGTGGGGCCGAACGATGGCGACATGGCCTGCGGCGAATACGGGCCCGGGCGGATGTCCGAGCCGCTGGAGATCGTCGCGGCGGTCGAGGCGGCGCTGGCGGACGGTCCGTTGACGGGCAAGCGGATTCTGGTGACCTCGGGGCCGACGCACGAGCCGATCGACCCGGTGCGGTACATCGCCAACCGGTCCTCGGGCGCGCAGGGCGCCGCGATTGCCCGGGCTCTGGCGGCGCTGGGGGCCGAGGTGGTCTTTGTCACCGGTCCCGCCGAGGTGCCGCCGCCCGACGGCGTGCAGGTGGTGCGTGTCGAGACCGCGCAGCAGATGTCGGATGCGGTGGATGCCGCCTTGCCGGTGGATGCGGGCGTGTTCGCCGCCGCGGTGGCCGACTGGCGCGTTGACGGGGCCTCGGACCGGAAGCTCAAGAAAAGCCGCGATGGCACGCCCGCGCTGGAGTTTGCCGAGAACCCGGACATCCTGAAGCGGGTGTCGCACTTGGGTGCTGGCCGGCCCGCCTTGGTCGTGGGTTTCGCCGCCGAGACTGACGACGTGATCGCCCATGCAACCGCCAAGCGGGCGCGCAAGGGCTGTGACTGGATCGTGGCCAATGACGTTAGCCCGGCGACGGGGATCATGGGCGGGGCCGAGAACGCGGTTGTGCTGATCACGGACCAGGGCGCCGAAGAATGGCCGCGCATGGGCAAGGACGCGGTGGCTGCGCGATTGGCGGAACGGATTGCGGCGGCTTTGGCCGGGTGACCGGCCCATTGCAGGTGCACGCAGTTGGAAAACGAGGGGGCAGCGATGGTGGCAATTCGGGTGATCCGGGAAGACGAGGCCGATCCGGCGGTTGCATTGCCGTCTTATGAAACGGCCGGTGCCGCCGGTGCGGATGTGCGGGCCAACCTGCCGGATCGGGGCAAAATCGTTCTGATGCCCGGAGAGCGCGCCCTGGTGCCGACCGGCCTGCGGATCGAGATACCGGATGGATATGAGGTGCAGGTCCGCCCACGCTCGGGGCTTGCCTTGAAACATGGGATCACGCTGCCCAACGCGCCGGGCACGATCGACAGCGACTATCGCGGCCCGCTGGGGGTGATCGTGCTGAACGCGGGGCAGGACCGGTTCGAGATCGCCCATGGCGACCGGATCGCGCAGCTGGTCGTCGCGCCGGTCGTGCGGGCCCGGTTCGAGCTGACCGGCCGCCTGCGGCAGACGGAACGCGGAGCCGGTGGGTTCGGTTCCACCGGGCGCAGCTGATGCTGTTGGTCTTGATTCTGGCTGCGGGGCTGTGGGGGCTGGGCTATCTGACCGGCGCATCCCGAACCGCGCGATGGGTCTCGATTCTGGTTCTACTGGCGGGAGTCGTGCTGTCGCATCTGGTGCTGCCCGATGGGCACCCGGTCCGTCTGGCCACCGGAGGGTCGGCCGCGATGTGGTTGATTCTGGTGGGGGCGGTGGCTTTGGTGACGGGGTATGGCGCGATCGTGAAAGCGTTGCGCCGTCGTGCCCATTCGGTGCAGGCCGAGCCTGCGCCCGCCCCCGCCGGGCAGTTCAGCCAGACCGAACTGGAACGCTATGCCCGTCACATCGTCCTGCGTGAGTTGGGCGGACCGGGCCAGAAACGCATGAAGACGGCGCGCGTGCTGGTGATCGGCGCCGGGGGGCTTGGCGCGCCGGCCTTGCAATACCTGGCGGCCGCGGGTGTCGGTACGATCGGCGTGATCGATGACGACGTGGTCGAAAACGCCAACCTGCAGCGGCAGGTGATCCATCGCGATACCGACATCGGCATGCCCAAGGTCTTCTCCGCGCAGCAGGCGATGGAGGCGCAGAACCCCAACGTCATCGTGCGCCCCTATCACCGTCGTCTGACCGAGGAGATCGCCGCCGAGCTGTTTTCCGACTATGACCTGATCCTCGATGGAACCGACAATTTTGAGACCCGATATCTGGCCAACCGCACCGCCGTGGCGCTGGGCAAACCGCTGATCTCGGGCGCGCTGTCGCAGTGGGAGGGGCAGCTGAGCGTGTTTGATCCGGCCAGCGGCGCGCCCTGCTACCAGTGCATCTTCCCCGAGGCTCCGGCCCCGGGTCTTGCGCCCTCTTGCGCCGAGGCCGGGGTGATCGGGCCGCTGCCCGGCGTGGTGGGCGCAATGATGGCAGTCGAGGCGATCAAGGTGATCGCCGGTGCCGGTCAGGCCCTGCGCGGCGAGATGCTGATCTATGACGCGCTTTACGGTGAAAGCCGCAAGATCACCCTGTCAAGGCGCGCCGATTGCCCCGTCTGCGGGCAATTGGGCTGAGAGCACCCGCTCCAGAAACCTGGCGTCCGCCTCTGGACGATCCTTGCCGCTATTCCTAGCTTGACGCTCAAAGGAGTATTCGATGAGCAACCCGATCCTGTCCGACTGGACGACCCCGTTTGAAATCGCGCCTTTTGCCCAGATCTCGGATGATGACTTCGCCCCGGCGCTCGAGCAGGCGCTGCAGGCGCATACCGACCAGATCGCGGCGATTGCGGCTAACCCCGAACCGCCAAGCTTTGCCAACACGATCGAGGCGCTCGAGGCCGCCGGTGAAGGTCTGAGCAAGGTTCTGTCGGTATTCTACACCGTGGCCGGAGCCGACAGCAATCCGGCGCGCGAGGCGCTGCAGCGCGACTTTTCGCCCAAGCTGGCGGCCCATTTCGCGGCGATCTCGTCGAACAAGGCCCTGTTCCGGCGGGTGGCGGACCTGTGGGCGCAGCGGGACGACCTGGGCTTGACCGAGGAACAGGCGCGGGTGCTGATGCTGACCCATCGCGGCTTTGTCCGCTCGGGGGCGGCCCTGCAGGGCAAGGCGGATGCCCGCATGCAGGACATCAAGGCGCGTCTGGCCAGCCTTGGCACCGCCTTCACCCAGAACCTGCTGGCGGACGAGCGCAACTGGTTCATGCCGCTTTCCGAGGATGATCTGGACGGGCTGCCCGATTTCGTGATCGACGCCGCGCGGGCCGCGGGCCGGGAAAAGGGGGCGGATGGCCCTATCGTGACCCTGTCGCGGTCGCTGATCGTGCCGTTCCTGCAATTCTCGCCCCGGCGCGACCTGCGCGAGAAGGCCTATCGCGCCTGGACGGCGCGTGGGGCGAACGGGGGTGAAACCGACAACCGCGACATCGCGGCCGAGATCCTGAAGCTGCGCGAGGAACGCGCCCGGCTGCTGGGCTATGAGAATTTCGCGGCCTTCAAGCTGGAGACCGAGATGGCCCGCAGCCCCCAGCGCGTGCGCGAACTGCTAATGCAGGTCTGGACCCCCGCCAAGGCCCGCGCCGAGGCCGATGCCGCGGTGCTGACGCAGATGATGCAGGCCGACGGCATCAACGGTCCGCTCGAACCGTGGGACTGGCGCTATTATGCTGAAAAGCGCCGCAAGGCCGAGCATGACCTTGATGAGGCGGCGCTGAAGCCCTTTCTGCAACTGGACCGGATGATCGAGGCCGCGTTTTCTTGTGCCAACCGTCTGTTCGGGCTGGAGTTCGCGCCGCTGGATGTGCCGCTGTATCATCCCGATTGCCGGGCCTGGGAGGTCACCCGAAATGGCCAGCATGTGGCCGTTTTCATCGGCGACTATTTCGCGCGCGGCTCGAAACGGTCTGGCGCATGGTGCAGCGCGATGCGGGCGCAGGCCAAGTTTCCCAAGGTGCAGACGCCGATTGTCATCAACGTGTGCAATTTCGCCAAGGGTGACCCGGCCCTGTTGTCCTATGACGACGCGCGGACCCTGTTCCACGAATTCGGGCACGCCCTGCATCAGATGCTGTCGAACGTGACCTATGAAAGCATCTCGGGCACCAGCGTCGCGCGGGATTTCGTCGAGCTGCCGAGCCAGCTGTACGAACATTGGCTGGAAGTGCCCGAGGTGCTGGCCCAGTTCGCGACCCATGCCGAAACCGGTGAGCCGATGCCGCCCGAGATGCTGGAAAAGGTTCTCGGTGCGGCCAATTTCGATCAGGGCTTCCAGACGGTGGAATATGTGGCCTCGGCGCTGGTCGATCTGGCCTTTCACGAAGGTCCGGCTCCGGCCGATCCGATGGCGCGGCAGGCCGAGGTTCTGGCCGAGATCGGGATGCCGCATGCGATCGGGATGCGCCACGCGACCCCGCATTTCGCGCATGTCTTTGCCGGGGACGGCTACAGCTCGGGCTACTACAGCTATATGTGGTCCGAGGTCATGGACGCGGATGCCTTTGCGGCCTTTGAAGAGGTCGGCGGTGCGTTCGACCCCGAAAAGGCGCGGGCGCTGGAAGAACACATCCTGTCGACCGGCGGCTCGAAAGAGGCCGAAGATCTGTATCTGGCGTTTCGCGGTCGCTTGCCGGGCGTTGATGCCTTGCTGAAAGGGCGGGGCTTGATCGCGGCGTGACCGACCGGTTGCGCCCCGCCGCGCGCTGCCCATTGCGGGCCGGGCGACGGACCAAGTGAGATTGGCATGCGGGGCTGTTCCGGCGCCGTCAGTAGCCCAGGTCGCGATCGACCAGATGCAAAAGCGACTGTCCGGCTTCGTTGCGTCGGATGTTCTCGCAGATGACCTGGGCTGCGGTCTCGGGCCGGGTTTCCGAGGCGATATGGGGCGTGACCGTCACGTTCGGATGCGCCCAATAGGGATGCTGGGGCGGCAAGGGTTCGGTGCGGAACACGTCCAACGTTGCATGGGCGATCTGGCCCGTGTCTAACGCTTGCAGCAGGGCCTGATCGTCGATCAGCGCTCCGCGCCCCGGATTGATGATCCGGGCACCTTTGGGCAGCAGGGCCAGCGTCTCGGCGTTCAGGGTGTTTTCGGTCGCCGGGGTATTGGGCAGCAACAGAACCACGATGTCGGCCTGTCGCAACGCGCGGCGCAGGCCGTCAGGCCCATGCATGCCGCTGACTCCGGGGATGGTCTTGGCGGTGCGGCTCCAACCGATGACGTTGAACCCGAGTCTGGACAGCGCCACGGCCGCCGCCTGCCCCAGCGCCCCCAGCCCCAGCACGCAGACCGTTCGCTGGGACGCCAAAGGCGGAGGGTCCGGGGCCCAGACACCGTCTTGCACCGTGATGTGCCGGTCCATGCCCAGATGGTAGCGCAGGACGTGGCCCACCACCCATTCGGTCATACCCTGAGTCAGGCCGTGATCGACCATCCGGGCCAGCGGAACGGTCAGGGTTTCGTTTCCGGCGATCTTCTCGACCCCCGCCCAGAGGCTGAGCACCGCCTTCAACCGCTTGAACGGGGTGAAATCCAGCAGACCGCCATTGGGGGCATAGACGACATAGTCCACCTGTTCCGGCGGAAGATCGGTGGCGATGGTGGCGTCCAGCCCCGACAGGCCCTTGGTCAAGAGCGGTTCATAGACCGGCCACAGGGCAGGGCGGGCAGAGAACAGGACATTGATCGACATCGCAAGCCTTTCGGGTCAGCGGGGGCGGTGGATGTGGGCGCTCTGGACGATGCCGAAGGCGACCATCAGCACCAGCATGGCCGAGCCGCCATAGCTGACCATCGGCAGCGGCACCCCCACCACCGGGGCCAGACCCATGACCATCGACATGTTGACCGCAAAGAACAGAAAGAAGTTCAGCGAGATGCCCAAGGTCACCAGGGACGAATACCGGTCTTTGGCGGACAGGGCGGTGACAAGGCAGAAGACAAGAATCAGCCCGTAGAGCGTCAGCAGCGTGATGCCCCCGACGAAGCCGAATTCTTCGGCCAGGGTCGTGAAGATGAAGTCGGTGTGCTTTTCGGGCAGGAAGTTCAGGCGCGACTGCGTGCCCTGCATGAACCCACGTCCGTTCCAGCCGCCGGACCCCAGCGCGATTTTCGACTGGGTGATGTGATATCCGGCGCCCAGAGGGTCGCTTGAGGGGTCGAGAAAGGTGTCGATGCGGCGGAACTGATAGTCTTTCAGCAACTGCCAGTCGGTACCGCGACTTTTGAACACGGCAGTGATCAGGCCCACCCCCGCCGCGATGACGGCGGCGAAATAGGCCCAATGCACGCCTGCCAGAAACATCAGCCCACCCCCGGCCGCCAGCAGCAGGATCGCGGTTCCCAGGTCCGGCTGTTTCAACACCAGCGCGGTCGGGATCAGGATCAGGAGAAGAGGCAGAAGCACCCAGAGCGGTCGCGACGTCTTTTCCGAAGGCAGCCAGTCGTAGTAGGCAGCCAACACCATCACCAGCGTGACCTTGGTCAGTTCGGAGGGCTGCAGCCGCATGAACCCCAAGTCGATCCAGCGCTGGGCGCCCATGCCAACCGTGCCGAACAGCTCGACCAGCACCAACAGGCCTAGAGAGCCGAGATAAGCCAGCAAGGACATGCTGCGCCAGAACCAGATCGGGATCAGCGCCACGATGAACATGACCGCAAGGCCGAGGCCGAAACGCTCCATTTGCGGTTCCGCCCAAGGGCGCCACGACCCTCCGGCGACCGAATACAGCATCAGAAAGCCGGCGCTGGCGACGCTGATCAGCAACAGGGTCAGGGGCCAGTTCATGTACAGAAACTTGCGCAGCCCGGTCGGCGTGGTCTTTACGGCATATTCTAAATAGCTCATGCGCGATCCTTCTTCTCGGGCCGCGCCTTGGGACGCCGATCGCCTTCCAGGCGTTTTTGCTGTTCCTTGATACGCTCTCGGTCGGCCACCGGATAGGCCTCGAGCGGGGGCGTGCCACCGTACAGCGCCTGCAGCATCACGTCGCGGGCGACCGGCGCCGCCGCCTTGGAACCGCCGCCGCCGTGCTCGACGACCACCGCCACCGCAAATTTCGGATTGTCATAGGGCGCGAAGCTGACGAACAGGGCATGGTCGCGGCGCTCCCACGGCAGGTCCTCGTTGCGGATCACGCCAGCGGCGCGCTCGGCCTTGGTGATGTTGCGCACCTGGCTGGTGCCAGTCTTGCCCGCCATCCGGAACTCGTCGGCGATGATGCGGCTGCGATAGGCCGTCCCGCGACGGTCGTTCGAGACCGTAAACATCGCCTTGCGGACCTGTTCAAGGTTGCGGGGGTTCACGTCCAGCGGCGCGCCCTCGCCCGTGGGCTGTTCGACCCCGTTGACGCTGCGGATCAGACGCGGCGTGACCGCGCGCCCTGTGGCGATCCGGGCCGACATGACGGCCAGCTGCAAGGGCGATGCCAGCATGTAGCCCTGCCCGATCGAGGCGTTGGCCGTGTCGCCGATCAGCCATTCCTGGCCGTGGACGCGCCGTTTCCATTCCTGGTTCGGGGCAAGACCCGCGGCCACGGCCGACATCGGTAGGTCGTGTTTGATGCCCAGACCGAACTTGCGCGCCATGTCCGAGATTCTGTCTATCCCAACGCGCAGGGCCACGTCATAGTAGTAGACATCACAGCTGCGCTTCAGCGAGGTTTCAAGGTCGACGGTCCCATGCCCGCCGCGTTTCCAGCAGTGGAATCGCCGGCTGCCCACCTTCAGGTAGCCGGGACAATAGACGGTGTTGCCCGGGCCCACGACGCCGGCCTCCAGCGCGGCCAGCGCGGTGATCATCTTGAAGGTCGACCCGGGCGGATAAGTGCCCTGAACCGTCTTGTTGGCCAGCGGGCGATGGTTGTTCTGAGTCAGGGCCTGGTAATCCGCCACCGAGATCCCACGCACGAACAGGTTGGGGTCGAAGCTGGGTGTAGAGCTGATTGCCCGCAGATCGCCCGTCTCACAATCGATCACGACCACGGCGGCGCTTTCGCCGGCCAGCCGGGCCTGCGCGTATTCCTGCAGGTCGGCGTCGATGGTCAATTGCAGGTCAGCGCCGGGCTGGCCCTCGCGGCGGTCAAGTTCGCGCATGACCCGGCCGGTTGCATTGACCTCGACCCGCTTGGCGCCCGCCTTGCCGCGCAGCAGGTCTTCCTTCTTGGCCTCAAGCCCGACCTTGCCGATCTGAAAGCGCGGGATCATCAACACCGGCTCGGGGTCTTCCATCTTGCTCAGGTCGTAGTCGCTGACAGGTCCGACATAGCCGACCACATGGGCGAAATCCTCGTAGCGGGGATATTGGCGGGTCAGGCCGACCTCGGGCGTGACGCCAGGAAGGGCCGGGGCATTGATCGCCACTTTCGAGATGTCCTCCCACGTCACCTGGTCGGCCAAGGTGACGGGCAGGAACGGGGCCGTGCGCCGCATTTCGGTCTTGGCGCGCTCGATCTCTTCTTCCTTCAACGGGATCAGCCGCGCCAGATCAGCGATCACCTTGTCGACGTCGCCGGCGTCCTCGCGCACGATGACGATCCGGTACGAGGGCGAATTCTGCGCGATCACCTGTCCGTTCCGGTCATAAATACGGCCTCGGGTCGGCGGGATCAGCCGGATGTTGATGCGGTTCTCTTCGGCCAGCAGCCGGTATTGATCGGCCTGTTCGACCTGCATGTACCGCATGCGCGCCGCCAGCCCCCCGGCAAAGGCAAGCTGCATGCCGCCCAGTACCAGGGCCCGCCGGGTCAGGCGTTTGTGGGCCAGGCCTTTGTCCCTGGTGGGGCGTTTCATGCCTGCCCCCCCCGGATCGTCGGGTCGACCGCCGACGGGCGCCGGACGCCCAGAACGCCCTGGCCGAAGATGACGACAAGCGGGTAGACCATCACGGTCAGAGCCGCCTGGACCAGAACCGGCGCCAACGCCCCCTGTTCGACCGATAGCAGCCCCAGCACGATGCGGTTTGACAGGAAAATAGCCACAATGACCGCCCCGACCGATGTCCACTCCGCTACAAAGCCCATATCGCGCATGCCCGGCCCGGCCGACCGAAGATAGGACGCGCCCATGACCACCAGCGCCGCCAGCAGGCCCGGTGGGCGTTGCAGCAACAAATCTTCCATCAACATGACGAACGCCACGCTGAGGGTTGGAACGTCGTCAGGCCGCCGTAGGACCCATGCGAAGGTCAAGGCGATCAGTAATTCGGGAAACGGCCAGCGATCGGGGCGGGTGTCCAATGGCAATAGGTGGAAAAACATCACCAGCATGCCCAAGGCCAGATAGAGGCCCCGCATCATCCACAAGCGCGACGCGGCCCTATCCATCGGCGGCCTCGTCATTGGGAAGCAGCAACGCTTCGGGGCGTTTCGGACCGACCAACCCGCCCGGATCGCGGATTGGATCGGCCGCGTGATAGCGCAGCACACGCAGGAACTCCAAGCGTTCGAAATCTGCCGACAGGCGTACGCGCAGGCGGCCGCTGGGGTCTTCCGCGATCTGGCCGATCAGCAGGCCCGCCGGAAAGACGCCGCCATCGCCCGAGGTCACCACGCGGTCGCCAGGACGCACGAGTTCGCGGTTTTCCAGAAATTCGACCACGGGCGCCGGGGTGTTGTCCCCTTGGATCAGCGCCGTCTGGCCGGACGGTTGAATGGTGGCGGGTATCGCGCTGGACGCGTCCGTCAGCAGGATCACCCGCGCCGTGTCTGGCCCCACGCCCGAGATACGCCCCACCACCCCGATGCCGTCCATCGTGGCCCAGCCGTCGACGATGCCATCGCGCTCGCCGACGTTCAGCAAAACCGATTGCCGGAACGGTGACCCGCTGTCGGCCATGACGACGCCGGTGATGTAAGTCAGACGCGGATCAAGTCGAACATTGTTCAGGTCCAATAGGCGCGCATTTTCCTGCTCCAGTTGCAGCGCGGCCTCTTTCCAGGCGCGCATGCGACGCAGTTCGCTGCGCAGTTCGCGGTTCTGTTCGCTGAGCCGCTGATAGCTTTGAAAATCCCGCACCAGGTTAACGGTGGCCGTCACCGGCACCATGGCCCAATCCATCGAGGGCACCACCGTATCGACCACCTGCGCCCGGAACCGCTCGACCCGGGGACTGTCGATGCGCCAGACCAGAAAGATGCCCAGCAGGCACAAAACGACGATCCCCGTGAACAAGCGGCGCAGGGGGGTGGTATAGTCGTCGCGCTGTGCCCGGTCTTTTGCCACAGGACTCCTTCCCGTGCTGCTCGTGCCCGATCGTTGACCCTCGGATCAGAGGGTGCGCGCCTCAGCTTTCGTAGTCAATCGCGTGGCGCAGCTGTTTTTCGTATTCCAGGGCCTTGCCGGTGCCCAAAGCCACGCAGTTCAGGCTTTCGTCGGCAATCGACACGGCCAATCCGGTTTGTTCGCGCAGGGCCAGGTCCAGATCGCCCAGCAGCGCGCCGCCGCCGGTCAGCATCACGCCCCGGTCCACGATGTCCGCAGCCAGATCTGGTGGGGTGGTTTCCAGTGCGGTCATCACCGCCTCGCAGATCTGCTGGACGGGTTCCGACAGAGCCTCGGCCACTTGAGCCTGGCTGATCTCGATTTCTTTGGGAACACCGTTCAGAAGGTCGCGCCCGCGGATGTGCATCGACTGCCCGCGCCCGTCATCGGGCATCCGGGCGGTGCCGATGGTGGTCTTGATCCGCTCGGCGGTGGATTCGCCCACCAGCAGGTTCTGCTGACGGCGCAGGTACGAGATGATCGCCTCGTCCATGCGGTCGCCCCCCACGCGGACCGATCGGGCATAGACGATGTCGCCCAGCGACAGAACGGCCACCTCGGTGGTGCCGCCGCCGATATCCACGACCATGTTGCCGGTGGGATCGGTGATCGGCATCCCGGCGCCGATGGCGGCGGCAATTGGCTCGGCGATCAGACCCGCGCGGCGGGCGCCCGCCGACAGAACCGACTGACGGATCGCGCGTTTTTCAACCGGCGTTGCGCCATGCGGCACGCAGACGATGATCTTGGGCTTCGAAAAGGTCGAACGCTTGTGCACCTTGCGGATGAAATGCTTGATCATCTCTTCCGCGGTGTCGAAATCGGCGATCACCCCCTCGCGCATTGGGCGGATGGCCTCGATCGAGCCAGGAGTACGGCCCAGCATCAGCTTGGCATCTTCGCCCACGGCCAGAACCTTCTTGACCCCGTCCTTGACATGGTAGGCGACAACCGAGGGCTCCGACAGGATCACGCCGCGCCCCTTGACATAGACCAGCGTGTTGGCCGTCCCGAGGTCGATGGCCATATCCGCTGTGAACAGGCCGCCCAAACTGTCGAAGATCCCCATATTTCCCCTGATCCTGTCTGTCAGAAATTTCTACTGCCCGCGACTCGACGGTTCCGGGACGGATGACTTATAGGGTGCCAAGACGCCCGGTAAAAGGGCTGATTCCGCGTAAGTCAGCGCCTTTCCGCCTTTCTGACAGGGACTTTAGAAGGCAACATGCTCTCATATCAACACATTTACCACGCAGGAAATCTGGCGGACGTGCAAAAGCACGCTTTGTTGGCATGGATGCTGGACTACATGAGCCGCAAGGACAAGCCGATCAGCTATCTCGAGACTCATTCGGGGCGGGGCTTGTATCACCTGAATGCCCCCGAGGCCGTGCAGACCGGAGAGGCAGCGGCAGGGATCGGGCGCGCGCTGAGCAACGGGTGGTTTGCCGATGATCACCCGCTGGCACGCGCGTTGCACTCGGTTCAGGCGCAGTTTGGCGAAACGGCCTATCCCGGATCGCCGCTGATTGCGGCAAGCCTGCTGCGTCCGCAGGACAGTCTGCATTTCGCCGAGCTTCACCCGCAGGAATACGCGGCGCTGAACCAGGCTCTGACTGGGCGCGGTGCCAAGACGTACAGACAGGACGGGTTCGAGCTGGCTCAGTCGGTTCTGCCGCCCACACCTCGGCGCGGGATGATGCTGATTGACCCCAGCTACGAGGTTAAGGCGGATTATGGCCGCCTGCCTGGGCTGATCGCCAAGTTGCACCGCAAGTGGAACGTGGGCCTCATTGCCCTGTGGTACCCGATCCTGACGGACGATCGGCACGTTTCGATGGTGTCGGCACTGAAGAGCCTGGATCTTCCCAAAACGTTCGTGCACGAAGTTCGGTTTCCGCCTGCGCGGAAGGGGCACCGGATGATCGGTTCGGGCATGTTCGTGGTCAATGCACCCTTCGGGATCGAAGACGAGGCGGCGCGTCTTTCCGACCTGTTCGCAAAGATCTGACGGCGCTTCAGGGGCGATGGTCTCCCGCCCCGTCTGACAGCATCAAAGATGCCGCCAAACGTGTTGGGCCCGGCACCGCGCCTTGGGAGCGGTGCCAGGCCCAAGGCCGTCAGGCTGCGCGGCGAAGCCGGGCTGCCGCGGGCGCGGGAGCCCTGCCTGCCATTTCTGATCAGGTCAGATCCTTGTAGCTGATCTCGCGTGCATCCGCGCCCGGGCCGGCCTTTTCGCGGCGCATGATCAAGCGGTTCAGCGCGCTGATATAGGCCTTGGCCGACGCCACCACGGTATCCGTGTTCGCGGATTGGCCCGTGGCGATCATGCCGTCTTCCTCCAGGCGGACGGAAACGGTTGCCTGTGCGTCGGTGCCTTCGGTCACGGCATGCACTTGGTACAGCTGCAGATGCGCCTTGTTCGGGTAGATCACTCGGATCGCCTTGAAGGTGGCGTCGACCGGCCCGTCCCCGTGCTCGGTGGCGATGACATCCTTGCCGTCGACCTCCAGTTCGACCGTGGCTTCGGCCTGACCGCCGGTGCCGCAGGTGACTTTCATCGAGACCAGCTGCAGGTGGTCGTTGGTCGCGTCATCAGCGCTCATCAGCGCGATCAGGTCGTCGTCGAACACCTCTTTCTTGCGGTCGGCCAGTTCCTTGAACCGCACGAAGATGTCCTTGAGCTGGTTGTCCCCGACCTCGTAGCCGAGTGTCTCCAGCTTGTCGCGCAGCGCGGCCCGGCCCGAATGCTTGCCCAGCGGAAGCGAGGTGCCCGAGAGGCCTATATCTTCGGGGCGCATGATCTCGAAATTCTCGCGGTTCTTCAGCATGCCATCCTGATGGATGCCGCTTTCATGCGCAAAGGCGTTCTTGCCGACGATCGCTTTGTTGAACTGCACCGGAAAGCCCGAAACCGTCGCCACCCGACGCGAGATATGCATGATCTTGGTGGTGTCGATGCCCGTTTTCCACGGCATGATGTCATTGCGGGTACGCAGGGCCATCACGACCTCTTCCAGCGCGGTATTGCCCGCGCGTTCGCCCAGGCCGTTGATCGTGCATTCGATCTGCCGTGCGCCGCCGGCAACCGCGGCCAGGGCGTTTGCGGTAGCCATGCCCAGATCGTTGTGGCAATGGGTGGCAAAGATCACCTCGTCGGCGCCCGGAACGGTTTCGATCAACCTGCGGATCAGATCGGCCGACTCCGCCGGAGCAGTATAGCCCACCGTATCGGGAATGTTGATCGTGGTCGCGCCGGCCTTGATCGCAATCTCGATCACGCGGCACAGATAGTCCCATTCGGTCCGGGTCGCATCCATCGGCGACCATTGCACGTCTTCGCACAGGTTGCGGGCATGGCTGACGGTCTCGTGGATCTTTTCGGCCATCTCGTCCTGAGTCAGGTTCGGAATGGCCCGGTGCAGTGGTGAGGTGCCGATGAAGGTGTGGATCCGGTTCTTCTCGGCGTGTTTCACCGCCTCCCAGCAGCGGTCGATATCGGCGAAATTCGCACGGGCCAGGCCGCAGATGCGGGCGTTCTTGGCGCGCTGCGCGATTTCCGACACGGCCTTGAAATCCCCCTCGGAAGCGATTGGAAAGCCGGCCTCGATGATGTCGACGCCCATGTCGTCCAGCAGCTCGGCGATTTCCAGCTTTTCGTCATGGGTCATGGTTGCGCCGGGGCTTTGCTCGCCGTCGCGCAAAGTGGTGTCAAAGATCAAGACGCGGTCTTGGTCGGTCACGTTGGTCATGGGGGTCACTTTCTTGTCTGTCCTAAAGCCATTGGCGCGCAGGCGTCCTCCTCTGAGCGGGCGCGCCGGATGGCACGCTCAGAGGCGGATTAGGATCAGTAGGCCACGCAGGGACGCGCCACGGGCGGTGGCGTCGAACGAGGGGATATCTGCGCGGTTGATCATGGGTTCGAGGTTATACACCCCGAACCGGGAATGAAAAGAAGGAAAATGCGCGGCCGTCCGATTTCGCGAAAGGATCGGAAACGGGGATTGATTGCGCAGGCAACTCCGCTAGCTGGAGACCGATGAGAAATGCTTTGGTCATAGGTGCAAGCGGCGGGATCGGCCGGGCCGTCTGCAATGAGCTTCTGTCGCGGTCGGTTCATGTCGTCGGTCTGTCGCGGTCGGAAAACGGGCTGGATTTGATGCAGCCGGAACTGGCCGACGAGATGCTGGGCCGTGTCGAAGGGCCGTTCGACCTTGTTCTGGTGGCATCCGGTGCGCTCGAGATCGACGGGGCGGAACCGGAAAAGACTATTCGGGCGGTTTCGGCCAAGGCCATGATGGATCAATTCGCCCTGAACGCGGTGGGACCGGCTCTGGTGCTGAAACACGCGCATCGCCTGTTGCCGCGCAACGGTCGGTCGGTGTTCGCGGTACTGTCGGCACGTGTGGGCTCGATCGGGGATAATCGTCTGGGCGGTTGGGTCAGTTATCGCTCGGCCAAGGCAGCGGTGAACCAGATCGTGCATACGGCCGCAATCGAACTGGCCCGAACCCACAAGGATGCGATCTGCGTCGCCCTGCACCCCGGAACGGTCAAGACCCCGTTCACGCAGAAATACCTGGGCCGGCACCCTGCGGTCCCGCCGGACGAGGCGGCGAGCAACCTGATGCAGGTTGTCGATGGTCTACGTCCCGAGCAGACAGGGCAGTTCTTCGACTGGGCCGGAAAGCCGGTGCCCTGGTGACGTTCTACCCGTCCGACGGGGCGGCATCCGGGTCCGTTTCGGCTTCGGGCGCTTGCGGTTCAGCCTCGGTCGGCTGTTCGGCGCCGGATTCGGTCAGCGCGCCGTTTTCCCAGGTGCCTGTTTCTTCTTCCCCGTTGGCATAGCGCATCGTGCCGCTGCCCTGACGCTTGCCATTGACGAAATTGCCTTCGTACACGTCGCCGTTGGGGTAGGTCGCAACGCCAAATCCGGTGATCTTGCCCTCGGACCACGCGCCCGAATATTTGAAGCCGTTGGGCATCACCACCTCGCCCTGGCCGTGGCGCTGGCCGTTCAGGAAATCGCCGGTATAGACAGTGCCGTCGGCATAGGTCGCCTTGCCCTTGCCCTGGCGCACGCCGTCCACCCAGTCTCCGTCATAGCTGGACCCGTCGGCGCGGGTCAGAACACCCTTTCCGTGAGTGCGGGCGTTTTTGAACTGGCCTTTATAGATCGTGCCGTTGGCATAGGTGGCGGTACCCCGGCCTTCGATTACCCCGGCAACCCAGTCGCCTTCGTATGAGGAGCCGTCGGGATAGGTGATGCGCCCTTGCCCGTCGGCCAGATCTGCTTTGAAATCGCCGACATAGACCGACCCGTCGGGATAGGTCGCCTCGCCCAGCCCGTGAATCTGGCCGTCCTTCCATTCGCCCGAATAGACATATCCGTCGGTGCCCGTGTAGGTGCCCTTGCCGTCGCGCCGGTCATCGTCGAATTCGCCTTCGTAGATGTCACCATTGGCATAGGTCACCTTGCCCGCGCCCTGACGCCGGCCGTCGACCAGCGGGCCTTCGTAAACGTCTCCGTTAGGCTGGGTCAGGCGTCCGGTTCCGTTGATCCGGTCCTCGGACCATTCACCTGCATAGTTCATCCCGTCGGGCATCGTCAGCGTGCCCTGACCGTCGCGCTGCCCGGCCTTGATGTCGCCCTCGTAAACGGCGCCATCGGCATAGGTGATCTTGGCCTTGCCCTGGCGCACGCCATTGACCCAGTCGCCGTCATAGACATAGCCTCCGGGGTCGGTCATCACGCCCTTGCCATGATGTTGCGCGTTTTTGAACCCGCCCTCGTAACGTATGCCGTTGGCATAGGTCACGACACCGGTGCCGTTGATCGCGCCGTCCACCCATTCGCCTTCGTAGGTGCCGCCATCGGCGAAGGTGATCTTGCCCTTGCCGTGGGGCCGGCCCTTGACGAAGTCGCCCTCGTAGACCGAGCCGTTGGCGTAGCGCGCGATCCCTTTGCCCTGGATCTCGCCTTCGACCCATTCGCCGGTATACTCGAACCCGTCCGGCAGCCGGTAGGTGCCTGTGCCGTGGCGCAGACCGTTTTCGAAGGTGCCCTCGTAGACACCGCCCACGTCGTCATCGGCAACGATGACCTGGCCCTGCTGCGCCAGAGACTGGCCGGCCACACCCATCGCGGCGATGGCAATCGAATTCCTGAGAAGCTTCATCTGGGTCCCGCCTGCCCGGTTGTCATCTGTTGGGTTCGCTCGTGCAAAACTATGACACAGCATCCGGTCGGGCAACGGGTTTTGCCGCTATGGCCTTTCACTTGCGGCCCGATCTGCTAAATGCCTTGGCAGGTGACGAGGGCAAGAGGGCAAACATGGCCGACCATTTCCGCATCACGCTGGCACAGCTGAACCCAACGGTGGGCGACATCGCGGGCAACGTAGCCAAGGCCCGGGCCGCGTGGGAGCAGGGCTGTGCGGCGGGCGCCGATCTGGTCGCACTGCCCGAGATGTTCGTCACCGGCTACAACACGCAGGACTTGGTGCAGAAGCCTGCCTTTCACGCCGCCGCCATGGACGCGTTGCGGCAACTGGCCACAGACTGCGCGAACGGGCCGGCCATGGCCATCGGCGGGCCCTGGGTCGAGGACGGCAAGCTCTACAACGCCTATCTGATCCTCAACCAGGGGCGGATCGTCAGCAAGGTATTCAAGCATCACCTGCCCAATGAAACGGTTTTCGACGAAGTGCGCCTGTTCGATGCCGGGCCGCTGGGCGGGCCCTATGCCGTGGGCAACACCCGGATTGGCAGCCCGATCTGCGAGGATGGTTGGCACGAGGACGTGGCCGAGACGCTGGCCGAGACCGGCGCCGAGTTCCTGCTGATCCCCAACGGGTCCCCATATTTCCGCGACAAATACGATGTGCGCCTGAACCAGATGGTCGCGCGCGTGGTCGAGACAGGGTTGCCTGTGATCTATCTGAACATGGTCGGTGGGCAGGACGACCAGGTGTTTGACGGGGGCAGCTTTGGCCTGAATCCCGGCGGGGCGCTGGCCTTCCGCATGCCGGTTTTCGACGAGGCGGTGACACATGTCGATCTTCAGCGCGGCGAACAGGGCTGGACCATCGCGCCGGGCGCGGTCGCGGAACAGCCCGACACGTGGGAGCAGGACTATCGCGCTATGGTGCAGGCGCTGCGCGACTACATGGCCAAGACCGGGTTTTCCAAGGCGTTGCTGGGCCTGTCGGGCGGGGTCGATTCTGCGTTGGTGGCCACAATCGCCGTCGATGCGCTGGGGGCTGAAAACGTGCGCTGCGTGATGCTGCCGTCGGAATATACCAGTGCCGCGTCGCTCGAGGACGCCGAGGCGGTCGCCAAGGCGCTGGGCGTGCAGTACGATTATGTTCCGATCAGCCAATCCCGCGCCGCCGTGACCGAGACCTTGGCGCCGCTGTTCGCGGGTCGACCGGCCGACATTGCCGAGGAGAACATCCAGTCCCGTCTGCGCGGTCTGCTGCTGATGGCGATCTCGAACAAGTTCGGCGAGATGCTGCTGACCACCGGCAACAAATCCGAGGTCGCCGTGGGCTATGCCACGATCTATGGCGACATGAATGGCGGCTACAACCCGATCAAGGATCTGTACAAGACCCGGGTGTTCGAAACCTGCCGCTGGCGCAATGCCAATCACCGCGACTGGATGAAAGGGCCGGGGGGCGAGGTCATCCGCCCCTCGGTCATCGACAAGCCGCCCAGTGCCGAGCTGCGCGAGGATCAGAAGGACAGCGACAGCCTGCCTGACTATCCGGTGCTGGATGGCATTCTTGAGATTCTCGTGGATCGGGACGGTTCGATCGCCGATTGCGTCGCCGCCGGGTTCGACGAGGCCGATGCCCGCAGGGTCGAGCATCTGATCTACATCAGCGAATACAAGAGATTCCAGTCGGCGCCGGGCACCCGACTAACCAAACGGGCCTTCTGGTTGGACCGGCGCTATCCGATCGTGAACCGCTGGCGGGACCGCGGGTGAGCCGCACGCCCGGGATGAGTCTTGGGCGGCAAAATGCACAGTTTTGTTTTGCGAAAAGAAACAATGTCATCTGAATATCCATCATTGTGTGTTTTGTTGGCCGGATAGAGGCTTTGGCCCCGCAGATCCTTGCTGCGATGACATCTTTTCGACATAATTTGGTACAGGTCCTGCCTTGATTGGCCGTTTCGGCCGCGTGCATCTTGAAAGACAGGGCCGCTGGTAAAGCATCCGTGGTGGGGTGCCAAACGTTAGTTGGTTGGTGTTGAGATGTTTAACGATTATGACAAGCCGCTGCATGCTCCTTGGCAGTACAAGGAGATGGAGTCGCCGCCGCAAGATTTGGATGTGGCGGACGTGGATGCCGCGATCGCGGATATTCTGCAAGAGGAACGACGCCGAACACCGGCCGCAGCGATCAAGCGCCCGGAATTTCCTGATCTGCGTGCCGACGAGGAACCCGACGATGGGCAGTCCGCGCCGAGCCTGGTGGGCACCTTCCGGCAGAAACTGGCGGAACTGGCAGGCGCGGCCTGAGCCCGGGCGGGGTGCGTCGAGACCGAGCGTTGAGAGCTGCAGAGCGGCACCCAGCAACTGTTGTTTGTCGAACTTCCAGCCATGAAAAGCCCGCGCTAAGCGCGGGCAGTCCAATGGTGCGCCGTCGTTTACCCCATCATCTGATAGCTGACGGGCACGAAGCGGAAGCCTTCACCGCGCTGTTCGACGAAGCCTGCGGCCGGGAACGGCATGTGATACCCGATCATCGGTATCTTGTCGGCGGCCAGCATGCCCAGAACCTTGCGCCGCGCCGCGGTCGCCGCAGACTTGTCCATGTCGAACCGAACCTCCCATTCGGGATGGGCGAAGGACCAGACATAGTGGTTGGCCAGATCCGCAGTCAGGATCAACCGCTGACCGTTGCTTTCCAGGTGATACACCATATGCCCGGGCGTGTGGCCGAATGCGGCCATTGCGGTGATGCCCGGCGCGACCTCGGCGCCATCTTCCACGAAGGTCATCTTGTCCGCCATCGGAGTGACCTTGGCTGCCACCATGTCACCGACGCGGTTGCCGGTCTCTTGCGCCGACCAGAAGTCATATTCTGTCGCGGCCGTGACATAACGCGCGTTAGCAAAGGTCGGAGCGTCATTCGTGGTCATCCCGCCGATGTGGTCGGGGTGCATGTGGGTCAGAACCACCACGTCGATGTCATCGGGCGAAACGCCGGCATCGGCCAAGGCCTTTTGAATGCCGCCTTGGCCCAGGCCCGTGTCGAACAGGATCATTTCGCTGCCGGTGTTCACAAGCGTGGGCGTAAAGAAGAACTGGGCCTTGTCGGCAGGGATGAAGTTTTCCGCCGACACTCGGGCGAATTCCTCGTCCGAGGCGCCTCCCCCAAAGATTTCCTTGGCGCCGTCCCGTGGCAGGCTGCCGTCAAGCAGGGTCGTCACGGTGAGATCTCCCAGCATGAAGCTGCGGGCGGCGGCCGAATTGGCCATGGCCCCCGGTCCGGCGGCCAGGGCTGGTTTGACCGAGGCGGCAAGAGGCAGCGCGGCTGCGGCACCCAAAGCGGCGCGGCGGGTGAATTTCGGTGTCATTGAACTGTCTCCCTGTGTGATCACGCGTGATGAACTAGGGTGGCCGCGCGTCCCGGCAACCCTGGGCGGCGTCGGCCACCCAGCAATCGCTGGACAAAAACGCGCCCATATGACAAGAGCCGCGCCAACAGGAGACATCCATGACAACGACCCGCTTCGCCCCGTCGCCCACCGGTTACATTCATGTGGGCAACCTGCGCACCGCGCTGATGAACTATCTTATCGCCCGCAAGGCCGGCGGCACGTTCATCCTGCGCATCGACGACACCGACCCCGAGCGGTCAAAGGAGGAATATGTCGATGCGATCAAGCAGGACCTCGAGTGGCTGGGCCTGCACTGGGACCGGGTCGAGCGGCAGTCGGACCGGCTGGACCGCTATGCCGAGGCCGCCGACAAGCTGCGCGAGATCGGTCGGTTCTACGAGGCCTTCGAGACCCCGACCGAGCTGGACCTCAAGCGCAAGAAGCAGCTGAACATGGGCAAGCCGCCGGTTTATGACCGGGCCGCCCTGAACCTGTCGGAGGCCGAGAAAGAGGCGCTGCGGGCCGAGCGCGGCAACGGCGTGTGGCGGTTCAAGCTGGATCACGAGCGCATCGAATGGAAAGACGGCATCCTGGGTGACGTGTCGATCGACGCTGCCTCGGCGTCGGATCCGGTGCTGATCCGCGGCGACGGGCAGGTTCTGTACACGCTGGCTTCGGTGGTGGATGACACCGAGATGGGCGTGACGGACGTGGTGCGCGGCGCCGATCATGTCACCAACACCGCGACCCAGATCCAGATCATCAAGGCCCTAGGCGGAGCCGTTCCGAACTTTGCGCACCATTCGCTTTTGACCGGCCCGCAAGGTGAGGCGCTGTCCAAACGGTTGGGGACTCTGGCGCTGCGCGATCTGCGCGAGCAGGGTGTCGAGCCGATGGCGCTGTTGAGCCTGATGGCTCGTCTGGGGTCGTCAGATCCGGTGGAACTGCGCAGCGACATGGCTGAGCTGATCGAAGGTTTCGACGTGACCCGGTTCGGGTCGGCGCCGACCAAGTTCGACGTGCAGGACCTGTTCCCGCTGACGGCCCGGTATCTGCAGACGCTGCCGCTCGAGAAGGTTGCCGACGCGGTTGCCGCGGCCGGTGTGCCCGATGAACTGGCCGAACCGTTCTGGATGATGGCGCGCGAGAACATCACCACGCTGAACGACCTGAAGGGCTGGTGGGAGCTGTGCCGCGACGGGGCCGAGCCGCTTATCGACGAGGAGGACCGCGAATTCGTTGCGCAGGCGATGGAACTGCTGCCCGAGGGGCCGTTTGACGGCGAGACCTGGGGCAAGTGGACGGCGGTTGTGAAAGAGGCGACCGGCCGCAAGGGCAAGGGCCTGTTCATGCCCCTGCGCAAGGCGCTGACCGGCATGGAGCGTGGCCCCGAGATGGCGGCCCTGCTGCCGCTGCTGCAGGTCATCCGCGCGCGCTCATAGGCCCGTGCCGTGCAGGCGTGAGTGAACTCGAACAAACGACAAGGCGGGCGCGAACTGGACCCGCCTTTGTCATGCGGCCTGAACGATCTGCGCAGCGATGCGATTCAGGTGGGCATCCACCAGGTCGGTTTCTTCCGGGCGCAGTTGCTGGTGACGCGGATAGCGCGGCTCTGCCCGGTCGTTCAGGATTGGGGCGTTCCAGCCATCCGTCGTGTCAAAGAAATCCCGGACACCCGTTTCACCGAAGGCGCGCAGATAGCCCTGCACGACCACGTCGACATAGCTGAGCAGGATCGGATGATTCCGGTTGGGATCATTCTGCCGCTGTAGCGGGACGGCATAGACCGCGATCTCGATCTCGCGCGGCAGGGGATGGCTGACCTGCTCGGTGGCCGCGACCCGGTCATAGGCCCATTCGCGTTCATCCAGCGCGGCCCAGTCGTTCTTGGGAACATGGGCGATCATCCCGTCGATCTCGGACTTTGCGTCGGGGACCGCTGTCAGGAAGGCCACCGGGCGCAGGTCGGTGTGGCACCAGGCGCGCCGCCAGCCGCGCAGACGGGCCGGATGCGGGTCGGGGAAGTCATGTGTGGCCAGATTCACGAGGCTGCCATAGCCAAAGAAATACGGGTCAGTCATTTACGCGCTGTCCGAAGTTTCGATTGATGTATGTCAAACCGTTTTTTTGCGGTGCGTGCAATAAGGCTGCATCTTGTTTTTCGGGGGGAGGATCTCATGCGGATCACCAAACGAACGAATATCGCGGTGCGGCTGCTGATGTATTGCGCCGCCCATCCTGACCGGCTGGTGACCAAGTCGGAAATTGCCGAGGTGTGCAACATCTCGGAAAACCACCTGGCGCAGGTGATCAACCAGCTCAGCCAGCTGGGGTATCTGAGCACGCAGCGTGGCCGGAACGGCGGGATGGAACTGGGCCGCTCGGCCGATCAGATCCGGATCGGGTCGGTCTTTCGCCATGTCGAGGGCGACTTGCCGATCGCCGAATGTTTTGCGGATGCCGACAACACCTGCCCGTTGACCGATGCCTGCCGGTTGCGCCTGGCCCTGCAGGATGCGGCCGAGGTGTTTTTTGCTTCGTTGGACGAAATCACGCTGGATGCGTTGGTCTGTGACAACGATCCGTTGTTGAAGATTCTGCAGCCCGTGACTTGCGCTCGGTGATTATCAGTCACTGGCGCGCAGGATGCGCGCCGGGCTGGCGGACAGCGGGCGCAGTGCGAAGGCAAGGCCCGCCAGCAGTGTGACGATCAACCCCCCCGCCACGATCCCCAGGGCCGCGGGCCAGATGATCGTGTACCGGGTATCGAAAATGTAGGTCGCCACGGCCCACCCGCCCAGTACGCCTGCAGCCAGCGCGATGCTGCCTGCCGCCAAGCCCAGCAAGGCCGAGCGCAGCGCAAAGCTGAGTAGGATCTTTCGGCGGTCCGCGCCGATGGTCTTGAGGATCGCGGCCTCGTAGCGCCGGGCGGGTTCACCGGCGGCCGCCGCCCCGATCAGCACCAGAAACCCGGTCAGCAGCGACACGCCCGCCCCATAGGATGTGGCCGACGCCAGCCCCGCCAACAGGCCCGAGACGCGGTCGATCGCGTCGCGCACGCGGATTGCGGTGATGTTGGGGAATTGATCGGCCAAATCGCGCAGGATGGCGGCCTCGGCCCGTTCCTCGGCATAAACGGTGGCGATGAAGCTGTGCGGCGCGCCGGCCAGTGCGGCCGGGTTCATCGACATGACAAAGCCCATGCCGGCGGTCGAGAAGTCCACCTCGCGCAGCGAGGTGATCGTGGCCGTGATGTCTCGGCCCAGGATATTGACGGTCAGGGTGTCGCCCAGTTTCAGGCCCATCTCTTCGGCTTCTTCGGTGGCAAAGCTGATCTGCGGCGGGCCGGAATAGTCCGGCGCCCACCAGTCGCCTGCCGTGATGCGTGCATTCCGCGGTGGACGTTCCGAATAGGTCACGCCGCGGTCGCCTTCCAGAACCCAATGGTCTCCGGCCACCTCGTGCGCGGGACGGCCGTTGATCCGGGTGATGATGCCGCGCAGCATCGGCGCGCTTTCCAACCGCGTAACGCCGGGATCGTTTTCCAGCCGGTCCAGAAACCCGGACATCTGGTCCTTCTGGATGTCCACGAAGAAATACGAGGGCGCCACGTCGGGCAGGTTGCCCGAGATCGCGTTGCGCAGGGTTCCGTCGATTTGGCCGACGGCTGCCAGAACCGACAGGCCCAGCCCCAGCGACAGAACGACCGGGGCCGCCCCTTCGCGCGGGTCGGAAATGGCGGCCAGTGCCCAGTGCAAGGCCGGGCGGCCTCGGGCCCGCCGGGCAGACCAGTGTGCAACCCGCTGGATGGCGAAGGCCGAAAGGGCCAGCAGCGTCAGGGCGCCAAGGAACCCTGCAGCCGTCCAGAGCGTCAGCCGCGTGGATCCGCTGAACACTGCAGCGGTGGCGATCAGTGCAGTAAGGGCCATGGCCGTGGCCAGCAGGAATGCCGGGCGCGGCAGGAACCGGGCCGCGGACAGCGCATCGCGGAACAGGGTAGCGGCACGGACGTCTTCGGTGCGGGCAAGCGGCCAGAGCGTGAATACAAGCGCGGTCAGCAGGCCATAAAGCGCGGCCTCGAACAGGGGCATGGGATAGAGCGCGAATACCGCAGGAACGGGAAGGTGGCTCTCGATCACCGGGGCCAGCAGAACCGGTGCCAAACCGCCCAGCAAGGCGCCGGCGGCGATTCCGAAGACCGACAGAACGCCAATCTGGATCAGGTAGGTCTGAAAGATCGTGGCCCGGTCGGCGCCTAGGATCCGCAGCGTGGCGATGGTTTCGATCTTGCGGGCAAGATAGGCGCGCACCGCGGCCGAGACGCCGATACCACCCACTGCCAGCCCGGACAGGCCGACCAGTACGAGGAACGCGCCCAGACGCGCCACGAATTCAGCAATGCCCGGCGCCCCGTTGCGCGCATCTGTCCAGCGCATACCGGACCCGTCCAGGACCTGCGCCGCTTGCGCCGATACCGCGGCCAGATCCGCTTGGGGCGGCAGGTCGAGCCGGTACTTGGTGGAAAACAGCGTGCCGGGTTGCAGTAGGCCAGAGGCGCGCAGATCCCGCGTGCGGACAAGGGTCCGCGGGCCCAGCGTGAACCCGTCGCCAGCGGCATCGGGTTCGTGGATCAAGGCGGCGGTCAGGATGAATTCCTGGGTTCCCAGCGCAAAACGGTCGCCGATAGCCAGACCTAGCCGTTCGATCAGAACCGGATCCATCACAGCACCGGGACGGGTGCCTTCACCATCGAGCGCGCGGGAGAGCGGGATATCGGGATTCAGGACAACCGTGCCGATCAGGGGATAGGTGTCGTCTACCGCCTTGACCTGCGTCAGTCCGCGCAGGCGGTCGGGCCCGTTTCGGGTCACGGCCATCGAGCGGAAATCGACTACCTCGGACACCTCCGCCGCGGTGCGTTCCATCCATGCGCGCTCGGCATCATCGGCAAAGCGATAGGTCAGCTCGATCTGCGCGTCGCCCCCTAAAAGGGCCGCGCCCTCTTGCGTCAGGCCGATTTGAATGGCTTGGCGGACGGACCCCACCGCGGCAATCGCCGCCACGCCCAGGGTCAGACACGCCAAGAATACCCGGAATCCGTTCAGCCCGCCGCGCAATTCGCGCCGGGCCAGCCGCGCGGCCTGACTCAGGCTCATTCCGCGGCCTCTTGCGCGGTATCTTCGTTGATGCGGCCGTCGCGCAGGTGCACGACCCGGTCGCATCTGGCGGCCAGACTTCGGCTGTGGGTGACAAGGATCAGCGTCGCGCCGTGGCGGTCGCGCAGGCCGAACAGCAGATCGACGATCGCGGCGCCGTTGGCTTCGTCTAGGTTGCCGGTGGGCTCGTCCGCCAGTAGAATCCGCGGGCGCGGCGCCGATGCGCGGGCCAGGGCGACCCGCTGCTGCTCGCCCCCGGACAACTGCGCAGGGTAGTGATCGCGCCGGTGCGACAGGCCCACCGCGTCCAGCTCGGCCTCGGCCCGGACAAAGGCATCGCGGTGGCCGGCCAGTTCCAACGGTGTGGCGACGTTTTCCAAAGCGGTCATGGTCGGGATCAGGTGGAAATTCTGAAAGACGACACCCATTGCATCACGGCGGAAGCGGGCCAGCGCGTCTTCGTCCATCGTGGTCAGGTCGTGCCCCAGCGCCGTAACTCGGCCCGCCGAGGCCCGTTCGAGCCCCCCCATCAGCATTAGCAGAGACGACTTGCCCGATCCGGACGGGCCGATCAGGCCCAGAGACTCGCCCCGGCCTACCGAAAGGGAGATGTCGTGCAGGATTTCGATGGGTCCGGCATTGCCATTCAGCGTCAAAGCGGCATTTTCAAGGGTCAGAACGGGTGTAGTCATCGGGCAATCCGGCTGGAGCGATTTAGATGGGATATGGAGCGATGCGGAATTTGCGCAAGGTGCTGACGGCGGGCGCATTTGCCGTTTGCGGCTTTGCGGCCACAGCCGAGCAGGTCGTCATCGCGGCGCTGGGGGATTCGCTGACGCAGGGTTATGGGCTGATCGAGCAGGACGGGTTCGTACCGCAGTTGACCCGCTGGTTGCGGGAACGCGGCGTTGAGGCGCGGGTGATCAATGCCGGGGTCTCGGGCGATACCACGGCGGGCGGCGCGGCGCGGGTCGACTGGACTCTGACGCCGGATGTCGACGCCATGATCGTCGCGCTGGGCGGCAACGACCTGTTGCGAGGGATCGAGCCGCAAGTGTCGCGCACCAATCTCGAGGGCATTCTGCAGACGGCCCAGGCCGCGGGCGTTCCGGTTCTGCTGATCGGCATGCAGGCGCCGGGCAATTACGGGGCGGACTACAAAGACGCGTTCGACGCCATCTATCCGGAGCTGGCCCAACAATACGGCACCATCTTTGCTCCCAGTTTTTTTGCCGGGCTGTCGGCTGGGGGCGACCCGGGCGCGGCCCGGGCATACATGCAGCCCGATGGCATTCATCCCAACTCTCGAGGGGTGGCGTTGATCGTGGAAAACCTTGGTCCGAGGGTTCTGGAGCTGGTCGAAGCCGTCAAAGAGGATCGCTAGAAAGTTCGCGCGGGCTTTCTGATGCACCGACGTTTCAGTACTGATTGCCTTGTGCTGCTTGGTCGTGAAATACGGATGGAACGTGTTTGGTGCGGCCATTGCACGGTCGGCCATCCTGCCTATATGCATTCGAGAAGTTGAATATGGAGGGCCGGAATGGCTGACAAGACATTGACCTGTCTGGAATGCGGTCAACTCAACCGCGTACCCGCAGAAAAACTGGCGGCTGGTCCTAAATGCGGGACCTGTGGCGCTGCGTTGGTTCCGCGCAAGGCGGTCGAAGTGGACCCGGCCATATTGGAGAAGGCGGCAAAACATGACGACCTGCCGTTGGTGGTCGATTTCTGGGCGCCGTGGTGCGGACCCTGCCGCATGATGGCACCCGAGTTCTCGAAAGCGGCCGACACGCTGGCCGGGCAGGCCCGGTTGGTCAAGCTGGACACTCAGAAACACCAATCCGCCGGTGCGCGGTATCGGATCCGGGGTATCCCGACGATGGTGGAGTTTCAGCGGGGGAAAGAGACCAAGCGGCAGTCCGGCGCGATGCGGGGCGGGCAGATCGTGGCTTGGGTAAAGGGATAGGGTGGGCTTGAGCGCCCACCCTTAGGGTCTTACACCAGTTCGATATTGTCGGCGCTTTCGCGGCCGTCACGGCCCGAACGCAGCTCGTACGTCACTTTCTGGTTGTCGGCCAGGCCGGTCAGGCCCGAACGCTCGACGGACGAGATGTGCACGAACACGTCCTTGCCGCCTGTTTCGGGTGCGATGAAGCCGTAGCCTTTGGTGGTGTTGAACCATTTCACGGTGCCTGCAGGCATTCCGTAGTCTCCTGTTTTGGTGCTGCCCGCGGAAGTGCGGCAGCCTGGCGTCGTTGTCTGTATCGATAGACTGAACGCCGAAAACGGAGACAGTAGGTCGAAGTAGAAAAACGTAAGCTCGTTGTATATGGCACTGCCCGGGTCAGGTGACAAGGGCGATTGTCACCACGACCGGGGCGAACATGTCGGGATCAAAACCGCCAATAGTCCAGAATCGGTGCAAGAATCCGATTCAGTTCGTCGGCGGTTTCCGGCTTGAGCTCATTTTTCCACTGCCCGCTTTTGCCCGAACGTTTGTGTTCCAGCTTTGGCGCGCCTTTCTGGATGGGGCTTGCAAAATTCGACAGTTTTTCAATGCTTTCCTCGCTCAGGTCGATCTCAAGATAGTCGGTGACCTTGCGCAGGAAGACATCCGTGTGTTGCGAGAACTCGTCGTATGTCAAGAACAAGGCATCCGGAACCGTCTCGGCGAGTTCTCGATACTCCGTGAACCACGGCAGGATCCACTCGCTTGCCCTTCTGAGCACATATGCGTCGATTCCTTCCTCGGACACCTTGGCGCGCTCTTCCACGAATTTCTCGCGAGCCTTGGTGTTCAGGGGTTCCGGATGAGTATACGCCCATGAATAAAAGGAAGAAACAAGCACGTCGCGCGGATCACGAAAGAAGAAAATGTGCTTGAAGTTCTCCCGGCCGGGAAAGTCCACAGGAAACCGGAGCGGGCCGTAGATTTCGCCGTATTGCCGGAAGAGCATATCGTAGTTCTGCGGAAGGAACTTGCGGATCACAAGGCCCACTGAGTCAACCTCATCGCCTAGTTCCCAATACGCACTGGCGTAGTTGAAGGTTTCATAGTCGCTTTGATCTGCAAGCTCTTCCAACAGGGCGGTGACGAAGGTCGAAGCACACTTATGCGTGGTGAAGAATAGAAAAGACTTATGTGTCTTTGGTCGGTTGTTCGCCTCCAAGACCCGCTCCTTGGCGGCTAGGAAAAGCTCTTGTTCCTGCATCGGCGGCTCGATGGGTGTCGGATCTTCATCAACGGAACGATGCAGTTTTTCGAACAGTTTCTTCAATTTCAACCTCGTCTGGGCCTGGCAGCAATGGGAAAAGCCAGTTGTCTTGCGTAATGGCGGCTATTTGTTCAGTTTATCCGACTGTCGGCGAGCGAAAAGGTATTTGCGGCATTTTTTCGACGCTACTGCCTTCTGTAGCAGAGCCGAAACCTACCTAACCGCTATCCGCGCTGCTTGAGTCTTGGTTATCCGTCGGCTCGTCGAACGAATAGCCAAAATAGTCAATGTCCTGCGCATAGATCTCAGCGACCAAATCACGAAGTTCGTCAGTGTAAGAGTCTTGGTACCTTGATTTCTGCGGACGCGCGCTGTTGATTTTCAGAGAGCCGAGTTCCGGGCAGCCGATTTGTTGTCCGATTTTCGGCAATTCTTCCTGTCGGTTTTCAAATCGAACGATCTTGTCGACGATGATTTTGCCTTTTTCATCAGAAATGAATTCCAGGCACGTTCGCGTCAGTGGACGGTACGTAAATATCGTTGAGCCCGGGGACAGACGTTCCTGATGGATGCTTTTCACGAACTGCTCAAATGTCAAATCGTCCACAGCTGACGTGTTTTTTCGCATGTACATGTACAGAGACAGAATCCGCTCCCACGGATTGCGCACGACCGTGAAAGTGAAGATCTTCTCCCAGAGTTCAACGCCAAGGAGGTCGCGCATTTCAACGGCGGTCAGGTGGTCTTCAAAAATCTGTTCGGTCGCTTTGTCTTTTTCGGGGATATTCAGCTTTCCATGACCAATACCAAACCTTTCACCAAGTTGCGCTCGAATGGACGAAGATGATGTGCGCGGGATGTCCACGAACCAAAAACCCGTTTGCCGAACTTCGCGCCGTCCACGGTGATAGTTCAGTTGGCGATTGATCGCGTTCTTTTTGCGCTCGAAAGACCGCGAAAGTTTAGATTCCAGCAAGGCGAGCCTCTCCTGAAGTAGCGAACGGCAATGCTGGATGCGTCGCTTGGATGCTCTAATCATCACTTTAGCCTTTCGATACTGCGAAGCAGCCTGTATTGACCCTGTCACGATCACGGGGCGGACATATCCGCAAACGTATTCTCATTCCAACTGTCTCATCGCGCGAACTTCTTGTGCTTCAGCCGTTTGGGCTCCAGCGCATCCGGCCCCAGACGGCGTTTCTTGTCTTCCTCGTAGTCGGCAAAGTTGCCCTCGAACCATTCGACATGGGCGTCACCTTCGAAGGCCAGGATATGCGTACAGATCCGGTCGAGGAAGAAACGATCGTGTGAGATCACGACCGCGCAGCCGGCGAAATCGACCAGCGCGTCTTCCAGCGCGCGCAGGGTTTCGACGTCAAGATCGTTGGTCGGTTCGTCCAGCAGCAAGACGTTGCCGCCCTCTTTCAGCAGGCGGGCCATGTGGACGCGGTTGCGCTCGCCCCCTGACAGCAGCGAGACCTTTTTCTGCTGGTCGCCGCCCTTGAAGTTGAATGACGAGCAATAGGCGCGGGAATTGACCTGCGCGTCGCCCAGCTGGATGATCTCGGCGCCGCCGGTGATCGCCTCCCACACGGTGTCGTTGTCGTTGAGGTCGTCGCGCGATTGATCGACATAGGACAGTTGTACCGTGTCGCCGTATTCGATGGTGCCCGCGTCAGGTTTTTCCTGGCCGGTGAGCATCTTGAACAGGGTCGATTTACCGGCGCCGTTGGGGCCGATGACGCCGACGATGCCGCCCGGCGGCAGGCTGAACGAGAGATCCTCGATCAGTTGCTTGTCGCCCATGTGCTTGGACAACCCGTTGACCTCGATCACCTTGCTGCCCAGGCGCGGGCCGTTGGGAATGACGATCTGGGCGCGCGACAGCTTTTCGCGTTCGGATTGCTGGGCCAGTTCGTTGTAGGCGTTGATGCGGGCCTTGGATTTGGCCTGGCGGGCCTTTTGACCTTGACGCATCCATTCCAGTTCGCGCTGTAGGGTCTTCTGCTTGGACTTGTCCTCGCGGGCTTCCTGCTCCAGCCGCTTGGCCTTCTGTTCCAGCCACGAGGAATAGTTGCCCTCGTACGGGATGCCGCGTCCACGGTCGAGTTCCAGAATCCAGCCGGTGATGTCATCCAGGAAGTACCGGTCGTGGGTGACGATCAGGATGGTGCCCTTGTAGTCGATCAGGTGTTGCTGCAGCCAGGCGATGGTCTCGGCATCCAGGTGGTTGGTGGGTTCGTCGAGCAGCAGCATGTCGGGTGCTTCGAGCAGCAGCTTGCACAGCGCCACGCGGCGTTTCTCGCCGCCCGAAAGGGTTGTGACATCGGCATCGTCGGGCGGGCAGCGCAGCGCCTCCATCGACACGTCGATCTGGCTGTCCAGATCCCACAGGTTTTCCGCGTCGATCGCGTCCTGCAGGGCGGTCATCTCTTCCATCAACTCGTCCGAGTAGTTCTCGGCGATTTCTATCGCGATCTCGTTGAAGCGGTCGACCTTGGCCTTTTTCTCAGCCACGCCCAGCATGACGTTTTCACGGACGGTCAGGTTCGGGTCCAGCTGCGGCTCCTGCGGCAGATAACCCACTTTGGCGCCTTCGGCGGCCCACGCCTCGCCAGTGAAGTCCTTGTCGAGGCCGGCCATGATCTTGAGCAGGGTCGATTTACCGGCGCCGTTGACGCCGACGACACCGATCTTCACGCCGGGCAGAAAGCTCAGGTGGATGTTCTCAAAACACTTCTTGCCACCGGGATAGGTCTTCGAGACACCCTGCATGTGGTAGACATATTGATAGGCGGCCATGTCACGTCCTCTGGATCGGGGAATTCGGGTTGACCCGCTTGATAGCCAAGCATGGCAAGCGGGGCAAGCTGATGCGTTCCGTGCATTCGCTCGCCGTCCGGTGGCGGCCTTGGATTGACAAGTCCGCCCGGTTCTGAACATCCACGGAGGATGTTTCGAAGCGCCATCCCATTCGCGCGGCCCGGGCAGGTCGTTGGCTTGTTCGGCGGGTCATTCGATCCGCCGCATGCGGGGCATGTCCACGCGACGTTGGAGGCGATGAAGGCCTTCGGGCTGGACCGTGTTTGGTGGTTGATATCGCCGGGCAACCCGCTGAAGGAGCGCGGTCCCGCGCCATTGATGCGCCGCATGGAGGCGGCGCGCGCGATCTTGCGTCATCCCCGCGTCGCGGTCACGGATATCGAGGCGCGCATCGGCACGCGGGCTACGGCCGATACGCTGGCCGCCCTGCGCCGCCTGTATCCCGGCGTCCGGTTCGTCTGGCTGATGGGCGCCGACAACCTCGCGCAGTTCCACCTTTGGAAGGACTGGCGCTGGATCATGGACAACGTTTCGGTCGGTGTTGTTGCCCGGCCCGGAGACAGGATCTCGGCGCGGATGTCGCCCGCGGCGCGGATCTATGCGCGGTATCGCATCGACGGGACTGCACGGCACCTGCTGGGTCGTGCCGACTCTCCAGCTTGGTGTTTCGTGAACGTGCCGATGATTGACGTCAGTTCGACCCAGATTCGTTCCAGCGGCGAATGGACAGGTTGAAGTGTTGCCGGAATGGCCCCTGTTGGCGCATATTGGATTTGAGCAGTTGTCTGCTCTGATCTCTGGGATTTTAATTGACCCATGCCTGATCGTTTTTCGCGCCGTGTATTTTTGGGGGGATTGGGGGCCAGTTTGATCCCCACAGTCGGCGCGGCCGGCGCGCCAGCGGTGTCGTTGCGGCCGATTGCTCGGGGTGCCGAGCTCTCCGCGGCCGAGAGGATCGTTGCGGCGGCGGGCCTTAAAGGCGAGGTGGTCTTTGCCGTAGCCGATGTCGAAACAGGCGCAGAACTTGAGGCTTTCGGGGGCGATCAGGGGTTGCCGCCAGCCAGCGTCGCCAAGGCGCTGACGGCGCTTTACGCGCTGGATGTGCTCGGACCAGACCATCGGTTCGAGACGGCGCTGATTGCGGATGGACCCATCGATAACGGTATCCTGAAGGGCGATCTGATTCTGGCGGGCGGCGGTGATCCGCTGTTGGATACCGATGCGCTGGCAGGTATGGCCGCCAGTCTGCGCAAGGCCGGGGTGACCGAGGTGCGCGGCGCCTTCAAGGTGTATGACGGGGCCTTGCCCTATGTGTTCAGCATTGACCCGGGTCAGCCGGACCATGTGGGTTACAGTCCGTCGGTCAGCGGTATCTCGCTGAACTTCAACCGCGTGCATTTCGAGTGGAAACTGGGAACTTCGGGGTACGACGTGTCGATGGATGCGCGCAGCGCCAACTACACCCCGTCCGTGGACATGGCGCGGATTCGGGTCGAGCCGCGCAGTCTGCCGATTTACACCTATCAACGCAGCGCCCGGCAGGACCGGTGGACAGTGGCCAAGGGCGCGTTGGGCAAGGGCGGCGCGCGGTGGTTGCCGGTGCGCAAGCCGGCGCTTTATGCCGGCGACGTTTTCCGAACGCTGGCCCGGGTGAACGGGATCGTTCTGGGCCGGGTGCAGGTCACGCGGCAGGCCCCACGGGGACAGGTGCTGGTTGTGCATCAGAGCGATGCGTTGGACAGCATCCTGAAGGGCATGCTCAAATATTCCACGAACCTGACGGCCGAGATGGTGGGGATGGCTGCGACAAGGGCGCGCGGGGTGTACCCGGGTTCATTGGCGGCATCCGCCGCCGAAATGAACCGCTGGGCCGCCGCAAAATACGGGACCAGACGGATTGCGATGGTGGATCATTCGGGTCTGGGTGAAGCGTCTCGTATGGCGCCTTCGGATCTGGTCAAGGCGCTGGTCGCCGCCCGGCAGGATGGGCTGCTGCGGCCGTTGCTCAAGCCGTTCACGTTGACGGACGCCAAGGGGAGGCGTGTGGTCGGAAACCCGGTCCGGGTCGATGCCAAGACCGGGACGTTGAACTTCGTGTCCGGTCTTGGCGGGTTTCTGACCACGGCCGGCGGAACCGATCTGGCTTTTGCGATCTTCACCGCCGACATGGCGCACCGTGCGACTATCCCGCGTCAAGCCCGGGAACGCCCCGACGGCGCGCGCAGCTGGAACCGTCGGTCTCGCAGGCTGCAGAAGGCGCTGATCGAACGCTGGGGTGCGCTGTACGGAAGCTGAGCCGAACCGCGTCAGACCGTGTGCCGGGCCCGGGCGCCGCGTTCGATCGCGGCGGCATGCAGGCGGTCGATGCTCAATTCATAGCGAATTTCTTCCAGCAGGCGCAGCTCGGTTTCGGCTAGCGCACCATCTGCGGCAGCCACGTCGCAGGCCAGCGCATAGGCCGTTTCATGCAGCCGCTCCGGCAGGTTGTCTCGGATCAAACCGAACAGCGCATCCAGGCCGTCTTCCTGCTCGAAAAGGTCGAACACGATCTGCGAGACGCGCCGCATGCGGTCGATGTCATATTCGGCAAAAACCGGCAGCATGTTCACCGCAGCCTCGATCTTGACCAGTTCGGCCGTGCGGATGTTCTCGTCAGATGCGGAGACGGCCACCATGATTGCCACGAGGCAGTCCTGGGGCGACATGGGGTGGGCAACGGCTTGGGTCATGGGTTCGTCCTGAATTGGGCTGTCTGCCGCGGCACGATAGGAGCGCGCGCAGCAGGGTTCAACCGCTTCTTGCGAACGCGCCGAACGACCCTGGTGTGCGGCAGGACCTGGCGGGTGCGAGGTTGCTGCGAAAAACAGCAGTTTTGTCGGGCAGGAGGGGGCGCGCTTTATTGACTTATGCTGCACCGGCACAATAGGAGGGGTGGTCCGGTTGCATGGGGTGGCCGGCGCTGTTTGTCCCGATGGAGACCCGATCAAATGTCTGAACTGCGTGAAGCCGCGATGTCGTCCAAGGCCTGGCCTTTCGAAGAGGCGCGCCGGGTGCTCAAACGCTATCAGAAGGCTCCGCCGGAAAAGGGATATGTGCTGTTCCAGACCGGCTATGGCCCCTCGGGCCTGCCGCATATCGGGACCTTCGGCGAGGTGGCGCGGACCTCGATGGTGCGTCACGCCTTCGAGCAGCTGAGCGACATCCCCACCAAGCTGATCTGTTTTTCCGACGACATGGACGGGTTCCGCAAGGTGCCCGGCAACGTGCCGATGCAGGAAGAGCTGAAGCAGGACCTGAACCTGCCGCTGACCAAGGTGCGCGATCCGTTCGGCACGCATGAGGGCTTTGCCCAGCACAACAACGCGCGGCTGTGCGAATTCCTCGACAGTTTCGGGTTCGACTACGAGTTCGCCTCGGCCACCGAGTATTACACCAGCGGTCGCTTTGACGAGATGCTGCTGGTGGCGCTGGAGCGGTTCGACAAGATCATGGAGATCATGCTGCCGACGCTCGGCCCCGAGCGGCGCGAGACCTATTCGCCGTTCCTGCCGATCTCGCCCAAGACGGGCCATGTGTTGCAGGTGCCGACGCTGGAGCGCAATGTCGCCAAGGGCACCATCGTCTACGAAGAACCCGATGGCGAGCGGGTCGAGATCCCGGTCACCGGTGGTCACGTCAAGATGCAGTGGAAGCCCGATTGGGCGCTGCGCTGGGCCGCTCTGGGCGTGGATTATGAGATGTCGGGCAAGGACCTGATCGACTCGGTCACGCAATCCTCCAAGATCTGCCGGGCGCTGGGCAAGCAGCCGCCCGAGTCGCTGAGCTATGAGCTGTTCAACGACGAGCACGGTCAGAAGATTTCGAAATCGAAGGGCAACGGGTTGTCGATGGAGGAGTGGCTGACCTATGCCGCGCCCGAGAGCCTGTCGTACTTCATGTACCAGAAGCCCAAGACGGCAAAGCGGCTGTATTTCGACGTGATCCCCAAGGCGGTGGACGAATATCATCAGCAACTGCGGGCCTATCCGGGGCAGGAGCTGAAGGCGCAGTTGAACAACCCCGTCTGGCATATCCACGGCGGCGAGGTGCCTGAATCTACCCTTATCGTGCCTTTTGCCATGCTGCTGAACCTGGCCTCGGTGTCCGGGGCCGAGGACAAGGAGACGCTGTGGGGCTTCATCCGCCGCTATGCGCCCGAGGCCACACCCGAGACCCATCCCGACCTGGACCAGGCGGCCGGATTCGCGGTGCGTTACTACAACGATTTCGTCAAGCCGACCCGCACGTTCCGCCTGCCGACCGAGCAGGAGCGCGAGGCGCTGGAGGCGCTGAAGGCGGCGTTGGAGACCTATGACGGCCCGGTCGAAGACGAAGCGTTGCAATCGGTGGTCTATGCGATCGGCCGCGAACGGTTCGATCCGATGCGCGCCTGGTTCACAGCGCTGTACGAGGTGCTGCTGGGCGCCAGCCAGGGGCCGCGCTTCGGCGGGTTCATCGCGCTTTATGGCGTGCCGGAAACCATCGCCCTGATCGATAAGGCCCTGGCCGGAGAATTGGCCTGATTTGACCCGAACGCGCCCGGGGCTACGCTCTGACACAGGAGGTGGCCCCATGCGTCGTTTGTTGATTGCCGTTTCTCTGATCGCCGGTATGGCAACCGGTGCCCTGGCCCAGAACGCCGAGATCGAGGCGAATATCCGCGCCCAGATGCGGGCGTTCCAGGCGGATGACTTCGTTACCGCCTTCACTTATGCAAGCCCCGGAATCCAGACCCTGTTTCGTACGCCCGAAAACTTCGGTGCCATGGTGCGCAACGGCTATCCGATGGTTTGGCGACCGGCCGATGTCAGGTTTCTCGACCTGCGTCAGATCGACGGCCAGTGGTGGCAAAAGGTTATGGTGGTCGATGGTGACGGTCGGGCGCATATCCTGGACTATCAGATGGTGCAGCGGGAGAGCGGCTGGAAAATCAATGGCGTTCTCCTTCTGGGCAACGCCGACCCCGCGGCCTGACGCAACACCCACCGTCACGGTGCCGTGAGCGGCGGTTAAATCCTTTCCGATATCTCAAGCCCGCGTGTCCGGAAACATCCGGGCCGGGGAATGGGTCTGTGCTGCGTTGGAGCGTGGCGCGATTGGGAAAGGGTATTCAATGAACAAGGCAATCACCGACGGCATCGTGTTCATGCCGCCGCAATTCGCGAATGGTCTGGATGTATGGTCAAGCGGCGACGGGACGCCCGGTACGCCCACATACGATGGATCGGGTTCGGGGGCGTTCGTGCCGGCGGATGCAGATTTCGGCGGGTGCCTGGAGATCTTGAAGGTCAATACAATCCAGCAGCTGCGCTATATGGGACAGACACCGCTGTTGCCAGGGTGCTATTTGCAGATCAAGGCACGGGTCAAGGCGGTCAGCGGTCCGCTGCCGCAAGTACGGATTGCCGGTTGGGCCGGCGGTGCCGGCGACATGCATGTTCCGGGACTGGTTGAACAGGGGCCTGCCACGCAACTGACGGCCTATGGCTTGGTTCACGAGATCACGGCCATCGTCGGCACCGGCCAGCGCTCCGGCGTTGACATGCCGTGGGGCATGTCGGCCATTTATGGGCATTTCGGGCTGGATATCGAAGGCGCCAACGGGGCCGTGGTGCGCGTCGATGACATCGAGATCACCGACGTGACCGGCGTGTTTCTGCGCGACATGATCAGCCTGGTGGACGTGCGCGATTTCGGTGCCGTGGGCGACGGGGTCACCGATGATTCCGCGGCTTTCGAGGCCGCCGATCAAGCCGCCAACGGCCGCCGGGTCTATGTGCCCGAGGGCGTCTATTACCTTGGGCAGGACGTGGGGCTGGACTCGGAGGTCGATTTCGAAGGTACGGTCATTATGCCCGATGACCGGATGCTGCTGCTGACCAAGAATTTCGACCTGTCGACCTATGTCACAGCGTTTGGCGACGAAACACTTGCCTTCAAGAAGGCGTTTCAGGCGCTGTTGAACAACGTCGATCATGAGTCGTTGGATCTGTGCGGCCGCAAGATTTCGGTCTCGGCCCCCATCGACATGCAGGCCGCCGTGCCAAACCGCTCCAGCTATTCCACCCGCCGCGTGATCCGAAACGGGCAGTTCGACGTCAAGGACAGCACTGCGTGGGATACCCAGACGTTCACCTCGACCGCGACCTATGATCCGGCGGATCCATACAGGCTGACCAACGTGGCAAACGTTGCCAACATTCCGGTCGGCGCCCTAGTCCAGGGAAGCGGCGTCGGACGCGAAATCTATGTGCGGTCCAAAAACGAAGGCGCGGACGAGATCACGTTGAACGCTCCGATCCATGACGCCGCCGGAACACAGACCTACACTTTCGTGGATTTCAAGTATCTGCTGGACTTCAGCGGCTTCAGCGCGTTGCAGAAATTCGGCATGGAAGACATCGAATTCCAGTGCAACGGCCGGTCCAGCGGCATTCGCTTGGCACCGGGTGGCAACACCTTCGTATTGAAGAACTGTTTCGTCAGCCGGCCCAAGGATCGCGGCATCACCTCGATCGGGGTGGGCTGCCAGGGGATGCTGATCGACGGGTGTCAGTTTCTGTCCAGCGAGGAGGCCCTTGATGTGCCGGAGCGCAGTTCGATCGCGCTGAATGCCAACGCCAATGACGTCAAGTTGCGCCACAACCGGGCGGTGCGGTTCCATCACTTTGCGGTGCTGGGCGGCGACAACAACCTTGTTCTAGGCAACCACTTCTTTCAGGGGGACAGCGTTCCGAACGGGGTGCGGAACGCCGGGTTGGTCATGATCGGCACGTACAACAGCTCGGCCATTGCCGAGAATTACATTGACAACTGCTTTGTCGAATGGACCAACGAACGAGATGCCGCGCCGGACTATGCCTCGGGCTTTTCGTTCAGCGCCATGAGCATCACGGACAACATCTTCTACAGCAGCGATGTCGCGGCCTGGTTCAGCTATATCGTGATCCGGCCTTATGGGAGCGGCCACTTCCTGAACGGGCTGACGGTTACGGGCAACAAGTTCCGTACCGCCAATGGGAAGATCGATCGGGTGGATCGCGTCGACACCAGCTTTGCCGGGCTGGACCCAGACCGCTTTGTCAACGTCACCTTCGCCAACAATACCTATCACAACGTGACCATTAAAACCGCCAACCCTCTGCGGGTGCGCCACGAACAGAACTCGGCCGCACAAGCCTGGTTGGTCGATTCCGGTGGCGCCTTGCCCTTTGGCGGGCAGGCCCGCGGTTGCGACAGTGTCGTGGCCGTTGCGGCGCTCAAGTCATCGCTGGGCGCGGTTCGCTATGCGGCCCCTTACGTGCAATTGCAACAGGGTGGCGCAGAGGATCGGGTGCGGTTGCGGTGGCCAGAAAGCCTGAGTGGTCAGGTCACTGTGGTCATGCGCGTCGAGAGGTGATCGTCCGTTGACCGGCAGTCTCAGCGCTGCCGGTCGCCTGCGATCAGAAATCGCGCCACAGGGATAGCTTGAGGCCGACCGACTCTTTGAACGAGTTCTTCTCGAGCCCCACGAGCCAGGTGTTTGGGCCGTCTTTCGGGCGATACATGATGGATGGCCGGGCGCTCCAATAGAACGGGCGCCCGGACACATAAGAGGTTTCGACCTGCAACAGCGGGTCGATGCGCCGCGGCGAGGACAGGCCTGCGGTAAAGTCCAGCTTTCGGATCACCGCCTCGTGGGTTCGGTATTCAAAAGACGCGTCCACCGCCATCCACCCTCCGCCGACCCGGGTCTTGAACCCTTTTCCCCACGACAATGTCGCCTTGTACATCGCCCAGGCCTGAAGCTGCCGATGATGGGCGCCGATGCCGAATTCGGCGGCAAAACGCCCCGCCTCTTCGAGATCCGCCACGGGAACCCGCGCGAACACCAGCGCATGGCCGTAGAGATCGCGGTGTTCCTCGGCGTCCAACCCTATGGTCAGGTTCGGCCGCAGCCCCCATTCGGCGTACAGCGACGTCTTGTAGGCGGTCGCGCCATCCTCTTCGCGGAACCCGGTCACGGACAGGGCCGTGAACGCGTTGTTCTGTTCGCGCAGCCAGGCACCGGCCAGCGCCGGGCCGGACGCAAGAAGGCAAGAGAGCAGAAGCGCGATCAAACGGGTCATGAAGGCAAATTCGTCAATCTTGGTTAACAGAGTGTTAGCTTTGCTTTCATTTTTCTGAATACCACTTGAACCGGGGCGTTCCCGCCAATGCAGGAAAACCGAGACCTTACGAAAAGCTGTGATAATCTTGATCTCAAAACAGGAGGAGCAAGATGCCCAGGATTTCAAAAGATGCGAATGTTCAGACCGTTATCACCACGTTCGAGATGACGCCGGGCACATGCCAGGACCTGCTCGAAGCGCTGACGGACGCCTATGCGAACTTCATTTCCAAGCAGCCCGGGTTCATTGCCGCGGGCTTGCATGTCAACGACGCCCAGACGCGGATCGCGAACTATTCCCAGTGGCGGCGGCGCGAGGACTTTCTGGCCATGCTGCGGACACCTGAGATGCGAGAGCGCAACCGTCGGATCAACGAACTGTGCAAAAGTTTCGAGCCGGTGATGTACGACGTTGCCGAAACTTTCGACTGACCGTGACCTGGATCAAGGTCCGTTTCCGCCGGGCATTTCATTCTGCCGGCGAAACTCAAGGAGGCGCGAGCCATGTATCACAATATTCTTGTCCCGATTTCCTTCGATGTCGAGCGTGACACCTCGGCGCCGCTGAAACTGGCGAAGATCCTGGCGACACCGGATGCGAAGGTGACGCTGTTGCATGTGGTCGAGCACATTCCCGACTATGCGATTTCCTATATGCCGGCAGAATATCTGACCGAGGCGCGCAAGGCGATCCAGGACGAGCTCAACACCCTGGCCGCAAAGCTGCCAAACGCCAAGGGCGTCGTGGTTGAGGGTCATTCAGGCCGTACGATCCTTGACTGGGCCGAGTCCAACAAGCCTGACCTGATCATTCTGGCCTCGCACCGGCCCGGCATGCAGGATCTGCTGCTGGGGTCGACGGCGACCCATGTGGTGCGCCACGCCAAATGCGCGGTGCATGTGGTGCGTTGACGCCGTGGGCCGGTTCGGTGTCGGCGCCACGGCATTGCCACAGTGTTGGTTCAGAAACGGCGCATGATCGATGAAACGAAGGCCGCCCAAGGCTCGGCTACCGACAGACGTGCCTTGCGGCGGCAACGCAGGGCGGACGCCACGCGGCGGCGGGCGCTTTCACCGTGGCGCATCCTGTTCATGGTGCTGACCCTGCCGGTGACCGTTGCGGGCATCGCCTTGGGTATCTACCTGCGCACGTCCGAGTATGACCGCACCGGTGCGATGATGCACCTTTGGGCGCTGGCGGGCTGCGAGGCGGCGCGTTCGGTCGGGCTTGGCCCGATGCGCAAGGGGCAATTGGGGTATCACGAGCGCAACGACCCCGATGGCAACGGGATCGCCTGCGAAACCGGCGCGACAGATCGGTTCAACGCGCCGGCGCCAGTTCAATCGGTCGCGCCGAGGCCCGACCGGTCCAACAGCCAAACTCAACGTAAGATTGGCGCTGCCAAATTCGTTCGTCCCCAAGTGGATTGACCTGCGGTTGTCTCGTCCGCATGCAGAGATCGTTCTGCCTGTGTCTGTACGGAAAATTGCCCGTGTATGCTAAGCTGCAAGCGGCAATTTCGCCCACAGACAGGGAGAAACACCATGTTTGCAAGAATAACCCAATTCAAGATGAAGCCTGGAACGCGTGAGGCGGCCACGGCAAAAATGAATGAATTGAAGGCCGAAATAATGGGCATGCCCGGCATGCATTGCTTTACCAACGTGATGAACGAAGACGGCAGCGGATATGTGATTTCGGTGGTCGAGAGCGAGGAAACCTCGAACGCGAATGCGCCGAAGGTGGCCGAGCTGTGGGGCCATTTCGCCGAATTCATGGAAGGACCGCCCTCGCCGGCCGGTTTTGATGTGGTGGCGCACTGGGACAAGGGCTGATCCCTTTGGCATGGCCAACGCTACCTGCTTTCCAGTGTTGAGCGGGTCGGTGACACTGCGCCCCATGACCCGAGACGAATTCAACGCCTTCTGCGCCACTCTCAAGGCCACGAGCCACGTCGTGCATTGGGGCAATGCGGATGTGTGGAAGGTGGGCGGCAAGGTGTTCGCGATCTGCGGCTGGAACGACGGCAAGGATGCATTTACCTTCAAGGCCACCGATCTGACCTACGAAGTACTGCAGGATCAGCCCGGCATCCGGCCCGCGCCCTACCTGGCCTCGCGCGGCATGAAATGGCTGCAGGTTTACGACGAACGCGGGATGAGCGACCCGTCCCTGCGCGACCGCATCGTGACGTCCTACGAGATGGTCGTGGCCAAGCTGACGAAAAAGATGCGGGCCGAGTTGGGGCTTTAGCCCTTCATCGCCTGCAGCAGCTCGATCAGCCGCTTGCGGTCATCGTCATCGGCATAGTCGCCCGCAGCCAACCGTTCGGCGATGCGCAGGCGCAGACGCTCGTGCTGGGTGCGCACCTCTTCGCCTGCAGTTTCGGCAAGGGTCTTCATGATCACCGCCACCGCCTGCTGGCGCTTGGTGGTGGGGTTGGCGATGTAATCGACCAGGCTCTGCTGCCCGGAATCGAGGATGTTTTCGGCCAGCGCCCGCAACTGCTCGCCATTGGGCAGCAGCGGGGCGGGAGTGCCTTCTGGCGGCAGGATCTCGGGCGCGCTGCGCGGGGTTTCAGCGAGGGCGTTGGCGCCGTCGACGAAGGCCTCGGTGATCATGCGGGTGATCTTGATCGCGCGCGGATCCTTGAACAGGGTCGAGGCGATGGCCACGCCGTAATCGGTATAGACCCACGGATTGACCCGCCGCCCGCCGCGGCCTTTGGGCTTTGAAATCACATTCCGTGATATCAAATCCGCCACCTCGGCGTCGGTCAGCTGAAAGCGGTAGCCCTCGAACAGGTCCTTGTTGCGCGCGACGGCCTGATTGAAGGCGCTGACGGATTTTCCGTAGAACCGGGCCAGATCCTCGGCCAGCACCACGCGGGTACCACGCACCCGGTGAATGGCGCTTTGGACCTCATGCGTGGAGGGCAGGTTTTTGGCGTTCGTCATGGCACTCGTTTGGAATCACAATTTGTGATTTCAAACGTGGAGGAGGGGAAGGTGGGTGGCAAGGGTGGAATGGCTCGCCAGAAGAGCCCATCCTGCCCCACAACATATTGTAGTTTATCAGGTTTCTTATCCACAGGTTGTTGTTAGGCCGATATGTGGTGTATCTTAGGTAGTACAGGCCAGTGATTCTGTGGCGTGCGATTTAAAGCAGGTGGGCAATTGATGAAGGTAAAAAAGCAGTCCTTGACCACACGAGAGGCCGTTAGCCTCTTCCGTGAAATGATCGCATACCGACGTCTATACTGCGAAGACGCCGAGTTCTTTCGGATGACCGAGTTTTGGAACTGGCTCGCGGACGACGATGGCAACGGCGAAGTGAAGATCAAAACGTACCGAACCGAGAACGAAGAGGACTACAAGCGCAAAGCCGGTGTAGTGGCATTTGGGGACAGCGCTGCGCTCGTAGTAGATGAAAAGCTACTAGAAAACGCAGACTCTGGGTGCAAGTTGTCCAACTTCATGTTGGCACATGAATTTGCCCATTTGGCGCTGGATCATCATGCCCGAGGGGCAGTGGTGAAAAACTTTAAGCTTTATTCAACACCCAGCGGTAATGCCAACATTCCGCCGACGAAAGAAGAATATGAAGCTAACTTGGGGGCCGTTTTCTTTCAGTGTGGGCTTGCGTTGCTCGACCCGAAGCTTGACGCGCTGACACTTGCTCACCGAGCAAACTCTGACGTTACCTACGTGAAAAAGGCGGTCAGAATGTGCCGCCTTGATGTGTTTCGCGATGAACTGAAGCGGCAGACATACGGAATACAGCGTGTTGTGTTGTAGTTACTGAACGGAGGCGGAGGCTTAACACCCAAGTTACCGCTTCCTCCGCTTCACATTTCCGCCCCGCTGCCCCGGCCGTCCGGCCGTTGACCGCCCCTGCGACCGCACCGCGTCTTCCGAGGCCTTCTCGACCGCCCACTGCCGCGCCATGGGGTCGTCGGCGACGGCCAGGTCGACCGCTTCCAGCCGCTTGATCTCGTCGCGGATGCGGGCGGCTTCTTCGAATTCCAGGTTCTCGGCCGCCTTGCGCATCTGCTCGCGCAACCCGTCCAGATGGGCCTCGAGGTTGGCGCCGTGCATCGGCTTGTCGATGGTGGCGGTGACGCGGTTCATGTCCACGTCGCCAGCATAGAGACCGGCCAGAACGTCCTCGACATTCTTCTTCACCGTCTCGGGCGTGATGCCGTGTTCCTCGTTATAGGCGATCTGCTTGGCGCGGCGACGGTTGGTTTCCTCCAGCGCGCGCTCCATGCTGCCGGTGATGCGGTCGGCATACATGATCACGCGGCCCTCGGCGTTGCGGGCGGCGCGGCCGATGGTCTGGATCAGCGAGGTTTCCGAGCGCAGGAAGCCTTCCTTATCCGCGTCCAGAATCGCGACCAGACCGCATTCGGGAATGTCCAGCCCCTCGCGCAGCAGGTTGATGCCCACCAGCACGTCGAATGCGCCCAGCCGCAGGTCGCGCAGGATCTCGATCCGCTCGATCGTGTCGATGTCGGAATGCATGTAGCGGACCTTGATGCCCTGTTCGTGCATGTATTCGGTCAGGTCTTCGGCCATGCGTTTGGTCAGCGTGGTGACCAGCGTGCGATAGCCTTTGGCCGAGACCTTGCGCACCTCGTCCAGAAGGTCGTCGACCTGCATTTCGACGGGGCGGATTTCGACCTCGGGATCCAAGAGGCCCGTTGGGCGGATCACCTGTTCGGTGAAAACGCCACCGGTCTGCTCCAGCTCCCACGCCGCGGGGGTGGCGCTGACGAAGATGGACTGCGGGCGCATGGCGTCCCATTCCTCGAACTTGAGGGGACGGTTGTCCATGCAGGAGGGCAGGCGGAACCCGTGTTCCGCCAGCGTGAACTTGCGCCGGTAGTCGCCGCGATACATGCCGCCGATCTGCGGTACGCTGACGTGGGATTCATCGGCAAAGACGATGGCGTTGTCGGGGATGAATTCGAACAGGGTCGGCGGCGGTTCACCCGGCGCGCGGCCGGTGAGGTAGCGGGAATAGTTCTCGATCCCGTTGCAGACGCCGGTCGCCTCGAGCATCTCGAGGTCGAAATTGGTGCGTTGTTCCAGCCGCTGTGCTTCCAGCAGTTTGCCCTCGCCCACCAGTTGGTCGAGGCGCTGGCGCAGCTCCTTTTTGATGCCAAGGATCGCCTGCTGCATCGTCGGTTTTGGCGTGACGTAGTGCGAGTTGGCATAGACGCGGATCTGCTCCATCGTGTCGGTGCGCTCGCCGGTCAGGGGGTCGAACTCGGTGATCTGTTCCAGTTCTTCGCCGAAGAACGAGAGTTTCCACGCCCGGTCCTCGAGGTGGGCGGGCCAGATTTCCAGGGAATCGCCCCGCACCCGGAAGCTGCCGCGCTGGAAGGCCTGATCGTTGCGACGGTATTGCTGGGCCACCAGATCGGCCATCACCTGCCGCTGGTCGTATTCGTTCCCGACCTTCAGATCCTGCGTCATCGCCCCGTAGGTCTCGACCGAGCCTATGCCATAGATGCACGAGACCGAGGCCACGATGATCACGTCGTCGCGTTCCAGCAGCGCCCGGGTGGCCGAGTGGCGCATCCGGTCGATCTGTTCGTTGATCTGCGATTCCTTTTCGATATAGGTATCGCTGCGCGGCACATAGGCTTCGGGCTGGTAGTAGTCGTAGTACGAGACGAAATATTCGACCGCATTGTCCGGGAAGAAGCCCTTGAACTCGCCATAGAGCTGCGCCGCCAGCGTCTTGTTGGGGGCGAGGATGATGGCGGGGCGCTGGGTTTCCTCGATCACCTTGGCCATGGTGAAGGTCTTGCCGGTGCCGGTGGCGCCCAGCAGCACCTGGTTGCGCTCGCCGTCCAGAATGCCCTGCGCCAGTTCCCTGATCGCGGTGGGTTGGTCGCCTGCAGGGGCGAATTCGGTGTGCATCACGAAACGCTTGCCGCCCTCAAGCTTCAGGCGGGTGCGCACGTCGTCGGCAGTCAGCTGGGTCTTGTCGGAATGAGCATAGGGCATGGGCAGGCTCCGCTTCGGCCCCTTACATTTGTTCTTATTTTGTCCGCATGCAACCCCCGCCGGGCGGGTCATTTGCATCGCCCTGCGGCAATTGCAATCTTGTCGCCGCCCGCGCTCTGACGCATAAACGGGCGCGACAACCCGAGTATGGAGAGGCGACATGCGCGCACGGATTTACCAGCCTGCCCGAAACGCAATGACGTCGGGAATGGCCAAGACCCGCAAATGGGTTCTGGAATACGCCCCGGCCTCGGCGCGCGAGGTCGATCCGCTGATGGGCTGGACATCTTCCAGCGACACCCAGACCCAGGTGCGCCTGCGGTTCGACACCAAGGAAGAGGCGCTGCACTATGCGCGGGAACACGGCATCGACGCGCAGGTCGTCGAGCCCCACAAGCGCAAACCCAATATCCGCCCGCGCGGATATGGCGAAAACTTTGCCACCGACCGGCGCGGCCCCTGGACCCACTGAATGATCCGGATTTGTCCGGCCGATCCGACATCGGATGCATTGCGTCCGGTGGTAGAGGCCCATGTCGCGCACAGCCGGTGGGCCGGCCCTGCAGAGAGCAATCATACGCTGCAACCTGATGCATTGACCGCGCCGGACATCCGGTTCTGGGCGATCCTTGAGGACGATCAGGTGCTGGGCTGCGGGGCGCTCAAGGCGCTGCCCGATGGCACGGCCGAGGTCAAATCGGTGCATGTGCTGCCGCAGGCGCGGGGCCGGGGGCTGGCCCGCCGGATGATGGAGCATCTGGCTGAAATCGCCCGGTCAGAAGGCTTTGCAGCGCTTGTTCTGGAAACCGGCGCGGCGCATCTTCCGGACTATGACGCTGCTCGCAAACTGTACGAGGCGTTGGGCTACGGCTATTGCGGCCCAATCTTTGGATATCATCACGATCCCAACAGCGCATTCATGCGTTTGGATCTTGTGCCCCGGTCCTGATCGGCCGGGTGACCCGACGACACATTCGACAGCCCATGTTCAAGGGCCGCTTCACGTCTCGACCAGATATCGGTCCGACAATGGCAGGCTGGCGGCGCCCAACGCGCGGGCGTCCGGTCCGACCGAACCGGCCGAAATCGACGGTGCTTCCAGCCCGGTCAGGTTCAGCCGGGACAGGCGGTCCCGAACCAACGTAATCAGCCGGGACTTGACCGCATTCGGCATCCAGCCGTCGATCTTGACGCACTCGAAATCGATCAAGCTACAACTGGACAGGATGGCATGGGCCAGACCGTGTGCCGCTTGATTCAGCCACCGCTCGAGCAGGTCGGCGGGAATGGTCCAGTGCTCGGGCGAATGCCACAGGCCCGATGCGTCGCAACCAGAGGCCGCCAACGCGCGTTCGAGGACATACAGGCTGGCCACCTCGATCAGGGGTTGTACCGGCCCCGACCCGACGGAGACCGGCATCGGCCCCAACGCGCCGGCGTTTCCCCGGCCGGCAAAGATGGACCCGTTCAACACAACGCCGCCGCCGACGAAATAGCCGACATAGAAATAAAGGAAATCCCGCGGTCCTTCGGTTGGGCCGAATACCAGTTCCGCGCCGCAGGCGGCCGTCGCATCATTTTGGGCATAGACCGGAACATCGCAGATGTCCGAAAGGCTGGCCCGCAGGTCGGCCATGCGCCATGGGTCCATCTTTTCCTGCGGGACCTGCAGGATCTGTGCCCAGTCCCACAGGTAAAAGGGCATGGCGATGCCCAAGCCTGCCACTCGCGCGCGTGCGGGTTCGGACAGCGCCTCTGTCATGTGCGTCAGGGACCGGACTGCGAAATCGAGCGTCTGCTGCGGGGTGGGGTAGTCATAAGTGGTTCGGGACCGGTCGCGAACCCGCCCCAGGAAATCGGTCAGCACCATCTCCGAGCTGCGGCGCCCGACCTTTAGGCCCAGGAAATAGGCACCGTCCGGGTTCAATCGCATCGGCACCGAAGGCTGTCCGACCTTGCCTCGTTGCGGCTCGCCGCGCAACAGCAGCCCGTCGCTTTCCAACTGCCGCATGATGACCGAGACGGTCTGCGCCGACAGGCCGGCCATGCGCGCCAATTCTGACTTGGCCAGCGCCTGATGGCGCCGGACCAGCGACAAAACCAGTTTTTCATTGCGCGCGCGCATGCCGCTTTGGTTGGTCCCGCGCACGTTTGACGGGCGGTGCGAGGGGCCGGTCTCGATTGCGGGTTTCTCGGTCACGGGGTGCTCCTTGTTCCTGCAAGAATGTGGTGTGGGCCGTGGGGTGTCAATAATAATTAAGAGTGATTTAATTATTGACAGGAATCGGGAATTGCCTGATGGTTTTGTTCATGGGAGCGGATCGAATTTCGCCCGCTTGCCCAAGACGTCTGCGGGCGTCGGAGATAACGGGAGGAAAAGCTTTGAAAATTTCAGCATTTGCTGGCGCGACCGCGTTGGCCTTGACAGCCATGGCGAGCGCGGCTGCCGCGCAGGACACGGTCTGTCTGATCACCAAAACCGACACCAACCCCTTCTTCGTGAAGATGAAAGAGGGGGCCACCGCCAAGGCCGAAGAGCTGGGCATGACGCTCAAGGCGTTTGCCGGCAAGATCGACGGCGACCATGAAACGCAGGTGCAGGCGATCGAGACCTGCATTCTGGATGGCGCCAAGGGTATCCTCTTGACCGCATCCGATACCTCGTCGATCGTCCCGGCCGTCCAGCAGGCGCGCGACGCGGGTGTGCTGGTCATCGCGCTGGATACACCGCTGGAGCCGATCGACGCGGCCGATGCAACCTTTGCCACCGACAACTTTCTGGCCGGCGAGCTGATCGGCAAATGGGCCGCGGCCACACTGGGGGACGAAGCCCAGAACGCCAAGATCGCCATGCTGGACCTGGCAGTCAGCCAGCCCTCGGTCGGGGTGCTGCGCGACCAAGGCTTCCTGCAGGGGTTCGGCATTGACCTGGGCGACCCGAACAAATGGGGCGACGAGACCGACCCGCGCATCGTGGGCCATGACGTCACCGCCGGGAACGAAGAGGGCGGCCGCAAGGCCATGGAGAACCTTCTGGCCAAGGATCCGATGGTCAATGTGGTCTACACGATCAACGAACCGGCTGCCGCCGGTGCGTATGAGGCGCTCAAGGCCATCGGCCGCGAAAACGATGTGCTGATCGTTTCGGTCGACGGCGGCTGCCCCGGTGTGCAGAACGTGGCCGACGGTGTGATCGGCGCTACCTCGCAGCAATACCCGCTGCTGATGGCGTCGCTTGGCGTCGAGGCGGTCAAGAAATGGGCCGACGAGGGCGTGAAGCCCGAGAACACGCCCGGCAAAGATTTCTATGACACCGGTGTTGCGCTGGTGACGGACAAGCCAGCCGCTGGCGTCGAGTCGATCTCGGTCAAAGAGGGCATGGACCTCTGCTGGGGCTGATCTGATCCCTTCAGGGGCCGCGCGCTGCGGCCCCTGAATTGAACCACGACCTCACCCGAAATTTTGCTAGAGTCGCCCCAAGACGGGAGCTTGACGCATGGGGGAACCTCATTGATGTCCGACACATCGAGACAGTCCGACGATTTCGAAGCCGCAGCCAAAGGCAGCCCGGAACAGGTTGCCGAATTCGAAGATCACCACCGCGGGTTCATGGGGACGGTCCAACACTTTCTACATGTGAACCCGTCGCTGGTGCCGCTGATCGTTTTGGTGGCGGCGATCCTGATTTTCGGCGTCTTGCTGGGCGCCAAGTTCTTTTCGCCCTTTGCCCTGACCCTGATCCTGCAGCAGGTGCAGATCGTCGGCATCGTGGCCGCCGCCCAGAGTCTCGTGATCCTGACAGCCGGGATCGACCTGAGCGTGGGCGCGATCATGGTCATGTCGTCGGTTGTGATGGGCCAGTTCACTTTCCGCTACGGGCTGCCGCCTACGGTGGCGATCCTGTGCGGTCTGGCCATCGGGACCGCAATCGGCGCGGTGAATGGATTCCTGGTCAGCCGGGTCAAGCTGCCGCCCTTCATCGTGACGCTGGGCATGTGGCAGATCGTACTGGCCGCCAACTTCCTGTATTCACAGAATGAAACCATCCGGTCGCAGGAAATCGAGGCCAACGCCCCGATCCTTCAGCTGTTCGGCGCCAAAATCAATGTCGGCGGGGCGGTGTTCACGGTCGGAGTGATCTTCATGCTGGTGCTGATCCTGGTGCTGGCCTATGCGCTGCGGCATACCGCGTGGGGCCGCCATGTCTATGCCGTGGGCGACGACCCCGAGGCCGCCGAGCTGTCGGGCGTGAACGTGCATCGAACGCTGATGTCGGTTTACATGCTTTCGGGGCTGATTTGCGCCTTTGCCGGCTGGGCGCTGATCGGGCGCATAGGCTCGGTCTCGCCCACTTCGGGGCAGTTGGCCAACATCGAAAGCATCACCGCCGTCGTGATCGGAGGCATTTCTTTGTTCGGGGGGCGCGGGTCGATCCTGGGCTCGTTGTTCGGGGCGCTGATCGTGGGCGTGTTCACCCTCGGCCTGCGGTTGTTGGGTGCGGATGCGCAGTGGACCTTCCTTCTTATCGGTATGCTGATCATCGCCGCCGTGGCCGTGGACCAGTGGATCAGAAAGGTAGCAGCGTGATGGAACCCATTCTCAAAGGGCGCAACTTGGTCAAACGCTATGGCAGGGTCACGGCGCTGGATCATTGCGATTTCGACCTGATGCCGGGCGAAATCCTGGCCGTGATCGGCGACAACGGTGCAGGTAAATCGACCTTGATCAAGGCGGTTTCCGGTGCCGTCGCCCCGGATGAGGGCGAGATCTGGCTGGAAGGGCGCAAGGTCGATTTCCACTCGCCCATCGACGCACGCGAAGCCGGGATCGAAACGGTCTATCAGACGTTGGCCATGTCGCCCGCCCTGTCGATCACCGACAACATGTTCATGGGGCGCGAGATCCGGCGCAAGGGTCCTTTGGGCTCGGTATTCCGGATGCTCGACCGCCCTGCGATGGAGAAGTTCGCCCGCGACAAGCTGAACGAACTGGGGCTGATGACGATCCAGAACATCAACCAGGCGGTCGAGACCTTGTCGGGTGGACAGCGTCAGGGCGTTGCCGTGGCCCGGGCGGCGGCGTTCGGATCCAAAGTCATCATCCTCGACGAACCCACCGCGGCGCTTGGTGTCAAGGAAAGCCGGAGGGTTTTGGAGCTGATCCAAGACGTGAAATCGCGTGGTATTCCGATCATTCTGATCAGCCACAACATGCCCCATGTGTTCGAAGTGGCCGACCGCATCCATGTGCATCGGTTGGGCAAGCGGCTCTGCGTGATCGACCCCAATGATTACACCATGTCCGATGCCGTGGCGTTCATGACGGGCGCCAAAGAGCCGCCGGAACAGGATCGCGCGGCATGACGGCTGCAGGGTCATCGCCGCAGGCGCTGGCCGAGCGGATCGCCGACGCCGCAGCCGGGCTGGCGGGCCGTGAAACGCGCCAGCTTGTCGCCGTGGCCGGGCCGCCGGGCGCGGGGAAATCCACGGTGGCCGCGCTTGCACAACAGGCGCTGCAGGTGCGCGGCATTCCGACCGGTCTGCTGTCGATGGATGGTTTCCACTATGACAACCAGATTCTGACGGCGCGCGATCTGCTGCCGCGCAAGGGTGCGCCCGAGACATTCGACCTGCCGGGCTTTCATGCCTCGTTGCGCCGCCTCCAGGCCGAAGACGAGGTCGCCGTGCCCGAGTTCGACCGTGTGCTCGACAAGTCCATCGCCGCCTGTTCGTTCGTAACCCGCGACCAGAAGGTGGTGATCGTAGAGGGAAATTATCTCCTGCTGGACGAACCGGGGTGGCGCGATCTGCGCGACCTGTGGGCGTTGACCGTGTTTTTGGACGTGCCATTGCCCACGCTGGAGGCGCGCTTGCTGGACCGTTGGATCGGGCTGGGCCTGCCTCGCGACGAAGCCGAGCGCCGAGCCTTCGCCAATGACATTCCCAACGCCCGGCGCGTGGTGCAGAACTCGGGCTCGGCCGACCTAGTGCTGCGTTAGCCAAGCGCCTTGTACATGTAGGTGGTTGGTTCGAACACGGGCTCGAACGGGTTGCGGCAATAGCCGGGAATCTCTCCGGCAGTTTTAAACCCCAGGCTTTGGTACAGGATACGCGAGGGGTCGGTGCTGCGCGTGTCCAGCACCAACAGGGTTCGGCCAAGTTCGGTGGCGCGCTCTAGCAGGGCACCCATCAAGGCGCGGCCCAGCCCGCGCCGCCGTGCGTCGGGATGCACCAGCAGCTTGGCCACATCGGCGCGGTGCGGTTGGTTGGGCATCGCAGCCGGAATCAGCTGAACCGTCCCTTGGATGCGTCCATCATCATGGGCTACGAAAAGATCCAGCTCTCCGGCTGACAGCCCGGGGCGCACGCGCTCCTGCCAATAGGCGCGCGCGGCGTCACGGGAAAACGGCAAAATGAACCCGATGCTGGCGCCGGTATGCACGCAGCCGTGCAGGATATCCGCCAGATCGTCCACCGCCTGGTCAAAAGTTGTTTCGGTCAGACGTGTAATCATATCAGCACCAGAATGTAGCGGGCGCCGCGGGACGCCTCGGTTTCAAAACGGGTTGCGCCGGACAGGTGATAGCGCAGGCAGTCGCCCGCGTTCAGCGCGTGGGGCGTGCCATCGACCGTCAGGGTCAGCGCGCCATCCAGTACGACCAAGTGGTGTTCCTGCCCGGATCGTGGCGGCGCGTCATAGGCGATCGTGGTGCCGGGCGGCAGGTGACATTCCAGGACCTCGCCTGTCAGCCCCGCCGAGGGCGGCGACACTGATCGGCGCGTGAACCCGGTTTCGGGGTCGCGCCACTCGATCTGCCGATCGTAAGGAACCTTGGGGTCGAAGCTGTCCTCGATCATCATCAACAGGCGCGACATCGGCAGTCCGTAGGCTGCGCACAACCGGCCAAGATTCTCGGCTGTCGGACTGACCTCGGCCTTCTCCATGCGAGACAGAGTGGCTCGGCTGACCCCGCTGGTCTGGGCGAGTTGTTCAAGCGACCAGCCCCGACTGCGGCGCAGGTCGCTCAGGTGGCGGGCGAGGCGGCTGGACAAGCAGTCAAGCATTGGTCATATCCGGGAAACATTTTCGATAATGAGAAAAGTAACAGAAATAAATAAAATAAAAAGGGGCGCGTTTGCCGCGCCCCTTGAGCTGCTCGATATGATGGCGGCTTACTTCCAGCCAACCTCATTGAAGATCTTCTGGGCCTCGGGGATGTTCTTGGCGACTTCAGACAGGTTCACGTCGTCGGCCTTGAACTCACCCAGAGCAGCCACGTTCTCGGCCAGCGGCGCGCCGGGAACGGCAGGGTATTCGTCATTGCCGTTCGAGAAATAAACCTGCGCTTTATCGCTGGCGAGATACTCCAGGAACTTGATGGCGGCGTCCTTGTTCGGAGCATGTGCCGCGACACCGGCGCCCGACAGGTTCATATGCGCGCCTTCCGCGTCCTGCGACGGGAACTGGATGCCGATCATGTCGACGCTGTCCGACAGGCCCTTGACGTCTTTGCGCAGGGCGCGTGCAAAGTAGTAGGAGTTCGACACGGCGATCTCGCATTCACCCGAGACGATGCCGCGCAGCTGGTCGGTGTCGCCGCCCTGCGGGTCACGCGCCATGTTGGCGACCACGCCCGCGGCCCATTCCTTGGCCTTCTCGGCGCCGTGATGGGTGATGATCGAGGCCAGCAGCGTCTGGTTGTAGGTGTTGGTCGACGAGCGGATGCAGACCAGCCCTTTGTATTCGGGATTCGCCAGGTCCAGGTAGGTTGCCGGCGGGTTGGTCACGTCATTCTTGTCGTAGAAGATGATGCGCGCGCGCTGCGAGAAGCCGAACCACTGGTTGTCCTCGTCCTGTAGGTTGGCGGGGATGCGCTCTTCCAGCACGTCGCTGTTGACCGCCTGCAGCAGGCCCGCGTTCTTGGCCCGCGCCAGGCGCGAGGTGTCCACGGTCAGCAGGATGTCGGCGGGCGAGTTCGCGCCCTCGGCTTCCATCCGTGCGATCAGCTCGTCGGCCTTGCCTTCGATGCGGTTGATCTTGATGCCGGTGGCCTCTTCGAAATCGGTGTAGAGGCGCTCGTCGGTATCGTAGTGACGCGAGGAGTACAGGTTCAGCTCGCCTTCGGCGGCGGCCGATCCGGCGATCAGGGCCGACAGGGCGGCGGCGATAAAGCGCTTGGTTTTCATCTGTGTTGGTCCCAGTTGTCGAATCTCAGGAGCGGGTATTTCCCGACTGATTTGCTCAATTAAACGATTTCGGACGAGATGCAAGGAAATCTGACAAAATTACTTGGTCAAAAATGCCGCGGCGCTCGTGGGGGTTAACCAGTTCGTTAACCATGTTGGAGCCAATTGGTAGAGCCGCTCCGCCGGACAGCGGCAAGCGCCGGCGTCAGGTCGGTTCGGCGCAAATGGCGGAAGGGCTCTCGAAATAGTCGAAGTGTTGCTGGAAGCCGTGACGCTGCTGTTGCTTTTCGGGCTTGTCGCGGGGCCGGTCTGGCATTGCGTCAGATTGCTCGCTTTTTTCCGACCGGGTTCACCCGGGGCTTGTTGCTCGTCGTTGGTCTGACCATCCTTTTTCGTGGTGGCGCGACTTCGCACTTGATCTTGCACTGCTTGCAATGAGCGTGGATCTTGACGGTTTCACGACCGATGAGCGGATGCGCAGCGTTGTTCCACATTTGCGGGAGCGGGCGGAGCGCATGGTCTTTTCACTCGAACGGTTGGGCATCAGCTGGCCGATAGAGGCAGGATTCGCGTTGTTCGCTTCAGCCCCCTACGCGATGGCGGTCTGTTGCATCACATGGCTCGTGCGGAAGGGGCTCGGGCGGGGCCGCGGGGAAGATCGAGCACAAAAAAAAACCGCGCCCAAAGGCGCGGTTTCTTGAAACGGTGTTTCGCCGTCCTCAGCCCTGGCGGGCTTTGAACTTGCGCTGCGTCTTGTTGATGACGTAGACGCGGCCTTTGCGACGCACGACCCGGCAGTCGCGGTGCCGGTTCTTGAGCGAGCGGAGCGAGTTCTTGACCTTCATGGCCTATCTCCAGTTCCTGCGGCGCGGGCCAGCGCCTGGGTTAGCGGGTGCCCCGGGTCAGACCCGAAACAGTGAAACAGATGGTGGGCGGTACAAGGATCGAACTTGTGACCCCTTCGATGTCAACGAAGTGCTCTACCGCTGAGCTAACCGCCCACTTTCCCTTTGCGAGATCCGCCCCAGAACGAAATGGGGCGCGGAACCCCGCGCCGGTGGAGCGCTCTATAAAAGGAGTCGCGCAGGGGTTCAAGGGGTTTGGTCGAACAATTTTCCGGTCTATGTTGTTCGGAAAGAGGGAGTGGACATGCACAGCACCGCATATGCTTTGGAAATGCCCGCGAAACGCAGCTCGTGCGTGGTGTTTTCCTCGCCCCACAGCGGCCGGAACTATACCCAGCCTTTCCTTGAGCGGTCGATTCTGAACCGCGACGTGATTCGTTCGTCCGAGGATGCCTTCGTTGATCAGCTTTTTGCATCGGCCCCGGATCACGGCGCGCCGCTGATCGCCGCGCAGATGCCACGGGCCTTTCTGGATCTGAACCGCAGCGCAGACGAGCTTGACCCGGCCTTGATCATGGGTGCCCGCCGGTCGGGGCACAATCCGCGCGTTGCCTCGGGGTTGGGAGTGATTCCCCGGGTGGTGGCAAATGGCCGCGCGATATACAGCGGCAAGCTGACCATGGATGAGGCCCGTCTGCGCATCGACACCTATTGGCGGCCCTATCACGCCCGGCTGAAATCACTGCTGGCTGAATCGATCGGCTCCTTCGGGCAGGCGATTCTGGTCGACTGCCACTCGATGCCGCACGAGGCGGTGGCCCTGGCCGGAACCGCGCATGGGCGCCGCCCGGAGATTGTACTGGGTGACCGGTTCGGTGCGTCGGCTTCGGGGGTGATCGTGGATCAGATCGAAGCGGCCTTTGTCTCGGCCGGGCTGACCGTGGTCCGCAACACGCCGTTTGCGGGGGCCTACGTGACGCAGACCTACGGCCGTCCGGCGCGAAATCAGCACGCCATACAGATCGAGATCGACCGCGCGCTCTACATGGATGAATCTACGATCGAACCCAACGCCGACTTTGACTCGTTCCGCGCGGTTCTGGCGCGAGTGATCGCCGATATCGCCCGGATCGGGGCACAGCCCGAGCGTCTGGCCGCGGAATAGCTAGCGCAGCGCACGCCCTTTCACGATTGCATCGCTGCCGAACTTGCGGCGGATCTCGTCCGCAGCGCGTTCGGCCTTGCTGCGCTGGGCGGCGCCGGGATCCAGCAGGTCGCCCAAGGCATCGGCCTGTTCCGCCGGACACAGATCTGACAAGCCGCAACCCAACAGGCGGTACGGCCCCTGATCGCCGACCTGATCGAACAGGCCGCGCGCGGTGCGATAGATCCGGTCGGCAATCTGGGTTGCGTCGCGCAACGACACGCGCCGCGTCAGGATCTTGTGGTTGGCCCGTTTCAGCTTGAGCGTCACCACCCGCCCGGCCAGAGCCTTGGCCTTGGCGCGGTCGGCCACCTTTTCCGCCATCCGCCACAGATGCCCGTCCAGAATGTCAGGGTCGGAGGTGTCCTCGAAGAATGTGGTCTCGTTGCTGATGGATTTCATCGGCGTGTGCGCCGAGACCCGGCGCTTGTCCTGTCCGTGCGCCAGATGCCACAGGCGATGGCCCATCGCGCCGAACCGTGCTGTCAGCGCCTCTTGATCCCAACGCAGCAGGTCCGAGAAGGTGCGGATGCCGGCCCGCTCCAGCGAGTCCTGAGCGGCCGGGCCGATGCCCCAGATCAACCTTACCGGCTTGTCATGTAGGAAATCCGCCGTCTCGGCCTTGCCGATCACCGAGAAGCCGCGCGGCTTGTCCAGATCGGATGCCACCTTGGCCAGGAACTTGTTGTGCGACAGCCCGATCGAGCCGGTCAGGCCCAGTTCGTGCTTCATCCGCCTGACCAGCCGCGCCAGCATCACCGCGGGCGGCGCGCCGTGCAGGCGCTGGGTGCCCGACAGGTCCATGAAGGCCTCGTCCAGCGACAGCGGCTCCACGTCCGGGGTCAGCTCGTCCATCATCGCGCGGATCTGGCGCGAGACCTCGGCATAGACCGACATGCGCGGCTTGATCACCACCGCGTCGGGGCACAGCTTCAGCGCCTGGAACATCGGCATGGCCGAGCGCACGCCGCGGATGCGCGCCACGTAGCAGGCGGTGGACACCACCCCGCGCCGCCCGCCGCCGATGATCACCGGCTTGTCCGCCAGCCCGGGGTTGTCACGCTTTTCGACCGAGGCATAGAAGGCGTCGCAGTCCATATGCGCAATGGTCAGGTCGAAAAGTTCCGGATGGCGCAGAACCCGCGGGCTGCCGCAGTTTGGGCAGCGCCGTTCGTCACCCAGACGGGTCAGGCAATCGCGGCAGAGACCGGGCATCACATTCTCCATGCGCAGCATGACGATGAACCAGAAGCTGTACCCTATCGTAGCCCGCGCGCCAGATCAAAGCGGTTGGCCGAAGAGTTCCGGAAGGAGAAAGAAGACCCCCCGCCGATGCGCGGGGGGAGGTAACGGACCTCAGGAAGTCGCAGTCCGTCGGGGAGTGTCTCTGGCCCAGAATCGCGCGAAAATGCCTATTTTGACAGGGTTTTGACGCTCCGGGCAAAACCGAGGTTTCGCATGTGTGTTTTCGGGCACAGGGACAATTCGGCGCGGAACGAG
>NZ_JBXWRT010000010.1:0-146372 GCF_059613045.1 Ruegeria sp. BHSC037
AGCTGAGTGAGATCGGGTGCTTCGAAAGCCACCGAAGGATATGGCAAATCGGAGCCGACAGAGGGCTGCCGGCCGTGGTCGCTTTTGAGGATGATGTCCAACTGTCCGATGTGACGGCCGATGTCATTCAATCTCTGGTCCAGAACGCCGACAAATTCGACTACGTCAAGCTCGACTATTGGCCGCGCGTGCGCCGGTTCGGCCCCAGCAGGGACATTGGTGGCGTGGCGGTGCGCGAGATATTGGAGATGGTTGCCAGTGCGGCGGCATATGTCGTGTCGCAGCAAGGATGCCGCAAACTGCTGGAATGGTCCGAGGAATACTCGGACCATCTGGATGACTTTCTGACCATTCCGCGCCCGGATTGGGCCATGTATCAATGTTTTCCAGCCGTGTGTGTCCAGGCGGTTCAGTCGCAGTTGGACACTCAGGCCGTCATCAAGACTAGCGAACGCGAGCAGGACGTTCGCATCAACAGCGGGCTGGACAAGGGGCCGACCTGGTTCCGGGTGGCGCGCGAGCTGAAGGCTGCGGGCCGCAAGCTGTACTGGCGGGCAGGCGGACAGTCCCGGCTTTTGAAACGGGGCGGCTATGTCGGTCTGGTTCCGTGCGCGGACGATCTTGATGTCTGAACTCTTAAGGCCGGTCCGGGTCGTGCCTCTGAAAATTCGCTTGTTTTGCGTGCGCATAAACGGCTGTGTGCTCAATTTAGTTTGCAAAACTCTCGGAATGAGATTGCACTGCGAGGATGCTCGAGGTGGTATGAGGTCTCGCCGTGGCTCAGACGATTTTTGAAAAATACGGCGTGTTCAAAACGATAAGCTGGATCGTGATGTCGTTTTATGAAATGGCATTGAAGTCCGACGAGATCGGCGACTAGTTCGAAGACATCGACATGCCGCGCCTGATCGACCACCAGACTAAGTTCGTGTCCTCGTTGGTTGGAGGCTCGGCCTCGTTCAGCGATGACCGGATCGAGGTGGTCCACCGCCACCTGAGAATCAGTCATTCGGATTTCGACGCGATGGCGGCATTGTTCGGGCAGGCCCTGTCGATGCATGGCATGTCGTATGAAGATTTGGATGCTGCCCTTGCCGCCATTGAGAGCAAGCGGGGGGATCATCGTCGCCCGGCATGAGTATCCAGGCCATCAACGAGCAACTGTTGCGGGCCATCGGAGTCGGCGTTGCCGTATTGCGGGCGTCGGATCTGACCTTCATCTTCCACAACGGGCCTTTTGCCGAATGGTTCGGAACGCCGGCCGTCGGCCAGACCTTGCCGGACCTGCTGCCCGATCTGGACAGGCGCGAACTGGATAATGTCAAGCAATCATTACTGCGCTATTTGGCCGAGCTGAAAATCAAGCGCAACCGCCGGACGCCGGTTTTCGCCGTCTCGGTGTCGCTGGCCAACGGGATGGACGAGCAGATTCTGGTGGTCGAATGCCAGAACATCACCCGCATCCGCGAGCTGGAAAGCATGATCGACAGCTATTCGACTATGGTCGAGCGCAACACGCGCGAGTTGGAGTGCGCAAAGGAGCGGGTCGAGCGGTTGCTGCTGAACCTGATGCCGCGATCCGTCTACGAGGAGTTCAAGACCTTCGGCGTGGTGACACCGCAGCTGTTCGATCAGGTGTCGGTGGTGATGCTGGACTTCGTCGGGTTCACCGATTTTGCGGCCCGGACCGACCCCACGGTCACGTTGAGCGAGCTGAATGACATCTTCACCGCCTTTGACCGGATCGTCGAGCAATTCGGCTGCGAGCGGATCAAGACGATCGGCGATGCCTACCTGGCGCTGTCGGGAATGCCGGACGCAACGCCCGATAACGCGACGGCGGTGGCGCATTGCGCGGTGCGGTTTCTGCGATATCTCGACCGGCGCAACGAAAGCCACCCGCATAAATGTCAGGCGCGCATAGGCCTGGGCATCGGTCCGCCGGTCGGGTCGGTCGTGGGAGTGCAGAAATACGTCTAAGATGTCTTCGGGCCGGCGGTGAACATCGCATCACGGCTTCAGGTTTTTGCCAATCCCATGCACATCGTCGCGCCGGAAGAGATGAAATACGCCCTGATCGACGAATTCCAGATCGCCGATCTCGGGGCGGTCGAAATCAAGGGCATGGGGCGGATGGATCTGATCAATGTCAGTTCGCGGCTGAATGTATCCCGGTGCAGCCGGATGCCGTGATCATTCGTCCGGCGGCACCAGCCCTAGACCGCGCAGATAGATGCCAATCCCGGTTTCCAGAAGGTCCTCGGGCGGGAAGGGCGAGGACGCGCCCGTGTTGCGGGCATAGAGTTCGACCACGCCGTGGCTCATGGCCCAGATATGCGCGCTGAACATCGAGGCGGGTGGGCGTTTCTCGGGTGGGATGTGTTGTGACAGGTCGGCGGCTGACTGTTCAAGTACGGATTTCGCACGGTTTGCGGCCATCGCCAGCTCGGGCGTGCGGTTCAGGGATATGCCGCTTTCGAACATCGCGATGTAGTGACCGGGATGCTTGCGGGCAAAGGCCAGATAGGCCCGGCCGGTCGCCTCGAACGCGGCAAGCGCCGACGGCTGCCCCTTGTCATAGGCGTGTTGCATCAGGTCGGCGAACATCTCGAAGCCCTGGCGCGCGGCCTCGGCGATCAGGTCTTCGCGCCCGTGATAGTGGCGATAGACAGCGGCCGGCGTCACCCCGGCGGTCTTGGCGGCCTCGGACAGGGTAAAGCCGGTCGGGCCCTTTTCCTCGATCAGGGACAGGGCCGCCTCGATCAGCGCCTGCTTGAGGTTCCCGTGGTGATAGCCGCGCTTGGTCATACCGGCCTCGAATGCCTGTGTTTCTTTTGTCTTTTGCCTAATGGGTATATGGTGTCGATCGGCAGGAATCCACCGCTGCGGCATGGCCGCGCGGGTCGTCATGCATCCCAGATTTCCGGCCCCCCGCAGATCAGGGGGTCTGGGGTGCCGACGGTGTCGAGATCTTTTTCGTCATGGTCCAACCCCGCCAGAACCGTTCGGATCGCGGCCAGCCGGGCGCGCTTTTTGTCGTCCGCGCGGATGATGGTCCAGGGGCAGTGGTTGAAATGCGATCGGGTCAGAGTTTCGTGGATGGATTGGGTGTAGTCCTCCCACTTGCCAAGGCCGGCGATGTCGATGGGGCTGAGCTTCCAGTATTTCAGCGGGTCGTTTTCGCGGTCAAGAAAGCGCCTGAGTTGTTCGGCCCGACCAACGTTCAGCCAGAACTTGAATAGGCGGATGCCGTCGTTGACCAGACCTTCCTCCAACCCCGGAAGCTGTCTAAAGAAGCGCTCTCGCTCGTCCGGGGTGCAAAAGCCAAAGACGTTTTCGACCACGCCGCGGTTGTACCAGCTGCGGTCAAAAAAAACGAGCTCTCCGGCCGAGGGCAGGTGCGGAATGTAGCGCTGGAAATACCACTGGCTGCGTTCGGCATCCGACGGTTTGCTGAGCGCCACGACCCTTGCGCCGCGCGGATTGAGATTTTCGCGGAACCGTTTGATGGTTCCTCCCTTGCCCGCGGCGTCGCGCCCTTCGAAGATGATGGCGACACGTTGACCGGTTTCCTTGACCCAGGCCTGCAGCTTGACCAGTTCAATCTGCAGCGCGTCCATCTGCCGGTCATAGTCCTTACGCTTCATCTTCTGTCGGTAGGGGTAGGTTGGAGACAGGATGTCGCCGCGGCCAGCATTCTCGATCGCCTCGCGGACATCTTTGGGTGCGGACTTGCGGTAATAGTCGTTGATTGCCCCTTTTTGGGTTCCGGTCATGAAGCGCCTCGTAACACTGTTCACAGGTCACTATGGCTTGCTGGCCGGGCTAACGCAAACCGGCACGGTGCGCTGCCCGCTCGATGGCTGCGGCCACCTCGGACGCGGCGACGACCTGTGGCATGTGGCCGATGCCCTGCAGTTCGATCAACTCGGCGCCCGGTATCCGATCGCGCAGGCGCCGCGAGTGCCAGTCCAGCCCCACGGTGGTATCGGCAGTGCCGTGGACGATCTCGGTCGGGGCCGAAATTTCAGGATAGCGCGGTTCGAGTCTCGTGACTTCATCCAGCAAGTTGGCGCGCTGTTTGGCATTGGCGTGCATGGATGCGCGGCGCAATGTCAGACCGGGACCGAAATGCTGGGCATAGCCTGCAGGCGTTTTTTGTGGGGCAAACACGGTACCCAGCGCTTTTTCGACATACCACTCCGGCCCGAAAGCGGTAATCAAAGGCAGGAGCACTGCGCTGCCCCAGGCCGTCGATGAGACGCCATTGAACGAATCCAGCGGGGTTTCCCATGGCACCGCTGCCGGGGCGATCAGGACCAGAGCCAAAATATCTTCCGGTCGCGTCACCGCCCAGGCAAGGGCGACCGAACCGCCATAGCTTTGCCCCGCGACGATGGGTTTGTCAGCCCCCAACCGGGCCGCGGCCCTTTGCAGGATGTCCGCCTGTTCGACGATGGTTTCGCCGGCAGGATTGAAGCTTTGCGAATATCCAAGGCCGGGTCGGTCGAACACGATGACACGAAAAGACCTGGCCAGTATCGGTGCCAGCACAAAGGTCATGTCGCGGGTGTTGCCGCTGGAGCCATGTATCAGCACGACGTCAGGCCCCTGACCCATGACCACCGCATGGACGGCGATACCGTCGATGTCCAAGATTTGCCCCTCGGGCGGGAAGTCGGCCAGGGCTCGGGATTCCCGCTGGGCCGCAAGCCAGAGGGTCACCGCCGCCAGCGTTGCCGCGGCCGCGGTGAACAGTATCAGCGCCTTAACGGCCAATTTCGTTCATGTCGAACGGGGTGGTCTGGTAGATCTCGTTGATCCAGTTCCCGTACAGAAGATGCGCGTGGCTGCGCCAGCGGTTCTGCGGAGTCCGGCTGGGATCGTCGTCGGGGTAATAGTTGATCGGAACGTTGATCGGCGTGCCGTTGGCGACGTCGCGGTCATATTCCTGTTTCAGTGTGTCGCTGTCGTATTCGAAATGGTTGAAGATATACAGAGCCCTGTGTGCGGGGTCCTCGACCAGGCAGGGGCCGACCTCGTCACTGCCCAACAGGGTGGTCAGGCCGGGGGCGGCGTCGATCTCGCCCTGTCGCACCTCGGTCCAGCGGCTGACGGGGATCACGCAGTCATCCGAGAAGCCGCGCAGAAACGGCGAGGCAGGCGCAAGGTTGCGATGCCGGAAACAGCCGAAAGCCTTGGACGGAAGCATATGCTTTCGGACCCCGTGGAAGTGGTAGATCATCGCCATCCCGCCCCAGCAGACGCCAAATGTGGAATGCACGTTGGTCTGGGTCCAGTCGAACACCTCAGTCAGTTCATCCCAATAGGTTACGTCGGTGAAATCCAGATGTTCGATCGGGGCGCCGGTGATGATCAGCCCGTCGAATTTCTGGTCCTTGACCTCCTGGAAAGGGCGATAGAACTCTTCCATGTGCTCGGCGGCGGTGTTCTTGGTCTGATGTTCGGTCATCCGGATCAGCGACAGTTCGATCTGAAGCGGGGTTGCCCCGATCAGCCGCGCGAACTGGTTTTCCGTCTGGATCTTCTTCGGCATCAGGTTCAGCAGCCCGATCTTCAGCGGCCGGATGTCCTGCCGCATGGCCTGATCCTCGGCCATGACCATGACGCCTTCCTTGGTCAGGACGTCAAAGGCGGGCAGGTCAGAGGGGATCTTGATGGGCATGGCTCAAACTTCTGGTTGGTCCGGTGAGAGGCTCTAGTTAGGACGCGGCCCGGCGGGCCTCAAGGGTGCGTTCGATCAACTCGTCGAAATCACCGGCATCGCGTACCTGTCCGATCTGGTCGGCAGTGACGGCCACGCCCCAGTTTTCCGCCATCGCCCGATACCGCGGTTGGCGATGCGCAAGCGCCTGGGCATAGGTCCAGCGGATGAAGTCATCGGGGTTCACGTCAGCCTCGGCGCAGCCGTGCCGATCCAGGTAGTCCCGCCAGACGCGCGTTAGGAATTCGGCCTGGTAGGACATGGGCTTGGGGGCCTTGTCAAAGCGACGGATCAATTCGGCGGTGTGCGCGTCGTCGCCCTTGATCCAGATCATCAGCGTATGGTGCGACAGTTCCGACAGCACGCGATCCGCCGGGTCATCGGGATCGACCCATTCACAGATCGACCCGCCCGTATCGCAGATGAAATGCGGATAACCGTACAACCGCTGCGCGCGGTCGATGAAATATTCGGTGTCCAGCAGGGCGTGGATCTCGGCCAGCCGGAACTGTTCCTGCCGGCGCCGGTATTCGGGCATGGGCAGGCCGCCCAGGTCCGGGTTTCCGGGCTTGCCCAGATAGGCGGACACGGGGGTCAGATTCTCGAACGAGATATTCGAGCCGATATAGATGGAATCGGTCAGCAGCAGATCGCGCAGAAACGGCACCTTCATCGCCTCGGCCTTGGCGTTGTCGGTGATGTATTCTCCCATATAGCGTGTACCGATCCGGTAATCGATCGAGTAATGAAACCAATCGCCGGATTCGCGCAGGATATTCGAGACATAGGTCTTGCCCAGCCCCGACATCCCGAAAAACAGCACCTTCTTTCGTGCAGCCTCGCGCCATTCCCGTGCCGAGCCGTAGATCATGTTCCGCCGTCCCTTGTTTTGCCCTAGCTAGAACGCAGGGCGCGCGGCGTCAATCGCGCCGCCCGGATCGACTGAGGATCGTCAAGCCTAAGGCAAGAACGCCGAACCCCAGATAGGCGTTGGGCGGAAGGGCCTCGTTTCGGACCAGGGCGCCAAGCGTGATCGCCACCGGAGGGATGATGAGCGTCACCAGCAACAGATTGCCGCTGCCCGCCGCCGCGAGGATGCGGTAATACAGCAAATAGGCGCCGGCCGTTGCCACCACGGCGAAATAGCCGATGGCCAGCCACGTCTCGGCGGGCAGGAACAGGACGGGCGGGCCGTCAACGACCATCATGACTGGCAGCATGAAAACCGTAGAGGCGGTCAACATACCAGCAGCCGAGACTTGCGGCGGCAACCCGGACAGGTGAAGCCGCGCCCAGACCGCCGCCATCGCATAGGATACCGCGCCGGCCAGAATCGCCAGTTGCCCCATGCTCTGCAGGTCAAAGCGAAGCAGACTGCCGATGCCAATCGTGATGGAGACGCCGGCGAATCCGAGGATCACCCCGATCAGGCGGGTCGCCGAAACCCTCTCGTCGGGAAAGAACATCGCGGCGGCCAGAACTCCGAAGATGGCCGTGGCTGCGTTCAGAATTGAGGTCAGGCCGGTATCCACATGAAGCTGGCCCCAGGCCATCAGGGTGAAGGGTAGGGCATTATTCAGCAGCCCCATGACCAGGAATGCGCGCCAGACCCGCCAGCTGGTCGGCACGGGCAGCCGCTGGATCAGGACTACGGCCCAAAGAGCCAGCGCCGCCCAGAAAACCCGGTGAAACACGGCGGTGATTACCGGAACCGAATCCAGTGCGATTCGGATCGCAAGGAAGGACCCGCCCCAGATCAGGCCCAGCAGCACGAGTTCGGCCCCGGAGCTGGGTGAGAGTGTTTTTTGTCGTGTCATACCGGCATTTTCCACACTAGAGCCGGGCAAACGACCCGGATCATGCGAAAAACCCCGCCACTTGGGCGGGGTTCATGTTTTCAACCATTTGGCGGTCTTCAGTTCAGCGCATAGGTGATCTGGAAACCGACACTCCAGGCGCTGTTGCCTTCGAATGTGGCGCGCGCACCGGGGCCCGCGCCGTCGGCGATCGCATCACCCAGATCCGTATAGCGGACCCCGGCCGATATCTTGGCCTTCTCTATCGAGTAGGTGCCGCCCAAGCCGATGCTCCAGAACCCGTCGGTCGGGCCGAGGTTGGATACAGGCTCGTCAGTGGACGATTCATACCCAAGCGTCACGGCGCCCGAGAACTGCTCGTTGAACTGGTAGCCCAAGCCAAGCGAATAGGTCCAGGTCGGGTCGTCATAATCGACCAGTGGGTTCGCCGGCGGGTAGTTCGGCGGGTCATACACCGTCTGCGGCCAGTCCGCCCAGCGGACAGAACCAAACAGCAGGGTCTTTGGTGCAACACCGGTCTGGAAGTCCAGGTTAACCGACTGTGGCGAAACCACTTCGCTGGTGCTGTTTAGGCTTGCGACCGTGCCGGGCGGGATCGGCGGAACCGGGATCGGGTTCAACGACTCCGTTTGCGACAGATCATGCGAGATCTTCGAGTTGTAGGTCAGTGCGACACGCGCGGCGATTTCGGGTTTCTCCCACGCCACGCCGACCACGTAACCCAGTGCGGTATCGGCATCTGCGTCAACTTCGTATCCGGCTGCGGCCGGAACCGCGACATTGGCACTAAGGCGTTGAATCCGCAGGCCACCGATTGCACTGAATCCGCCGTCGAACTTGTACCGCAACAGAGCGGTGATCGCATCGGTATCCGCCTTCGCCCGTAGAACGTCGGTCCGGCCACCCGGGATCGGGTTCTGCGACAACGGATAACTAGCGCCATACGAGACATCCGCGGCAAACGGTTCGTCGTAGATCAACGCGAAGTCCAACCTTTCGTTGACCGCACGCTTATATGCCAAATGGGGCGTGAAGAAGTTGTTGGCCACCTCTCCCGAGTCCACCCCGAGCATCGTTCCGGTCACGCTGGGCGACGTGTAACCCAAGCGGAACTGGACCACCGATCCTTCTTCGAAGATGACGTTGATGCCTTGACCACTCCGGTCGATACCGCCTGCATGTACGGCTGTCGCTCCGACGCAAAGCGCGCACGCTTGTAGCATCGCTTTTTTCATGTGTTCCTCCCTTTTCACTATCCGGTGCCACGTCACTTTTGTGGTGAGTGCTTGTGGCGATGAATTCGATGAACCCTATTCACGCGGAGTTTAAAAAAACGTCAACCTATGACCGAACGTTAGTTGTTTTGTGTACCCCGATGCCGTGTTGCAGAATTGCTACGGCCTTCGGCTCGAACGTTTAGGAAAATACCGCCGAAAATCACGGCAGCTCCCAGCAGTGTCCAATGGTTGAGCGGTTCGCGATACAACAGCATCCCCACAACCGCGATCGTCGGCAGACGTGCAAAGTCGAACGGGACCACGACGCTGGCGGGCGCGATGGCCAGCGCGTTGGTGATGCAGAAATGCGCCAACAGCCCCGCCAGCCCGACCAGCAGCAGGAAGGGCGCTGTTTGCAGGGTCGGCGCCGCGATCTGCCCGTCGATACCCGATGCAGCAAGCCCCATGACCGCCTGCATGCTGGTCAACCAGAAGACGATGCAGCCAATGCTGGAAAACCGTGTCAGCTTTTTGGTCGAAATCGTTGTCAACGCAAAGAAAACAGCCGAGGCTGTCGCGGCCATCACTCCCGGCGAAATCGAGGTGGCGCCGGGGCGGGTCACGATCAGTACTCCGACAAACCCGATCACGGCCGACAGCGCGCGTGTCGGGGTCAGGCGCTCGCCTAGCAACAGGGGCGACAGCAGAATGACCCAGATCGGCTGCGTGAACTCCAGCGCGAAAACCTGCGCTAGAGGAATGACACTGACCGCGTAGAACCACAGGTTCTGGCCCGCGAAATGCACCGTGTTACGAACAAGATGCAGCCCGAACCGCCGGGTCGAAACTTGATGCCATTTTTGGGTCAGCGTCAGAATGGTGGCGACCACGATCACACCGACGACGCTGCGGTACATCATGATCTCGAACGTATCGTGGACGGCGCTCAGCTCGCGCCCCGCAACGGCCATAGAGGAAAACGACGCGATGGCGCCGGTCATCCACAGTGCCGTTTTGACCATCGTCCTTGCGTTCTCATTCATTCCGAATCCCTGCGCTATCGCCGGAGAAGCGAACCAGACACAGGCGGTTGGAACAACAACAAAAAAGCCGGGTCAGGGCCCGGCTCTTCGTGTCATTCCCATTCGATCGTGCCAGGAGGCTTGGATGTGATGTCATAGGTGCAGCGGTTGATGCCCTTGACCTCGTTGATGATCCGGGTGGCGGTTTCGCTTAGGAATTCGTGGCTGAACGGGTAGTAATCGGCCGTCATTCCATCGACAGATGTCACCGCCCGCAAGGCGCAGGCATAGTCATAGGTGCGCCCGTCGCCCATCACGCCGACCGTGCGCACCGGAAGGATCGCGACGAAGGCCTGCCAGATCTCGTCATACAGGCCATGTTTGCGGATCTGGTCGATATAGATCGCGTCGGCCTCGCGCAGGATTTGCAGCTTTTCGCGGGTGATCTCGCCCGGGCAGCGGATGGCCAGGCCCGGTCCGGGGAAGGGGTGGCGGCCGATGAAGCTGGGCGGCAGGCCCAGTTCACGGCCCAACGCGCGCACCTCGTCCTTGAACAGCTCGCGCAGCGGCTCGACCAGCTTCAGGCCCATCTTTTCGGGCAGGCCGCCGACGTTGTGATGCGATTTGATCGTGACTGACGGGCCACCGGAAAACGACACCGATTCAATGACATCTGGGTAGAGCGTGCCCTGGGCCAGAAACTCGGCGCCTTCGATTGTGTCGGCATGCTTCTGAAACACGTCGATGAACAGCTTGCCGATGATCTTGCGCTTCGTCTCGGGGTCCGAGACGCCCTCGAGCTCGCCCAGGAACAGCTCGCTTTCATCCGCGTGGATCAGTTGGATGTTGTAGTTGTCGCGGAACATCGAGACGACTTCCTGCGCCTCGTTCTTGCGCAGCAGACCGTGATCGACGAAAACGCAGGTCAGCTGGTCGCCGATCGCTTCGTGGATCAGAATCGCCGCGACCGAGCTGTCGACACCGCCCGATAGACCGCAGATCACCTTCTTGTCGCCGACCTGTTCGCGGATCTTGCGGATCATCTCGTCGCGATAGGCGCCCATGGTCCAGTCGCCCTTGAACCCGGCCAGTTTCACGAAATTCTCGTATAGTTTTGCGCCCTTGGGGGTGTGGTGCACCTCGGGGTGGAACTGAACGGCATAGAAATGGCGGTTGGTATCGGCGGTGATCGCAAAGGGCGCGTTGGGCGAGGTGCCGAACACCTCGAACCCCGGTGCGATTTGGCTGACATGGTCGCCGTGGCTCATCCAGACCTGTTCTTTGCCATCGGTGAACCAGCCCTCGAGCAGGTCGAGCTTGCCGCGCGGCGTCACGAAGGCCCGCCCGAACTCGGCGGTGCCGTGGCCGCTTTCGACCTTGCCTCCCAGCTGGTGCATCATGACCTGCTGGCCATAGCAGATGCCAAGGATCGGAACGCCATAGTCGAAGATCTCTTGCGGAACACGCGGCGAACCTTCGCGGGTTACGCTGTCCGGTCCGCCCGAAAAGATGATGGCGCGCGGGGCCATGTCACGCACGAAATCCATCGTGACGTTCTGGTAGGGGTGGATTTCGCAATAGACGTTCAACTCGCGCAGGCGGCGCGCGATCAGCTGCGTCACCTGGCTGCCGAAGTCGATGATCAGAAGGCGGTCATGGGATGTCTCGGTCATACCCGGCCTTTAGGTCGGAAGCCTTGCATGTGCAAGCGCCTTGACGTCATTTGGCGGGAAAGAGTGACGCGGAGCGCACCGAATGACCGAAATCACGCTTAGACCTGCTGTTGTGGGGGACACGGACTCCATTCGCGCATGTATCCGGGCCGCCTATGCGGACCAGGCGGCGCGGATTCCCGATCTGCCAGATGTCGCGGCCGGACTCGAGGACGACATTGCGCGGCATTCGGTCATCTTAGCGGTGGTGCAGGGCGAGATTTTGGGTGTGATCGTCTTCGGGCCCGTGGGGCAGGCGATGATGGTGTTCAACCTGGCGGTTTCGCCGGTTGCACAGGGGCAGGGGGTGGCTCGCAAGTTGCTGGCCCAGGCGGAAGCCCAGGCCATCAGGTCAGGGTGCGACCGGTTGAAGCTGACGACCCACCGCATGATGAAGGATACCTGCGCGATGTACCGGCATCTGGGCTGGAACGAGGTCGCCGCGCAGGGCAACAAGGTCTACTTTGGGAAACCCCTGTGATCCCCGAATGCGCCAGATTTGAGGGGTTGACCTGACGCACCATGTCGCTTTTTCCCCCAATGCGCCGGAAATCACATCTGATGGCGCGCTAGATTCCAGTAACACACATACCAACCTAAACAGTCACACGGGGTCATCTGATGGCAGAGGCAAACACCCGACGCAGAGCGCGCGGTGGCGGCGGCGCCGCCCGCCGGGCCGAACGCACGGCGGTTCGGATCGAAACGGCGAAATACATCGAGCGCAATATTCCGAACTTTGAGGTTCTGAACGACGAGGCGCTGGAGATCATCGAAACCAACGCGGAGACCGTGCTGGAAGAAGTCGGCGTCAATTTCGTCGACAACCCGGCGGCACTGGAACGCTGGCGCGACGCCGGGGCCGATGTGGACGGGGAACGGGTGCGCATCCCGCGGGGCCTTGCGCGCGAGTTGATCAAGACCGCGCCCAGCCAGTTCACGCAGCACGCCCGCAACCCCGAGAAATCGGTGGTGATCGGCGGGCGCAACCTGGTGTTGGCTCCGGTCTATGGACCGCCCTTCGTGCGCGATGCCAAAGGCGGGCGCCGCTATGCCACGATGGACGATTTCAACAAGTTCGTGAAACTGGCCTACATGTCCAAGTGGCTGCACCACTCGGGTGGCACCGTCTGCGAACCCACCGACATTCCGGTGAACAAGCGGCATCTCGACATGCTGATGGCGCATATGACGCTGTCCGACAAACCCTTCATGGGTTCGGTGACCGATCCCAGCCGGGCGCAGGATTCGGTTGAGATGTGCGAGATTCTGTTCGGCAAGGAGTTCGTGCAGGAAAACACCGTGATGACCTCGCTCACCAACATCAACTCGCCGATGACCTTCGACGACGTGATGATGGGGTCGCTGGAAGTCTATGCGCGCAACAACCAGGCCTGCATCATCTCGCCCTTCATCGTGGGCGGCGCGATGGCGCCGGTCTCGGTCGCGGGGACGCTGACCCAGGTGCTGGCCGAGGTTCTGGCCGGTGTGGCCTACAGCCAGATCATCCGTCCCGGCGCGCCTGCCATCTTTGGCGCTTTCGTGTCGTCGATCGACATGAACTCGGGCGCGCCGACCTTCGGCACTCCCGAAGCGTCGCTCATCACTTATGGTGCGGGCCAACTGGCGCGTCGTTTGAACCTTCCTTACCGCTCGGCCGGGTCGTTCTGCGGCTCGAAACTGCCGGACGCGCAGGCCGCATACGAAACCGCGAACTCGCTGAATACGGGCTTGCTGTCGGGCGTCAACTTCATGTTGCATGCCTGCGGCTGGCTGGAGGGCGGCCTGGTGGCGGATTTCGAGAAATTCGTGATGGATGCCGACCAGCTTGGCGTTCTGCACGCAATGGCCAAGGGCGTTGCATATGATGAGAACGCGCAGGCCATGGACGCAATCCGCGAGGTGGGGCCGGGCGGTCACTACTTGGGCTGTGCCCATACCCAGGCCAACTTCAAGGACGCGTTCTGGAAGACTGAGCTTCTGGACTACAAGCCCTTTGAAACCTGGGAAGAAGAGGGCGCGCGCGACACGCGCACTCTGGCCTCGGTCCGGGTCGAACATCTGCTGGCCCATTACCAGCAACCGCATCTCGACCCCGAGAAACTGGCCGCGCTGACCGCCTATGTCGAAGAAAAGAAAGCGTCGATGCCCGACGCCTTCTCCTGATTAGTGACAGGCCGGGGCGCGGCTGACCTGATATAGCTGCGCCTCGCCCGCCAGTGCGATCAAAATGTCCAGGTGACGGACCAGAGAATAGGCCGGATCGTTGATGCGCCGCCGTTCTTCCATCTCGCGCTCCAACTCCAACAGCCGTATCAGCGCCGCCCCCGAACCGGGCAGAGCGCCAAAACCCAGCACACGCTGCAAATGCCTGTTTCGGTCGTAATCCCGTGCCCCCAGTTTGGCCGCCCGAGCCAACAGGCGGGGACGGCGAAGGGATGTGATCATCGAGGTCAGGTCCTGCATCAGGCAATCCTTTGTTCTGTGTTGGATGCCTCACTGTTGCACAACCTAGGCGGGTGTTGCCTTGCTGGGGCTCTCTCCGAACGATGGTTTCACCACTGTTTATGATTTTGAATCAATTCTGGTTGGCGCCGTTGGTGGTTAACGAACGAGTAACGAAACCAACCCTAGTTAGATTTGGTTAACACTTTATCCAACGGCGGATACTGGCAGTTTGGTTTGTCGACGAGGGCGTACAACAATGGACAACATCATGGCTTCCACCGTTCCAACCTGGGTCCCCGAGGGCGCGCAGCGCTATCTGGCCCATACCGAAGCGGGGCGGTCGATCCGGGATCTTGCACGATCGGCCGGATGCCACGCGTCAACCATACTCAGGCAGATCCGACGCATCGAAATGCGGCGCGACGATCCGCTGGTCGATGCAGCATTGCAATCGCTTGCGCAAACCCATTTCGCCGACCAGAGTCGGCGGCAAGAGGCAGACGAAGAACCCACGCCGTGCGAATTGGCGGCCGAAGACGAGGAGTTCGACCGCGAGGCCCTTCGCGTGCTGCGCCGCCTGTGTGAAACCGGCGCTGTTCTGGCCGTTGCCGAGGACATGGACAAGGCCGTCGTGGTGCGCGATAGCGGGGCGGCCGGCGCGACCCGGACCGCCGTTGTCGATTGCAAGATCGCGCAGGCTCTGGCGTTGAAAGACTGGATCTCGTGCGACAATCCCGGACGGATCAGCCGCTATCGGATCACCCCGACAGGGCGAACGGCGCTGGGTCAGTTGATCGCGGATGCGGAAAACCGAGCCAGGGCAAGGGCGGAATTCGGCATGGCTGAGGCTCCGGCAGCGTTTCAGCATCGCAACGCGGCACGGCCGAGCCACGCCCCGCGCGCTCGTCGGATCCGCTACACTGCCGCCGAAAGCCCTCTGGTCGCTTTGGCGCGTCGGCGGGACCGGGATGGAAAGCCGTTTCTGGATGAAAGTCTGGTGCGCGCCGGCGAACGGCTGCGGGAAGATTTTGAGTTGGCTCAGTTGGGGCCACAGGTCACGCAGAACTGGGACAGGTTCCTGACCGGCGGCGGGCGCGTCGGGTTCGAGGGCGATGCGCCGGTTGCGCGGGGGTCCTCCGAGGCACGCGACCGCGTGGCCCGCGCGTTGTCGGATCTGGGGCCGGGGCTAAGCGATGTGGCCTTGCGCTGCTGCTGCTATCTGGAAGGGTTGGAACTGGCCGAGAAACGCATGGGCTGGTCGGCGCGCTCGGGCAAGATCGTGCTGCGGATCGCGCTCCAGCGGCTTAAGCGGCATTACGAAATGCAGGCGGAGAGCGACCGGCGGATCGGGTGATCTGCCGCGAACTTCATTGGTTTTGCTTGCGATAGCCGTCGTAGGTGATAGTCAGGGATTATGAATTTCACCCTCAGACAGCTGCAATACTTCCGCGCTGTGGCCGAGCAGCGCAACTTTGGCCGGGCTGCTCAGGTGTGTCACGTTTCTCAACCGGCACTATCGGTGCAGATCCGGGCGTTGGAAGACATCATGGGCGGGCCGCTATTTGAAAGGCGCGCCCGTGATGTTCTGCTGACGCCGTTGGGGCGCGATGCGCTTGAGCACGCACGGCGCATTTTGGGCGCGGCCGAACGGTTGGATCGGTTTGCGCGTGACAACTCCACCGGGCATCGCAGTCTGTCGGTCGGTTTGATCCCGACCGTCGCACCGTATCTGTTGCCGGGTGTCCTGGCTGGTCTGCGGTCAGCGGATGTGTCCCTGCGCGTGCAGGTGCGAGAGGCGCGCACCGAGCGGCTGCTGTCGATGCTGAAAGCGGGAGAGATCGACGTCGCCGTGCTGGCCCTGCCGGTGGGTTCGCGCGGCATGGACGAGGTGCCTCTGTTCGAGGATCGCTTTCTGCTTGCTGGCAGCGAGACACGCCTGAACAGCCTGACCGTCAGCCCCGACGCTCTGCGCCCGATCGACCTGAATGCAGCCCAGCTGATGCTTCTGGAAGACGGGCACTGCCTTACGGATCAGGCGCTTGAGGTGTGCGGTCAGGACCGGACCAGCGCCCATATCAACATGGGCGCATCGTCATTGGCCACGCTGTCGCGGTTGGTGGCCGAGGGGTTTGGCCTGACCCTGATCCCTGAGTTAGCGGCGCGTTCCGAGACCAAAGCCGTTCCGGGGCTGAAACTGCTGCGGTTCGGCGCCCCGGAGCCCGCTCGGCAGATCGGCCTTGTGCGGCGCGACTCGTCGGATGGGGCGGTGTGGTTCGATCAACTGGCCCAGGTGATCCGGCAGGTAGGCGAAAGCATCGTGTCAGAAACCCGGAACTAAAAAGGGCCCGCACTTGGCGAGCCCTTTGCATGGAGGCTGGTTGACGCCTCAGGCCATTTCGGGCTGCTGGGCTTTTTCCAGGTGCTTCATCAGGTTTTCGGGCGACGAAACGCCATAGGGGTCCTCGGGGCAGTTGTCCATCAGGCCGGGCTCTTCGAACCACGCCTCGACCACGCCATCTTTGATGATGGCGGCATAGCGCCACGACCGCATGCCAAAGCCCAGATTGGCCTTGTCGACCAGCATACCCATCTTGCGAGTGAACTCGCCCGACCCGTCGGGGATGACCTTGACGTTCTTCAGCCCCTGATCCTGTGCCCATTTGTTCATGACAAAGCTGTCATTGACTGACATGCAGTAGATCTCGTCGATGCCCTTGGCCTTGAACGCATCGTAGTTGTTCTCGAACCCAGGCAGTTGGTAGGTCGAGCAGGTGGGGGTGAACGCACCGGGCAGCGAGAACAGGATGACCCGCTTGCCTGCGAAGTAATCGGCCGTGGTCTTGTCTTCCCAGCGGAACGGGTTGGGCCCTTCGATCGAGTCGTCGCGCACGCGGGTGTGGAACGTCACGTCGGGTAGCTTGGCACCGGTTTTCATGGGCATCTCCTGTGATTCACATTTATTCGGCCCGTGGGTTAAAACGATTCCAAACCGGCTTCAACACGGGATGTGCTGCGTTTGCGAAAATCCTCTTGTATGCTGAAAACATGTCGAAATCAGCGTCGATCTCCTAGAAAATCGCGCTTGTATTCTGCATCTGCAAAACGCTGACGCATGGCAGCTATGCATGGCTGGCGTAATACATTCGACCGGTTTATGTTATGCACCAACCAAATTGACCTAAAGTCAGGAAACCGGCCCCGTGCGCGATCTGAAAATCCCTGAACAACGTCACCCGGAAAAGGCGCATAAGCCCGACAATGCGCAGCCGAAAAAGCCCAGCTGGATTCGGGTGAAAGCGCCCGGCGGCAAGGGCTATGCCGACACGCGCCGGATCATGCGCGACAACAACCTGGTCACCGTCTGCGAAGAGGCCGGATGCCCGAACGTGGGCGAATGCTGGAGCCAGGGCCATGCGACCATGATGATCATGGGCGAGATCTGCACCCGTGGCTGCACCTTCTGCAACATCGCCACCGGTCGCCCCGATGCGTTGGACGCGTTCGAACCGGGCCGGGTGGCACATGCGGTGGAAAAGCTGGGCCTGAACCATGTCGTCATCACCTCGGTTGACCGCGACGATCTGGCCGATGGTGGGGCCGAGCATTTCGCTCAGACCATCCGCGCGGTACGTCACCGCTCCCCCAAAACAACGATCGAAATCCTGACCCCGGATTTCCTGAAATGCGATCCGTCGGTTCTGGAAACCGTGGTCGCGGCCAAGCCGGACGTGTTCAACCACAATCTTGAAACCGTGCCGGGCCTGTACCCCGAGGTGCGCCCGGGCGCGCGCTATTTCCACTCACTGCGGCTGCTGCAGAGAGTCAAGGAATTGGACCCGTCGATCTTCACCAAGTCGGGTATCATGGTTGGTTTGGGCGAGAACGAACAGCAGGTGCGCCAGGTCATGGACGACATGCGCGCCGCCGACATAGATTTCCTGACCATCGGCCAGTATCTGCAGCCCACGCCGAAACACCACCGCGTGGACCGCTTTGTCACGCCCGAAGAGTTCGCGGCCTATGAAAAAGCCGCCTATGGCAAAGGGTTCCTGATGGTTTCGGCCACGCCGCTGACCCGCTCGTCGTACCATGCGGGCGATGATTTCGCGCGCCTGCGAGCAGCGCGACAGAAAAAGCTGGGGCAGGCGTGACGCCGCAAGCGCTGGCGCAACTGACTGCGCTGCGCCATGCGCTGCACCAACGGCCCGAGGTCTCGGGTGAAGAGTCTGAAACGGCCGCCTTCATCGCCGAGCAAATGCGTGGTGTGGGCGGCCGGCTTCTGACCGGAATCGGTGGGCACGGGGTCGCGGCCGTGTTCGACTCGGGCCAGCCGGGGCCGGCCGTGGGCATTCGATGTGAACTGGACGCGCTGCCGATTTTGGAGGTGCCGGGAAAACCCTATTGCTCGCAGATTCCGGGCAAAAGTCATCTGTGCGGCCATGACGGCCACATGGCCATGGTGCTGGGCGTAGCGCTGGACTTGGCGCAAACGCCGGTGTCGCGCGGTCGGGTCGTGCTGATCTTCCAGCCCGCCGAAGAGACCGGTCAGGGCGCACGCGATTTTCGGAACGACCCGCAATACGCTGAAATACAGCCCGATTTCCTGTTTTCCCTGCATAACCTGCCGGGGCTGGACCTGGGCGCGGTCGAACTGTGCTCTGGCCCGGCCAATTGCGCTTCACGCGGGATGCGGGTGCGGCTGACGGGCAAGACCTCGCACGCCGCGGCTCCGCAGGACGGCCTGTCGCCGGCCTCGGCCATGGCCGAGTTGATGCCGGCCTTGGCTGCCTTGGGGCCGGGCGGAGAGCTGACCGAGGATTACACGCTGACCACCGTTACCCACGCCCAACTAGGGGCCCCGACATTCGGCGTGGCGCCCGGCGAGGCCGAGATATGGGTGACGCTGCGCACCGTCTCGGACGCGCGCATGGCGCAACTGGTCGATCAGGCCGAGGCGCTGGTCCGCAACGCCGCCGCCGACGAGGGGCTGGGTGTTGAGATCACCTATGACGACGTGTTCGAGGCCTGCGTCAACCACCCGGAGGCCGTGCAGATCCTGGCTCAAGCCTGCGTACAGGCCGGGGTGCAACCGCGCCTGACCACCGCGCCGCAACGGTTCTCGGAGGATTTCGGGCAATTCGCCAAGGGGTCGAAAACCGGCATGTTCTGGCTGGGGGCCGGGGTTGACCATCCGCAACTGCACAACCCCGACTATGACTTCCCTGACGCGCTGATACCTGTCGGCGCGGGCATCTTTCTGGCGGCAATCCGTCAGGTGCTGGACGCGCCGGTCACGGGCTGAGCTTGCGCGGCTGGCTGGTTGCCCATTCGGGCCACCAGCCCATGTATTCGATAACCGCAATTAGCAGACACAACACGATTAGACCCAGTACCAGCTTGACCCGCTGGTCCGAGGGCGGATTGCGCGCCCAGCGGGACATTCGCAGAAGGTGGCGCAGGATCATGGGGCCTCGAATCCGCGGCGGGATCAGTCTTGGGTAAAGCGGACCTTGCCGATGAAGGGCAGGTTGCGGTTGCGTTGCGCATAGTCGATGCCATAGCCCACGACGAATTCGTCCGGGATCTCAAAGCCGATCCAATCGGCGCGGAAATCGACCTCGCGGCGGCTGGGTTTGTCCAGCAGGGCAATCGACTTGAGCCGTTTTGGCTGGCGGCTGCACAACAGGTTGGTGACGTGGTTCAGCGTGTGCCCCGTGTCGACGATATCTTCGACCACCAGCACGTCGCGTCCTTCAATTGCGCCGCGCAAGTCTTTGAGAATGCGCACTTCCCGGCTGCTTTCCATTGAATCGCCATAGGAGGACGCCTCAAGAAAATCGACCTCGATCGGCAGGTCCAGTTCGCGTACCAGGTCGGCGATGAACACGAAGCTGCCGCGTAGCAGGCCTACGACCACCAGCTTGTCGGTATCGCCGAATTCGCGAGTGATTTCGCGGCACAATTCCTCGATCCGTGCCGCGATGGCCTTGGCCGAGATCATCTCATCTATCACATATGCGCGCTGGCCCATGGCTGCCCCCTTGATCTTTGGCGCGCAACATACGACATGACGCGCCATTGTCACGTTTCAAATGCCCAGGTTGCCATGCCCACTCATTCGGAAACTCGCCACCTCCCATACAGCGCGCAGCAGGTGTATGATCTGGTCGCGGATGTGGCGAAATACCCCGAGTTTCTGCCTTGGTGTGCAGCCGCTCGGATCCGGAGGACCTATGCGGCGGGCGAGGCGCAGGTGATGGAGGCCGATCTGGTGATCTCGTTCAAGGTGTTCCGCGAACGGTTCGGCAGCCGGGTTACGCTGCACCCCGATCAAAGGAAGATCGACACCGAATACCTGGACGGCCCGTTCAAATACATGAAATCCGACTGGCATTTCGAGGACGCCCCCGAAGGCGGCTGCAACGTATCCTTCCACGTGGATTTCGAGTTCAAGAACGCCGTGTTGCAAGGCATCATCGGCGTGGTCTTCAACGAGGCGATGCACCGGATCGTGCGCGCCTTCGAACAACGCGCGGCCAGCCTCTACGGCTGAGGGTTTACCCGGCGCAGGCGTACGTTAGACTGCGCCGCATGACTGATTTCACAAGCGCTCTTTCCGAATTCGCCGCGGGTCCCGCGTCCACGACTGCGCAGGCTAGGATCGTCACGTCTTTGTCCGCGCTCGATTGGTTGGCGGTCGGGCGCGCAGGCGTCAACGAACCGGTCTCGCGCATCCTGCGGGAGATGGTGCTGGACGAAGGCGGGTCCGGACAGGCCACCCTGTTCGGCGGCGGGACCGCGCCGATGCGCGCTGTGGCTTTGGTCAACGGCACGGTGTCGCACGCGCTGGACTATGACGACACGCATTTCGCCCACATCGGCCACCCCTCGGTGGCGGTGTTTCCCGCCGCACTGGCCGTGGCCGAATGGCAGGACCAACCCATCGTCGATCTGCTGGAATCGGCCTTGGTGGGGATGGAGCTGTCCATCCGTGTCGGCCTTTGGCTGGGGCGCGGGCATTATCAGGTCGGGTTTCACCAGACCGCGACGGCGGGGGCGTTCGGAGCGGCCGTGGCAGCTGCCCGCCTGCTGGGATGCGATCCGGCGGCCATGCGCCGGATTCTGGGGCTGACCGCGACCCGGGCGGCGGGCCTCAAGGCGCAGTTTGGCACCATGGGCAAGCCTTACAATGCGGGGCAGGCTGCTTCGGTCGGGGTCGAGGCCGCGCTGCTGGTGCAGCGGGGGTTCGTTCCCAATCCCGACGCCCTGACCGGTCCGTTCGGGTTTGGCGCGACGCATCACGGTGCCGATGACACCGCTGCAGCTCTGTCGGGACTTGGGGATGAGTGGCTGATCGAAAGCGTCAGCCACAAGTTCCACGCCTGCTGCCACGGGCTGCACGCCGCGCTCGAGGCGGCGCGCGATCTGGACATCGCCGAACCCGAGGTGGCCGAGATCAAGATTCGCACCCATCCCCGTTGGATGAGCGTCTGCAATCAGACCGCGCCGACGACCGGGCTGGGCGCCAAATTCTCCTATCGGACGGTGATCGCGATGCAGGCGCTGGGATACGATACGGCCCTGCCTGAAAGTTACACGGACAAAGTCTGCGCCGATCCGCGCCTGCAATCGCTGCGCGACCGGATCACGGTCGAAGCGGATGAAACGCTGTCCGAGACTGAGGCCCGCTTGGCGCTGCTGCGGCGGGACGGGGCGCGGCGCGAGGCGACCCACGATCTGGCCGCGCCGATCTCGATTTCCGAACGCGAGGACCGGGTCCGTGACAAGGCCGCCAAACTGATCGGCGCGGACGAAGCGGATGCGATCTGGTCGATGCTGCGCACCGGCGGGCGCGCAGCGGATCTGGCAAAACGATTGGTTGACTAGACCACGCGCCAGTGCAGCGGGAAGCCGGGGTCGAACACGGTGACCGGGCCATCGCGCGTTTCGATCTTGTCGGGGTAGGTGATCGGTTCGCCCTTCTGCAGGGTGATGGTCTGATCGTTGACGGGCAGCCGGTAGAACCTGGGCCCGTTGACCGAGGTGAACCCTTCAAGCTTGTCCAGAGCACCCGCGCGGTCAAAGACCTCGGCCACCAGCGACATGGTGTTCGTGGCGGTGAAACACCCCGCGCAGCCGCAGGACGTCTCTTTGTTGGCGTCGGTATGCGGGGCGCTGTCAGTCCCCAGAAAGAACCGTTCGTCGCCCGAGGTCGCGGCATCGACCAGAGCCTTTCGGTGCTCTTCGCGTTTGGCGACGGGCAGGCAGTAGTAGTGCGGCTTGATCCCGCCCACAAGAATGTGGTTGCGGTTGATGATCAGGTGATGCGCGGTGATCGTTGCGCCAAGGTCGGTTTCGTTCGCGCGCACATACTCCACTCCGTCGCGGGTGGTGATATGCTCCATCACCACGCGCAGGCCCGGCGTGGCCTTGCGGATCGGGTCCAGAACGCGGTCGATGAACACCGCCTCGCGGTCGAAGATGTCAATCTCGGCATCGGTGACCTCGCCATGCACGCAGAGCGGCAGGCCGATCTCGGCCATCCGTTCCAGCACGGGGCGCACCCTGTCGAAATCCCGCACGCCCGAGGCCGAGTTGGTCGTGGCCCCTGCCGGGTACAGCTTGACCGCCTTGACCAGACCGCTGGCATGGGCCGCGGCCATGTCGTCGGGGTCGGTATCCTCGGTCAGGTACAGGGTCATCAACGGCTCAAAGCTCATGCCTTCGGGCAGGGCGGCCAGGATACGGTCGCGATAGGACGCGGCCTGAGCGCCGGTCACCACCGGGGGCACAAGATTGGGCATGATGATGGCCCGCGCGAAATGGCGGGCGGTTTCGGGCAGGACGGCCTGCAGCATGGCGCCATCGCGCAGATGCAGGTGCCAGTCATCGGGGCGGCGGAGCGTCAGAGTATCGGTCATGGCGCCGGGCTAGCACAGGTAGGCCGCACGGGAAAGTGACAACAAACCTTGCCAGACGACCAGATTGCCGCAAGTCCCGGAAAGATCACGGTCTTGACGCGCAGCGGCAGCCATGACCTGTTGTGCCAAGGGAGATAGAGACACATGAGCCAGCCAGATACCATCGACGCCGTTCAGAAGATGCTGGGCGAACAGGGCTATGTCTGTAGCCGCGCCCTGGCCACCGTGGTTTTCCTGTCGCTGAAACTGGGCCGGCCGCTGTTTCTGGAAGGTGAAGCGGGTGTCGGCAAGACCGAGATCGCTAAGGCCCTCGCCTCTGGACTTGGCCGCCGCCTGATCCGGCTGCAGTGCTATGAAGGGCTCGATGCGTCCTCGGCCGTCTATGAATGGAACTTTCCCGCGCAGATGGTGGCCATCCGCACCGCCGAGGCGGTCGGAGGGTCCGACCGGAAGGGTCTGCAGGAGGAACTGTTCAGCGGCGACTATCTGATCCGCCGCCCGCTGCTCGAGGCGATGGAGCCCGACCCGGCTGGCCCGCCGGTGCTGCTGATCGACGAGTTGGACCGCACCGACGAACCGTTCGAGGCCTTCCTGCTGGAGGCGCTGAGCGACTTCCAGGTAACCATCCCCGAGATCGGCACGATCAAGGCGCCCGAACCGCCCATCGTCATCGTCACGTCGAACCGCACGCGCGAGGTGCATGACGCGCTCAAGCGCCGCTGCCTGTACCACTGGGTCGACTACCCCGATTTCGACCGCGAGCTGGAGATCCTGCACGCCCGCGCGCCCGAGGCCGCCGAGGCGCTGAGCCGCGAAGTGGTGGCCTTTGTCCAGCACCTGCGCACCGAGGACCTGTTCAAGAAACCCGGCGTGGCCGAGACCATCGACTGGGCGAAATGCTTGCTGGCGCTGGACGTGATCAACCTCAGCCCCGAGGTGATCGGCGACACGCTGGGCGCGATCCTGAAATACCAGGACGACATCCAGAAACTGCAGGGCTCCGAGGCCAAGCGCATTCTGGATCAGGCCAAAGCCACGCTCGAACCGGTCTGATGTCGTCGCGGCGCCAAAACACTCCGGGGGCCTAGCGATGGCCGAACAGCTTCCGCTGGATATCCCGGTCGATCCGAAACTGGCGCAGAACATCACCCATTTCGCGCGCGCCTTGCGCAAAGCCGGGCTGCCGATCGGCCCGGGCCGCGTAGTCGACGCCATCCGCGCGGTGCAGGCGGCGGGCTTCACCCGCAAGCAGGATTTCTATTGGACCCTGCACGCCTGTTTCGTGAATCGGCCCGAGCATCGCACCGTGTTTGCCCAGATCTTCCGCCTGTACTGGCGCGATCCAAGGTATCTGGAGCATATGATGTCGATGATGCTGCCGGCCATTCGCGGAGTTCAGGAGGAACGCGCGGCCGAGGCCGGCGAAAAACGCGCGGCCGAGGCCTTGCTGGACGGTGTCGAACGGGACGAACCGAAAGGCGCGGAGCAAGAGGGCGAAAGCGAAATCGAGATTGACGCCACTCAGACCGCCTCGTCCGAGGAACGGCTGCGGTCGCTGGATTTCGAACAGATGAGCACCGCGGAAACCGCGCAGGCCAAGCGCATTCTGGCACGGTTGCAATTGCCTGTGGACCCGATCGCCTCGCGCCGTGGTCAAGCCAGCCATCTGGGTCGGCGGATCGACCGGGCGCGCACCTTGCGCGCGGCCATGCGCCAGGGCGGCGAACTGCGAGAGATCGCGCTGGTCCAACCGAAACCGCGCTGGCCCAACCTGATCGCGCTGTGTGACATCTCGGGGTCGATGAGCCAGTACAGCCGGATCATCCTGCACTTCCTGCACACGGTCTCGAACGCCAAGGGGGCCGGCTGGGCCAAGGTGCATGCGTTCACCTTCGGCACGCGGCTGACGAACATCACACGGCACCTGCATCAGCGCGACGTCGATGCGGCGCTGGCCGCCGCCGGGGCCGAGGCGCAGGATTGGGAGGGCGGCACGCGCATCGGCGAATGCCTGCACCAGTTCAACCGAGACTGGTCGCGCCGAGTTATGGGGCAGGGGGCCGTCGTGCTGCTGATCACAGACGGGCTGGAACGGGGTGACCCCGATCTGCTGGAAAAAGAGATCGAACGCCTGCACCTGTCGGCCCGTCGACTGATCTGGCTTAACCCGCTGCTGCGCTGGGACGGGTTCGCGCCCAAGGCGCAGGGCGTCGCCGCCATGCTGCCGCATGTGGACAGCTTCCGCGCCGGTCACTCTATTGCATCGCTCGAGGATCTGGCCGCCGTGATCTCAAGACCCGACGACCAGGGAGAAAAAGCGCGCCTGATGGCGGCTTTGTCATAGTAGTTACTGCATCAGTTTCTCATTGCATTCGCGTGCCATTTCCATGGCCTTGTAGGTGCCGGTCAGATCGACGGTGAAGCCAAAAGACTTCTCGGGGAAGACGATCATCACCTTCTGGCGCGCCAGATCATCGGCGAATTGCGGATCGTCCGACAGGACATAGCCGCCCGAATAGCCCTTGGTGATGTTGCCCTTCATGCCAGTTGCCTCGCCGACATAGAGGTTGTCGCCCAAAAGGATCGCTACCCCTTCCTTCTCGCCACGCTTGATGTCGGTTTCGGCCTTGGTAAAGACCCCGACATATCCCACGCCGCGATCTTCGGTCAGGCCCATCTGAACCACGTTTTCCACGTCGTCCACGGCCTCGATCAAGCAGGATTTCTTGTCGTTGTCGATGAAGACCTTCCAGCCCTCGACCTCTCCGTATTTTTCGAATGTGTCTGCCCAGGCGGGGGCTGCCGCGACAAGCGCCGCCAAGAAAGATGCGGAAATGTGTTTCAACATGTTCGTCTCCAAATCTCGAAAATCAGGGATACCGCAGACCGGCGCCGCGAGCGTAGAGCGGCGGCTCGCGTTAATCAACCGGAGGCTCCCGGGCCATTTGATCCAAATCATGCAGGAAACGGAATGCTTAAAATATAAGGGAAATGGAATGTGAGAATCTTCAGGAGGAAATGCCATGCCAATGACCTGGAAAGCGGGTGGAATTCTGCTCGGCCTTGTGTTCTTTTTGGCGATCTTGCTGGTCAAGCCGATCGGCGTGTCCACGCAGTTCGTCATTCTGGACGGCATCATCGCCGATGCCGTCAACCCGGATTTCGTGACCGCAACCGATGAGGGCTATACCTCGACCAACGCATATCTGGCGAAATCCGGGGGCAAATACGCGAAATCGGTTGCGAACCCGCTGAACTATTCCTTTGTCTTCGTCCTTGCGATGATGTTGGGCGGGTTCCTGTCGGCTAGGGCCCGGGGCGGTATCGAGGGCCAGGACCGCAAGGTTCCCGCATTGTGGCGGGCGAATTACGGCGACGACCCGTTGAAACGCTATCTGGTCGCCTTTCTGGGAGGTTTCATCGTTTTGTACGGGGCACGGCTGGCCGGGGGCTGCACGTCCGGACACATGATGTCGGGCATGATGCAGACGGCCGTCAGCGGGTACATTTTCGCCGCCGGAGCTTTTGCCGCCGCGATCACCGTTTCGATCCTGATGTTCAAGAAGGAGGCCTGAGCCATGATGTCCATCATACTTGCAATTGTCATCGGGGTCGCATTTGGCGCGGTCCTTGATCGGGCCGGCGCGTCGAACCCTTCGACCATCAACAAGATGCTGAACCTGACGGATCTGCGGTTGGCCAAGGCGATCATGCTGGCCATCGGTCTTGGTTCGGTTCTGATGTTCGGCGGTCAGATGATCGGGCTGGTCGATGTGGGCCACATGTCGATCAAGGCGGCCTATGCCGGCGTCTTCCTGGGCGGGCTGCTGCTGGGGGCCGGCTGGGCGATGGCCGGCTTTTGCCCCGGAACGGGCTTGGTGGCCGCGGCCTCGGGACGCAAGGACGCGCTGTTCTTCGTGGCGGGCGGATTGCTGGGCGCTGCGGCCTACATGATGACCTATCCGATGTGGAAGGCCAGCGGCCTGCTCGACCCGATCTGGGGCGGAAAGGTAACACTCGGTATCGTACCGGGGTCGGGCTATGATGCTGTAACAGGCCTGCCTGGCGACATTCTGGGCTTTGTTCTGGGCCTGGCGTTCATCGCCATTGCCTTTGCGCTGCCCGAACGGCTGTTGGGCCAACCCTCAGGGCAAGCGCATCCGGCCGAGTGACGGCCCGCTGCGCATATCCTTGAAAGCCCGGCGCGCGGTGACGTGCCGGGTTGCTTTTCATCCCGCAAAACCTGCTTATGTTGAAGCGGATCAGGCGGGAGGCTCCGATGGACAGATTTGACAACAGCCCGGAAACGGCTCTGGCGTGGTTCCGCAAAGGGCGTGGCGCCGCGTTGGCCACCGTCGTCGAAACCTGGGGCAGCGCGCCCCGGCGGGTGGGTGCCCAGCTGGTCATCGGCGGCGACGGCCGGATCGAAGGCTCGGTCTCGGGCGGATGTGTCGAAGGCGCGGTGATCGTCGAGGCGCTCGAGGCCATGCAGGAGGGCGAGGCGCGCCTGTTGGAATTCGGTGTCAGCGACGAGGATGCCTTTGCCGTCGGGCTGGCCTGCGGAGGCACGATCCGGGTTCTGGTCGAGCCGGTGGGCTCGGTCCTGCCAGAACCGATGCTGGCCGAACTGGTGGCGGCGCGGGCGCGGCGCGAGCCCATGGCCTATGAGGTCAACGTCGAGACCGGCCACCGCGCGCTGCCGCGCAACGCCTATGCAGACCGGCTGCGCATGGATCGCTCGGGGTTCGAAGAAGATGGTCAGACCTTCGTGGCCGTGCACAACCCGCCCTTGCGGCTGATCGTGGTGGGCGCGGTCCATATCGCGCAGGCACTGGTGCCGATGGTGCGGATCGCGGGTTATGACCCGATCATCATCGACCCGCGCGAGGCGTTTGCGTCCAAATCCCGTTTTCCCGGTGAAAAGCTGCTGACCGACTGGCCGGACGAGGCCGTGGCCAGCATCGGTCTGGATGCGCGCACGGCGATGGTTCTGCTGACCCACGACCCCAAGCTGGATGATCCGGCTCTGCAGGCTGCGCTGAACTCGGACGTGTTCTATATCGGCGCGCTGGGGTCGTCGCGCACCCATGCCAAACGGGTGCAGCGGATGACCGAGGCGGGATTCTCGGCAACGCAGTTGCAGCGCATTCATGGGCCGATCGGTCTGGATATCGGTGCGGCAGGACCGGCTGAGATTGCTGTTGCGATCATCGCGCAGATGACGGCCGTGCTGCGGGGCAAGGCATGAAGTTCGGCCCATTACCGGTTGCGGACGCGAAGGGTGCGATCCTTGCGCATTCGGTCATGGCTGGCACGAAAAAGCTGCGCAAGGGAATGATGCTAGGCGACGCGCATGTTGCCTTGTTGACCGAGGCGGGCGTGTCCGAGGTGGTCGTAGCGCGGCTGGAACCCGGCGACTGTCACGAGGACGAGGCCGCGCGCCAATTGGCCGCGGCGCTGACCCCGGATCCGAAGGGTGCCAACTTGCGCGTGACCGATCCGTTTACGGGCCGCGTCAACCTGATTGCGGATCAAGCTGGGGTTGCCGTTCTGGACGTTGAGGCTCTGCTTGCGTTCAATCAGGTCAACCCGATGATCACGGTGGCCACCGTTCCTCAGCATCAGCAGATGGGTGCGGGCGGCATGGTCGCCACGATCAAGGTCATTTCCTACGCGGTGCCGCTGGCGGACGTTCAGCGTGCGGCGAAGCTGGCCAAGGGAGCCATTCGCCTTGCCACGCCGAAGTTTGGCAGCGCCGGGCTGGTGGTGACCGACATCCCCGGCGGGCCGCCCAACGACAAGGGTATCGCCGCGATGCGCGGCCGGGTCGAGGCCCTGGGTCTGAGCCTGGACGACGTGCAGATCGTTCCGCACGCGATCGACGCTCTGGCGCAGGCATTGTCCCGGATGAACACCGATATCGTGATGATCCTGACCGGCTCGGCCACATCCGATGTCGAGGACGTCGCGCCGCAGGCTGTTCGGCGCGCGGGCGGACAGGTGGAGCGCTTCGGCATGCCGGTTGATCCGGGCAACCTGTTGTTTCTCGGGGCTTTGGGCAAGCGGCCGGTCATCGGTTTGCCGGGATGCGCACGCTCGCCCGCGTTGAACGGGGCCGACTGGGTGCTCTCGCGGGTGGCCTGCGGGATCCCGACGACGGGTGCCGATATCGCGGCGATGGGCGTCGGCGGTCTGCTCAAGGAAATCCCGACCCGTCCGCAACCCCGCGCGAAACGCAAAGTGACGTAACGGCAGTTTCGCTCCGCTGGCGACCTGCAATACATGTTGGCAATTGCCCCCCAACGGACGGGTTCGAAACGGCCAAGATTTTTGTTCTCAAACGACTTTTCCCGTGTTTAACTCGGGCCAAGGATAAATACGAAAATGGGAGGAACTTATGACACAGGTCTCAATGACCGTGAACGGCAAGACCGTGAGCGGTGATGTCGAGGGCCGGACGCTGCTGTCCAGCTTTCTGCGCGATCACCTGTCGCTGACCGGTACCCATGTGGGCTGTGACACGGCCCAATGCGGCGCCTGCGTGGTTCATGTGAACGGCGCGGCGGTGAAGTCCTGCAACATGCTGGCGCTCGAGGCGGACGGGGCCGAGGTCGGTACCATCGAGGGGCAGGCCAACCCGGACGGATCGCTGAACGTGATCCAGCAGGCGTTTCAGGATCATCACGGCCTGCAATGCGGTTTCTGCACGCCCGGTATGGTGATGTCGGCGGCGGCCCTGCTGAAGGAAAACCCACGCCCGACCGAGGCCGAAATCCGCAAATACCTGGAAGGCAACCTGTGCCGCTGCACCGGGTACCACAACATCGTCAAGGCGATCATGGCCGCGTCCGGCCAGGACGTCAGCCACATCGCTGCCGAGTGATGCCGCTGCGGGCGCAGGAGGAGGCGCCCGTGGGATGACAGGGATGCGCACAAGCATCCGTTTATGGGAGGAGAACAAGCTATGCCCAAAGACAGTGGCATCGGAGCCAGTTCCAAGCGCCGCGAGGACGTGCGCTTTTTGACCGGGGCGGGCAACTACACCGACGACATCAACATCCGCGGTCAGGCCTATGTGTATTTTCTGCGATCTGACATCGCACATGGCCGGATCAAAAGCATCGACACGTCCGCCGCCGAGGCCATGCCCGGCGTGGTTCGGGTGTTTACCGGCAAAGATTTCGAAGGCGTGGGCGGCATGCCCTGCGGCTGGGAGGTGACCGACAAGCATGGCGCGCCCATGCAGGAACCGCCGCACCCGATCCTGGCGCAAGGCAAGGTGCGCCATGTGGGCGACCCGATCGCGGCCGTCGTGGCCGACAGCCTGGAACAGGCCCGTGACGCGGCCGAAGCAATCGACGTGGATATCGAGGAATTGCCCGCCGTTCTGGACATGAAAGCCGCCGCTGAAGAGGGCGCGCCGCTGGTCCATGACGATCTGAAAAACAATATCTGTTATGACTGGCAGTTGGGCGAGGCCGACGATGACAAGGTGAACGAGGTGTTCGCCAATGCGGCGCATGTCACCACCTTGGAACTGGTGAACAACCGTCTGGTCGCCAACCCGATGGAGCCGCGCGTGGCCGTGGCGGAATACAGCCGGGGCACCGATGAATACACGCTCTATACCACCTCGCAGAACCCGCATGTGATCCGGTTGCTGATGTGTGCCTTCGTGCTGGGCCTGCCCGAGCACAAGGTCCGCGTCGTGGCGCCGGACGTGGGTGGCGGTTTCGGCACCAAGATCTTCCACTACGCAGAAGAGGCGTTCTGCACCTTCGCGGCCAAGGCGTGCAACCGCCCGGTCAAGTGGACGGCCAGCCGGTCCGAGGCGTTCATGTCGGATGCGCAGGGCCGCGACCATGTCAGCAAGATCGAGCTGGCGCTGGATGCCGACAACAATTTCGTCGGGCTGCGGACCCATACCTATGCCAATCTGGGGGCGTATCTGTCGACGTTTTCCAGTTCGGTGCCGACCTGGCTGCACGGGACGCTGATGGCGGGCAACTACAAGACGCCGGTCATTCAGGTGAACGTGCGGGCGATGTTCACCAACACCGTGCCGGTGGATGCCTATCGCGGCGCAGGCCGCCCCGAGGCGACCTATCAGCTGGAGCGCGTGATCGACAAGGCTGCGCGCGAGTTGGGCGTTGATCCGGTGGCGCTGCGCCGGCAGAACTTCATCACGCAGTTCCCCTATGACACGCCGGTGGCGCTGACCTATGATACCGGCGACTACAACGGCACCATGGACAAGCTGGAACAGGCCGCCGATTTCGCGGGCTTCCCGGCGCGACGCGCCGAAAGCGAGGCGCGGGGCAAGCTGCGCGGCCTGGGCGTGAACTGCTATATCGAGGCCTGCGGCATCGCGCCCTCGAACATCGTGGGGATGCTGGGGGCGCGTGCGGGCCTGTATGACGCGGCAACCGTGCGGGTGAACGCCACCGGCTCGATCAGCGTCATGGTCGGGGCGCACAGCCACGGGCAGGGGCACGAGACCGCCTTTCCGCAGGTCGTGGCCGACATGATCGGCATCGACGAGTCGATGGTCGAGATCGTGCACGGCGATACCTCGAAGATCCCGTTCGGCATGGGCACCTATGGCTCGCGCTCGCTGGCGGTTTGTGGATCGGCCATGGTCAAGGCGACCGAGAAGGTGATCGAAAAGGCCAAGAAGATCGCGGCGCATCTGCTGGAAGCCTCCGAGGCCGATATCGAGCTGAAAGACGGTCAGTTCACCGTGGCCGGCACCGATAAGTCGGTGGCCTGGGGCGATGTGACCCTGACGGCCTATGTTCCGCACAACTTTCCGCTGGAGGTCGAGCCGGGGCTGGAGGAGACCGCGTTCTATGATCCGGCCAACTTTACCTTCCCGGCCGGTGCCTATGCCTGCGAGGTCGAGGTTGACCCCGAGACCGGGCATGTGACCATCGAACGGTTCACCGCAGCAGATGATTTCGGCAACATCATCAACCCGATGATCGTTGATGGCCAGGTGCATGGCGGTATCGGACAGGGGATCGGTCAGGCCTTGCTCGAGAACTGCGTCTATGACGAGAACGGTCAGCTGCTGAGCGCGTCCTTCATGGACTATGCCATGCCGCGGGCCGATGACGTGCCGTTCTATACCGTGGATCATTCGAGCCAGACGCCGTGCACGCACAACCCGTTGGGTGTGAAGGGCTGCGGCGAGGCCGGGGCGATTGGATCGCCGCCTGCGGTGGTCAATGCCGTGATCGATGCGCTGAACTCGGGTGGCAAGGCGGTGGACCACATCGACATGCCGGTCAGCCCGTCGCGTGTTTGGGCGGCGATGAACAGCTGAGTGGAGAGGTTGGTGTGCGAGGGGGCAGCCCCTCGCGCTCCCCGGGATATTTACAGCCAGATGAAGGGCGGTTCCTCGCCTTTCGGAAAGGAAGAGCGAAATGTACAATTTCGAGTTCAAGAGTCCCTCGACCATTGCCGACGCGGTTGCGGCATTGGCAGGGGAGGATGCACAGGCGTTGGGGGGCGGGCAGACCCTGATCCCGACGATGAAACAGCGCCTTGCTGCGCCCACGACACTGGTGAGCCTGGGCGGCATTCCCGAATTGAAGGGGGTGTGTGTCGAGGATGACGGATCGATTGCCATCGGTGCAGCGACGACCCATGCGACCGTGGCGCGAGAGGTTGCCGACAAGTATCCGGCGCTGGCCGATCTTGCCGGACATATCGGAGACCCGGCCGTGCGCAATCGGGGAACGATCGGCGGGTCGCTGGCCAACAACGATCCGGCGGCGTGTTACCCGGCGGCGGTGTTGGGATCGGGTGCCGTGGTCGTGACCAATTCCCGTCAGATCGCTGCCGATGACTTCTTTCAGGGCATGTTCACCACGGCACTGGACGAGGGGGAGATCATCACTTCGGTTCGGTTCCCGGTGCCGCAGGCTGCGAGCTATCAGAAATTCCTGCAGCCGGCCTCGCGCTTTGCATTGGTTGCCGTGTTCCTCGCGCGCTTTGCCGGTGGGGTGAGGGTGGCCGTAACCGGGGCCAGCGAGGATGGTGTGTTCCGCTGGACCGAGGCCGAGCAGGCGCTGAACAAGGAGTTCCGGCCCGATGCCCTGATGGACCTGCGGGTCAACCCGATGAACATGATCGGAGATCTGCACGGCAGCAAGGAGTACCGCGCCCACCTGGTGGGCGTGATGACACGACGGGCCGTGCAGGCCTGCATCTGACATCGCAACCGCGAAAAGCCCCGGTGATGGGGCTTTTCATTTGGAGCGCAGGCGCGGCAGTTTGGCGGGTTGCCAATATGCGCCTGCGTCTTCGCGGGCTTGCTGGTATCGGCGGACCCGTTCTGCGGCGGCGTCACCGCTCTGCGCGAAAAGGTGACCCAGCAGAACTTCGATTGCGGCCATGGACCCGGAAAAGCTTGAAAACAGATGTCTCGACCGTGTGCTGACCGTCAGGGTCACGTCCGCGTCAATGCCCGGCGCGATTACGTCGCTGTCGGCCAGCAGGATCAGCCGAAGCCCCCGGTTACGGGCAAATCGCATGGCTTGGATCGTATCGGCGGAATAGGGGTGCACCGTCATGGCAAACAGGCAGTCACCATGATCGGCCTCGAGAAGATCGTCGATGGCTGATCCCATGTGGCGCGGGATAAGGTGCAGGCCGGGATGCGCCATTCGGCCCGCATAGTGGAAATAATAGGCCAGCGCGTAGCTGGCGCGCGTGGCGGTCACGAAGCACCTGCGCGCCGAAGTCATGAGTGTCACCGCGCGCTCCACCTTGGCCGGATCCAGCAGGCGCAAAGAGCGCGCCACCACGTTTAACTCGTTCCGGGCGAATCCCGCCTGGGCGGCGCCGAACTCTCCGCTTTCGGCCATGCGCGACAGCCAGCCTTGATTGAGCCGGTCTTCCCGGTCGGTTGTCAGGTCGTGGCGGAACGGTCTTCGAAAGTCCTCGAAACGCTCATAGCCCATGTACCGTGCAAGCCGGATGACCGCGTTCGTGCTGACGCCGATCTTGTCTGCCGTGGTGCGGATCGAATCCAACGCGAAATCGGCCGGGTGGTCGATGACATACTTGGCGGCGGCCTGAAGCTGGGCCGGCATACGGTCGATCTCGTGGCGCAGCCGGTCGATCAGTTGAGGGGTCGAGTTTTTCATGAGAGAAGAAAAACATATGTTATGAAAATTTCAATCACAAAACGGCGAGCTGAGGTATACATCTCGGGCAGAATGAACGGATGAGACCATGAGCGAAACTCAACGGCCAAAGATGCTTCCCTATGTGCTGGTCGCTCCGAATGGGGCGCGCCGTCAGTATTCGGACCACCCGGCGATCCCATTGACGATCGGCGAGATCGTGGCGGCGGCACGGGCCTGCCATGCGGCCGGTGCCGATGGTCTGCACCTGCATGTGCGTGAAGGTGACGGGACGCACTCGCTGGATGCGGGGAAATACCGCGAGACACTGGCCGAGTTGCGCCGCACCGTTCCCGCGCTGGACATCCAGATCACCACCGAGGCGGCAGGCATCTTTGATGTTGCAGCGCAATACGACTGCCTGCGTCTGGTTCAGCCCACATGGGCGTCGATCGCGGTGCGAGAGATGGCCCGCGCGCCCCAGCTGGCAGAGCGAGTTTATGCGCTGTGCGCCGAACAGGGCACGCGGGTTCAGCATATCCTGTATGATGCGGCCGATGCGGAGCTGTTGCGGGACTGGCAGGCGCGCGGTGTCGTGCGGGCCGGGCAGGAAGAACGCCTGCTTGTTTTAGGGCGTTATGCGACGGGCCAGGAATCCCTGCCCGCCGATCTGGACGCCTTTCCCGAAACCCACGCGCCATGGATGGTGTGTGCGTTCGGCCGGCGCGAACATGACTGTTTGCTTGCGGCTGCGTGTCGTGGCGCCGATGTGCGGGTCGGGTTCGAGAACAGCCTGACGGACGCCGATGGAAATATCTGGCCGGACAACGCAGCCTCGGTCGCGGCGCTTGTGGCCCGTTTGAAAGGACTTTGACATGAGCCATGTTTTTCCCCGCCACACCAAGGCCCAGTTGCCAACAGCCGCCAAGGGCGACGGGTGTTATCTGATCGATACTCTGGGCAAACGGTACCTGGATTGCGGCGACGCGGCGGTATCGTGCCTGGGGCATTCCGACCCAGAGGTGATCCGCGCGGTGCAGGAACAGGTTGAAAAGGTCGCTTTTGCCCATACCGGGTTCATGACGTCGGAACCGGCCGAGGCGCTGGCGGATCTGCTGATCGCACAGGCGCCGGGCGAGCTGGAGCGGGTCTATTTCGTTTCGGGCGGGTCCGAGGCGACCGAAGCGGCGATCAAGCTGGCGCGTCAGTATTTCCTGGAAGTCGGGCAGCCCGAGCGCTCGCGGGTCATCGCGCGCCGCCAGAGCTATCACGGCAACACGCTGGGGGCGCTGTCGGCCGGTGGCAATGCGTGGCGCCGGGCGCAGTTCGCGCCGATGTTGATCGATATGAGCCATATCGCGCCCTGCTATGAATATGCCGAGAAGCGGGACGGCGAGACCAGCTTTGACTATGGCCAGCGCGTCGCGGATGAGCTTGAGGCCGAAATCCTGCGGCTGGGGCCGGACACCGTGATGGCCTTCATTGCCGAGCCGGTGGTCGGGGCCACGCTGGGGGCGGTGCCGGCTGTCGAGGGCTATTTCAAGCGGATCCGCGAAATCTGTGACCGCTACGGCGTTCTGTTGATCTTGGACGAGGTCATGTGCGGCATGGGCCGCACCGGCCACCTGTTTGCGTGCGACCACGATGGGGTCGCGCCGGATATCCTGTGCATCGCCAAAGGGTTGGGGGCCGGGTACCAGCCCATCGGTGCGACCCTGTGTACTGGGGCAATCTACGAGGCGATCCGCGACGGGTCGGGGTTCTTCCAGCACGGGCATACCTATGTCGGTCATCCGGTCGCGACCGCGGCGGCGCTGGCCGTGGTGCAGAAGCTGACCGATCGCCACCTGCCCGAGCGGGCGCGGGCGATGGGAGATGCGCTGCACGAAAGGCTGCAGGCCGCTTTCGGCCAGCACCCCAATGTCGGCGACCTGCGTGGGCGCGGCCTGTTCCGCGGGATCGAGCTGGTGGCCGATCGTGACACGCGCGCGCCGTTCGATCCGGGCCTGGGCGTGGCAGCGAAGATCAAGAAGGCAGCGTTTGACGAAGGGCTGATCTGCTATCCCATGTCCGGCACCCGCGATGGCCGGAACGGCGACCATATCCTGCTGGCGCCGCCATTCATCATCGAAGAAGTGCAGCTGGACGAACTGGTCGAAAAGCTGGGCCGCGCGATGTCGCGGGTGATCTGAGCCGGCCAACGAAAAAGGCTCCCTCGATCCGAGGGAGCCTTGATGCCCTGAACAGGTGCTGGGTTACTTCTGTGGCAGCGGCCCGATCATCATGATCATCTGGCGGCCTTCCATCTTCGGCATGTTCTCGATCTTGCCGATTTCCTTGACGTCCTCGGCCACGCGCTCAAGCAGTTCGCGCCCCAGATTCTGGTGCGCCATCTCGCGGCCGCGGAAGCGCAGGGTCACCTTGACCTTGTCGCCCTTCTCAAGAAACTTGACCACGTTCCGCATCTTCACGTCATAGTCATGCGTGTCGGTGTTGGGCCGGAACTTGACCTCTTTCACCTCGATGATTTTCTGTTTCTTGCGGGCTTCGGCTTCGCGCTTCTGCGTTTCGTACTTGTACTTGCCGAAGTCCATGATCTTGCAGACCGGCGGATTCGCGTTGGGCGAAATCTCGACCAGGTCCAGGCCGGCGTCGGCGGCGAGTTGCATGGCTTTGGCGGGATGAACCACCCCGATATTTTCACCATCGGCGCCGATCAGGCGGATTTCGGGGGCACGGATCTTGTCATTGACGCGCGGGCCGGTGTCGCGTTGCGGCGGCGCGTTGTGAGGTCTGCGAGCTATGGGTTCATTCCTTTGATAATTGCAGAATTTCGAGCCGGGAATTTAAACTGAGACCCCGCGTCTTTCAAGCGGGATAAAGCAGGCGGCGCGCGAAATTCTTTGCCCCGACCGCGCCCGGGGCGGCGGCCGGCGCCTGGGGCACCGGCCATTTCCTACTTTAGCCGACAAAGGCCTTTTCGATCACGAACTCTTTCGGGTCGGAATTGGCGCCTTCGCGCAGGCCGAACTCTTCGAGAATGGCCTTGATGTCGTGGTTGAAGGCCAGCGACCCGCAGACCATGGCGCGGTCGGTTTCGGGCTTGATCCCGCCCTCGATGCCCAGATCCTTGAACACGGTGCCGTCCTTCAGCAGGTCGGTGATCCGGCCCATCTTGGGGCTCTGTTCGCGGGTGGTCGTCGGGTAATAGCGGATCTTGTCGGCAAAGCCTTCGCCGATCAGCTCGGCCAGCAACTCGTCCTGCTTGATCTTCTCAATCAGTTGGCGGCCGTATTCCAGATCGGCCACCTCGCGGCAGGTGTGGGTGATGATGACCTTGTCATAGTCCTCATATGTCTGCGGTTCGCGCAGCAGCGAGGCAAAGGGCGCAAACCCGGTGCCGGTTGCAAAGAACCAGATCCGTTTGCCCGGCAGCAGCGCGTCATGCACCAGCGTCCCCACCGGCTTGGGCCGCAGGATGATCTGGTCGCCCGGCTTGATGTGCTGCAGTTTCGAGGTCAGCGGGCCGTCCGGCACCTTGATCGAGTAGAATTCCAGCTCGTCATCCCAGGCTGGCGAAGCGATGGAATAGGCGCGCAGCAGCGGTTTGCCGTTGTCGCCCAGAAGGCCGATCATCACGAACTCGCCCGAGCGGAACCGCAGCGATTGCGGGCGCGTCACCTTGAACGAGAACAGACTGTCGGTCCAATGCTTCACTTCGGTGACGGTCTGAGCGTCAGGCAGGGTAGGGGCCTTCACGGCGGTTGCTTCGGTCACGGATTTCATCTCGGTCATCGTTTCACCTGCCGGTCTGCTAAACCGGCATCTCCGTTTAATCTTTGATCCATGTCAGGAAAAGGGGGCAGATTGCCCCGTTTGTCGCGTCAGCCGCGCAGGCGGGCCTGATAGTCGTGGCCCTGCCAGTTGGCGCGGGCCAGCCATTGGTCCTCGGGCTGGCGGGCGGCAAGCTCGGCGTCGATCTCGACCTCGTCGAATCCGCTGCGCCGGGCCATGGCGTATTGGTCGGCCAGCACGTGCCCCTTGGCGCGCAGGCGGCCAGTGTAGCCCTTCAGGCGCAGGACGCGCGCGATGGTGAAACCGCGCCCGTCGGCGAAAGAGGGGAAATCCACCCGCACCATCTGTGCATTGCCCAGCCGGTCGAACAGTTCGTCGGGGTCGGTGTCCGACGTCACGTCCAGCGCCACCACGTCATTGGCGGCATCGTCCAGCGAGACAAAGCCGTCGGTCCAGTCGTCGGGCGCAAAGCCCTGGTCGGTCACGATTACGTTCATGTTTTCTCTCCGCTGCGCACCATCTTGCCGTTCACGAAATGGATGCCGCATTCTTCCTTGTTCTGATCGCGCCAGCGCCCGGCGCGGGGGTCTTCGCCCTCCTTCACCGGCGAGGTGCAGGGCGCACAGCCGATCGAAGGGTATCCTTTGGCCACCAGCGGGTGCCGCGGCAGCCGATTTTCTTCCATATAGGCGCGCACGTCTTCGGGTGCCCAATGGGCCAGCGGGTTGACCTTGATCCGGCCGGTGCCGTCCTCGACCTCGAAAAACTCGAGTGCGGCGCGGGTGCCCGACTGGAACCGCTTGCGCCCGGTGATCCAGCCGTCATAACCCGCCAGCGCCCGCTGCAGCGGGATCGTCTTGCGAAGGGTGCAGCAGGCGTCCGGGTCCTTCAGCCGTAGCGCGCCATAGGGGTCGTCCCGCTGCAGGTCCTCTTCGTCGGCGCGGATGACCCGCACGTTCTTCAGCCCAAGGCGCTCGCTCACCTCCTGCTGATAGATCAGCGTCTCGGCGAACAGCATCTGGGTGTCCACGAACAGCACCGGGGTGTTCTTGTCGATCACCGCAGCCATGTGCAGCAACACCACAGACTCGGCACCAAAGCTGGAAACCAGAGCGATCTTGCCGGCATTTTCCAGCGCCCCATGCATCACGTCATGGGCGCTGTGATGCCGGTAGCGGGCGTTGAGCGACTCGACCTTTTCGGTCAGCGCCTGGCGCTCCTTGCCCAGCTCGGTCTGGATTTCGTCAAGCGGCATTGGCCCGGGCCTCGGGGTAGAGGGCCGCCTTGAACGGGACCATTCCAATCCGGCGATAGGTCTCCAGAAAGGTCTCCTCGGGGCTTTCGCGCTGGTCCAGATAGGTCTCGATGATCCGCTCGATGGCCGGAACGATCTCGTCATAGGCAAAGCCCGGACCGGTGCGGTCGCCGATGGCGGCCGTTTCGGTGGCGTCTCCGCCCAGCGTGATCTGGTAGTTCTCCACTCCGGCGCGATCCAGGCCCAGGATGCCGATATGGCCCACATGGTGGTGCCCGCAGGCGTTGATGCAGCCCGAAATCTTGATCTTCAGGTGGCCGATGTCGTGCTCCAGCTTCAGCTCGTCGAACCGGGTCGCGATCTGCTGCGCGACAGGGATCGAGCGGGCCGTCGCCAGCGCGCAATAGTCCATGCCGGGGCAGGCGATGATGTCGCTGATCAGGCCGATGTTCGCGGTGGCCAGACCGTGCTCTTTCAGCTTGGCGTGGATCGCGGGCAGGTCCGATTTGTGGACATGCGGCAGGATCACGTTCTGCTCGTGGCTGATGCGCAGCTCGTCATAGGCGTATTGCTCGGCCAGATCGGCCATCACGCGCATCTGCTCGGCGGTCGCGTCACCCGGCGTTGCCCCGTGCTTCTTGAGCGAGATCGTGACGATCGCGTGATCTGCCTGCTTGTGCGGTGCAATGTTGGTGTCGATCCACGACCGGAAGACCGGATCGTCGGAATAGGCGCTCTCGAACGCCGCGACCGAGCCTTCGCGGAAGGCGGGCGGCGCGAAATGCGCCTTGATCTGATCCAGCAGCGCCATGTCGGCGCCCTTGAACTGCGGGCGCACCTGCAGGAAGCGTTCGTTCACCTTGGCGCGGATCGCGTCGATGCCGTGTTCATGCACCGTGATCTTGATGCGCGCCTTGTACTTGTTGTCGCGCCGGCCGATCTGGTTCCAGACCGAAACGGTGGCCTCGAGATAGGCCAGCAGGTCGTCGAAGGCGACGAAATCAGACAGCTCCTTGCCGATCATCGGCGTACGGCCCAGACCACCGCCCACCAAAACGCGGGCACCCAGAACGCCGTCGCGCTCGACAAGTTGGAGGCCGATGTCATGGGCCTTGATCACGGCACGGTCGTGCTCGGACCCGGTGATGGCGATCTTGAACTTGCGCGGCATGAACTGGAATTCCGGGTGGTCTGTGGACCACTGGCGCAGCAGCTCGGCATAGGGGCGCGGGTCGGCGATCTCATCCGCGGCCGCTCCGGCGAAATGGTCGGCGGTCACGTTGCGGATGGTGTTGCCGCTGGTCTGGATCGCGTGCAGGCCGACCTCGGCCAGCGCGTCCAGCATGTCGGGCACGTCGCGCAGCTTGGGCCAGTTGTACTGGATGTTCTGGCGCGTGGTGAAATGGCCGTAACCCTTGTCCCACTTCTCGGCCAGCAGGGCCAGTTGGCGCATCTGGGCGCTGTTGAGCGTGCCATAGGGGATCGCCACCCGCAGCATGTAGGCGTGTAGTTGCAGATACAGGCCGTTCATCAGGCGCAGGGGCTTGAACTCGTCCTCGGTCAGCGAACCGTCGATGCGGCGCTCGACCTGGGCGCGGAACTGCTTGTTGCGTTCGGCCAGAAAGGCTTTGTCAAACTCGGAGTAGCGATACATGGTCTGGCTGTCCTTTTTGCAGCCCCGGAGCCCGGGGCCTTTTTACGGGGAGAGAGGGGCCTAAGGTCAGGCCCGGGGCTGCGGGGAAGTTTCCTGTTTGCCGTGGGCATAGTTGGACGGGCCAGTCCGACGGAAGTCTTCCCGGAAATGGGTGGGTTCGGGGCCGTTTTCCCCGGCGACGGCATCGGCCAGATAGGCGCCGACGATCTTGTCCACCTGCCGCTGCGCGTCCAGCAGGCGCAGCTGCGCGTGCGCTTCGTCGGTGATCAACTCGGCCTCGCGCAGATCGCGCGACCAGCGGTCATCGGCGGTCAGATAGATCACGTCGCCCTCCAGCAGATCGTTGGCGGTAACGACTTTCGGTGTAAAAGCGCGGGCCATCAGGCGTGCTCCTTCTTCAATTCGGTTGCGGCCCGGACCGCGGCGCGCGGGGCAAGGCCATAGAACATCAGCGCAGGGCCGGTCATGTCGGCTTGCGACAGGTCGGACGCCAACCGGTCTAGGGTGGTTTCCAAAATCCGCTGGTCGGGCCGCGAGGCGTTTTCGATCAGGGTAACGGGCGTGGCCCGGTCGGCGCCGTGCATGAGCAGGCGACCCTGGATGAAACGGGCGGATTTCTTGCCCATGTAGATCGCGGCCACCGACCCCGGACGCGCCAGCCCGGCCCAGTCGTGATCGGCAAAGCCTTGCATGTCGTGCCCGGTCAGGAACCGGACCGACGAATTGCGGCCTCGGCGCGTCAGGCTTTGCCCGATGCTGGCGGCCGCGGCCGAGGCGGCGGTGATTCCGGGAATGATGGCCCAGGAAATGCCCGCCGCATCCAGCGCTTCGATTTCTTCGTCCAGGCGGCCAAAGACGGTGGCGTCTCCGGATTTCAGGCGCACCACGCGCTGCCCTTCCAAGGCCAGCCGTACCAGAAGTGCGTCGATGTCCTCTTGCCGCCACGAGGGGCCGAAACCGGCCTTGCCCACGTCGATCAGCCGGGCCGAGCGACCGGCGATCTGCAGGATGGCGTCGCTGATCAACCGGTCGTGCAGCACCACGTCGGCCCTGTCGAACGCGGTCAGAGCCTTGACCGTCAGCAGGCCCGGATCACCGGGACCCGCGCCGACGAAATCGACATGGTAGGTCTTTTGGGCTGTGTGCGTTTGTTGCATCTGGGCGGTCCGCCGGTTGTTTGACTTGACCTGCAATATAGGAAATATTCCCCATTATGCGCCAGATTGCGCGACAAATAAGAACGAACGTTCCAATGGATCCACCATTCAGGACGTGAGTTTCGAAACGAAAGGAAAATTGGAATGTCGGTGCGCATTGACGACATGGATCGGAAAATTCTGGCCGAGCTGCAGCGCGACGCCAGCCAGTCGCTGGACGAAATCGCGGCCCGCGTCGGCAGTTCGAAGACGCCGGTCTGGAATCGCATCCGCAAGATGAAGGGAGCCGGGATCATCGGGCAGCAGACCGTTCTGCTGGATGCCGAGGCGCTGGGGTTCGAGGCCACGTTCTTCGTACTGATCCGTACCTCGGAACACGAGGCCGACTGGCAGCGCAAGTTCCTCAAGGCCCTGCGTGATCGTCCCGAAGTGCAGGAGGCGCACCGGCTGGCGGGCGATATCGATTACATCCTCAAGGTGCGGGTCAGGAACGCGCGGGCTTATGATGCGTTCTATCAGGCGCTGATTTCCGAGGTGCGGGTCTACAACGTGACCGCCCTGCTGTCGATGGAAGAGATCAAGTCGACCACCATGCTGCCCCTTAACGCGCTGGCCGAGGCCTGATCAGACCCGCACCATCAGCCGTCGCAACCCGTGGAAGTGGTAGCTGTTGGAATAGACCGGCGGTTCGGTCAGGTGCAGGCCGGGGCAGCGGTCGAACAGGATGGGCAGGGCGATGCGCATTTCCAGCCGCGCCAGCGGCGCGCCGACGCAGAAATGCAGGCCGCCGCCAAAGCTGGTGTTGGTCTGGATCTCGCGCGTCGGGTCGAACCGGTCGGGGGCGGCCCATACCGAAGGGTCGCGATTGGCCGCCCCCAGCAGCAGCGCCACCTGGTCGCCGCGGGCAAAGCTGTGACCGAATACCTCGGCCTCCTCGTAGGCGTACCGGGTGAACATGTGCAGTGGCGGGTCATAGCGCAGGATCTCCTCGACCGTGGCGTCGATGCGGTCGGCTGTCAGCGCCTCGGCCCCGGTTCCCGTCTCAAGCAGGGTTTTCACGCCGTTGCCGAGGGAATGCACCGTCGCCTCGTGACCGGCATTCAGCAGCAGGATGCAGGTGGCGATCAGTTCATCGCGCGAAAGTTTCTCGCCGTCCTCCTCGGCGGCGATCAGCCGGGTGATCAGGTCGTCGCGCGGGTCTGAGCGGCGCTGATCGACGTAGTCGTTCAGAAACGCGGTGAACGCGGCGGATGCACGGGCGGCATCGTCCTCGGTCTGGCGCGTGCGGCTGGCCTGATACATGGCCACCATCGCGTGCGACCAGTCTAGCAGTTGCGGCGCCATGGATTCGGGCACACCCAGCAGGCGGCAGATCGTGATTACCGGAACCTGGGTGCAATAGGCATCCAGCAGGTCGAAGCGCGCGTCCGGGAAGGCGTCGATCAGGTCATGGCACAAGCGTTCGATATCGGGCGCCAGCGCGGTGATCGCCCGCGAGGTGAAGGCGCGCAGCACCAGTGACCGCAAGCGGGTATGGCGGGGCGGTTCGGCCTCGAGCAGCGAATGCGCCTCGACAGCAAGCCAGGGCGACAGGTGGTCTGGGCCCGCGGTCGCCTGCTCGGGTGGCACCTCGCGCCCGAACCGCCGGTCGCGCAGCAGGGCCTGCACGGCGGCCAGCGACACTGCAGCGGGCATGTCATATTCGGGCCAGTACACCAGATCGCCGTGCTGTCGCGCGATGTGATAGAACGCATAGGGGTTCTGCACGAAGGTTTGGTCGGTGGGGGCTTGCGACAGAATGATCATGGCCGACAGACTTGCCATGAGCCTTCGTGAATGCAAGACCCTGTAACATGCAAAGGCTTCTTGTTCCGGTCGGTTTTCTGTTGGCGGTCGCGCTGTTGGCGGCCGGGGTGTGGTCTTACGGCTATCGTCAGGCCCTGTTTCAACTGAGCGAAAAGGCACAGGCCGATCTGGAACTGGCTTCGGACCGGCTGAGCTCGCAGTTGCAGGTGTATCAGGAGCTGGCGGTTCTGATGGCCGAGCATCCGGCGTTGCGCAACCTGGAGACCGAGGCCGACCGGGCCGCAGCCCGGACGCTGTTGCTGGAGGTCGCCGACAAGTCCTCGGCGGTGGATGTGATTTTTGCGGATACTTCGGGTCGCGTGCTGGCCGCGGCGCTGGACGTGGTGGGCGGCAACGTGGCCGGCCTCTCGGCGTTTCGGCGCGCGATGCAGGGCGCCCTGGGCAGCGCGCATGGCGTGCTGGGGGAAACTGGGAACCGGATCTATTCCTACGCCGCGCCGTCCTTTGCGCCCGACGGACGGGTCAGAGGCGTGTTGATGGTGATTGCCGATGTCGAAGATGTTGAACGCACCTGGCGCGGCAGCACCGAGGCGGTATTCTTCGTCGACCGGTCGGGGCAGGTCTTCATCACCAACCGGTCCGAGCTGCTGTTCTGGTCCCGACCACCCGGCGAGGTGGGCCTGCGGCCACCCGGTCAGCCGGCGGGGGATTTCCGGTCCACCCGGATCGGTCCGCATGAAGTGTGGACCATCGGCTGGGGCCCGTATCTGCCCCGGCGGGCCTTGCACCTGACCCGGGATCTGCCTGTGATCGGCATGACCGGAGAAGTGCTGATGGATGTCGCACCGGCCCGCCGGCTTGCCGCCTTGCAGGCGGCGGCGGTCGCGGCGATCTGCATGGCCTTCGGGGCCTTGCTATTTCTGGCCACTGAACGTCGGCGCACCCTGGCGCAGGCCAACGCGGTCCTGGAAAGCCGCGTGGCCCAGCGCACCCGCGCGCTGACGGCCGCGAACGCCGCCCTGCGCCGAGAGGTGGCCGAACGGCAGGAGGCCGAAGCCGCGCTGAAACGCGCGCAGGCTGATCTGGTCCAGGCGGGCAAGCTCAGCGCACTTGGCAAGATGTCGGCCGGCATCAGCCACGAATTGAATCAGCCGCTGATGGCAATCCGCCAATTCGCCGACAACGGCGCCGCCTTTCTGGCTCGGGACAACACCGAAAAAGCGCGCGAAAACCTGGGTCGTATCTCGGACATGGCCGCGCGGATGGCGCGTATCATCAAGAACTTGCGGGCCTTTGCGCGCAATGAGAGCGAGCCGATGGGCAAGGTCGATCTGGTGCAAGTGCTGAACACCGCCGTCGAACTGACCGAAAGCCGCCTGAAATCCGATGGCATCGCCGTGGACTGGCAACCGCCCAATACACCCGTTCCGGCCTGGGGCGGCGAGGTGCGGCTGGTGCAGGTTTTCGTGAATCTCATCAACAATGCCGCAGACGCCATGGAGGGCCGCGACCGGCGGCAGCTGACCATCACCCTTGACCGGGCCGAGCGCATCCGGGTCGGCATCCGCGACACCGGTCCCGGCATCGCCGACCCCGACCGCGTGTTCGAGCCGTTCTATACCACCAAGACGGTCGGCTCGTCCGAGGGCATGGGGTTGGGCCTGTCCATCTCGTACGGTCTGGTGCAAAGCTTCGGCGGCGAAATACGCGGCGCCAACACGGAGGATGGTGCCGTATTCACCGTCGAACTGGAACCGTTCGAAAAGGAAGTCGCCGCATGATCCGCTCGGTCCTGCTGGTAGATGATGACGCCGCCGTGCGCGAGGCCCTGGCCCAGACGCTGGAACTGGCCGAACTGACGGTCATTCCGGCGGGGTCGTTCGTGGCCGCCAAGGATCATATCCACGCCGGCTTTCCCGGCGTGATCCTGTCAGACATCCGCATGCCGGGGCGCGACGGGTTTCATCTGCTGTCGTATGCCCGGTCGGTCGATCCCGACCTGCCGGTAATCCTGCTGACGGGCGAGGGCGACATACCCATGGCGGTGCAGGCCATGGGGCGGGGAGCTTTCGACTTTCTTGAAAAACCCTGCGCGGCCGCGGATCTGTTGGCAGTGCTCGATCGGGCCTTCGCCAACCGGGCCGAGGTGCTGGCCGAACGCCGGGCAAAACGCGAGTTGGAAAAGGGCGACCCGGCCGCGCGGCTGCTGTTCGGACACTCCCCCCAGGCCGAGGACCTGCGCGCCCGCGTGCGCAGCGTGGCCCCGACCCAAGCCGAGGTTCTGGTGACCGGTCCGCCGGGTAGCGGCATCTCGAAGGTCGCCGAGGTGGTCCACCTGATGTCGCCGCGGGCGCAGGGACCGTTCGTCAAGCGCCCGGCGGCCGGGCTGACGGCGCAGGATCTGCGTCAGGTGGCTGGGGATGCGGCTGGTGGCTCTCTGTTTCTGGACGAGGTGTCGGCGATGCCCGAGGCCACACAATACGCCACGCTCGACCTGATAGAGGCGGGCGCAGGGGTGCGCATCATCGCCGGCACGACCGCGGATCTTGCCGCGCTGGTGGCCGAGGGTCAGTTCAACGCCGATCTGTTCTATCGGCTGGACGTGATGCGGGTTCGGGTGCCGTCCTTGGCGGAACGCCCCGAAGACATCCCCGTGATCTTTCGCCACTATGTGGCTCAGGCGGCAGAACAGGCCGGGATCGCCGCGCCCGAGGTCACGCCCGAACACCTGGCCAGCCTGATGGCGCGCGACTGGCCGGGCAACGCCCGGTCGCTGATGTCGGCGGCCATGCGCTTTGTCCTGGGTATGCCGGAGGAGGTGGCGACGGCGGCCGATCTGGGACTGGCCGAGCAGATGGCCCGGGTCGAGCGGTCGCTCTTGATCGCAGCGCTGGGGCGGCACAACGGCAAGGCCTCGGAGGCTGCTCGGTCGCTGAAGCTGCCGCGCAAAACCTTCTATGACAAGCTGGCGCGCTATGGCATCCGCCCGGAGGACTATCGCCGCTAGGCTGTTGGCGATTCGCAGGCGATTCGACAGGTGTGCGGTTTTTCGCACGGGTGGCCACCTTGGTGTGCGGATTTTCGCACATCGCGCCCCTGGCGGTCAGACAAGCATGTTGAATACGCTTTTTAACAATTAGATAATAAACAGAAAAAATCAAAATTCGCGCAAAATCTCCGAAACGTTGATTGGCTACCTCCGATTCGCTTCACTTCTTCGCATCTGGCGCCTTGGTCGGCGCCAACGGAGGTTTCAAAACGTCTGGGAGGACACCAACATGAAATTCCTTGCAACAGCTGCGACCGCTCTGGCCCTGTCCGTGACCGCTACGGCCGGCTTCGCCCAGTGCGATGAGGGCGAGATCGTCGTCAAATTCGCGCATGTGACCAACACCGACAAGCACCCCAAGGGCATCGCCGCCTCTCTGCTGGAAAAGCGCGTGAACGAGGAAATGAACGGCAAGATGTGCATGGAGGTCTATCCGAACTCTACGCTCTACAACGACGACAAGGTGCTGGAGGCGATGCTGCAGGGTGACGTGCAACTAGCCGCGCCCTCGCTGTCGAAATTCGAGAAGTTCACCAAGCAGTTCCGCCTGTTCGACCTGCCGTTCATGTTTAAGAACATCGACGCGGTGGATGCCTTCCAGGCCTCCGAGGCCGGTCAGGCGATGAAGGACAGCATGCAGCGCCGCGGCCTGCAGGGCCTGGCCTTCTGGCACAACGGCATGAAGCAGATGTCGGCCAATAAGCCGCTGACGCTGCCCAGTGACGCAAACGGACTGAAATTCCGCGTGCAGTCGTCTGACGTGCTGGTGGCACAGATGGAAGCCATCGGCGGCAGCCCGCAGAAAATGGCCTTCTCGGAAGTCTATGGCGCTCTGCAGCAGGGCGTTGTCGACGGGCAGGAGAACACCTGGTCGAACATCTACGGTAAGAAGTTCTTCGAGGTGCAGGACGGCACCACCGAAACCAACCACGGCATCATCGACTATCTGGTCGTGACCTCGGTGGACTGGCTTGACAGCCTGGAACCGGACGTGCGTGAGCAGTTCCTGACGATCCTTGCCGAGGTGACCGAGCAGCGAAACAAAGAGTCGTTCGCGGTCAACGAACAGGCCAAGCAGGCGATCATCGACGCCGGCGGCACCATCCGCCAGCTGACGCCAGAACAGCGTCAGGCCTGGGTCGACGCGATGAAGCCGGTCTGGGAGAAGTTCGCCGGCGACGTCGGTCAGGACAAGATCGACGCGGCGCAGGCCATCAACGCCGGGTTCTGATCCGGCCGCGCCCGACCCCTTGGCAACCTGCGCGTTGCCGAGGGACGGGCAGGGCGGGCCCGACGGCCCGCCACTAATTCTCTCAATGAAAAAAACGTGGGGACAGAAAGATGTCTGGTGCGAAATCCGGCCCGACCGGGCTGGTCGACCATATCGAAGAAACCCTGATCGCGGCGTTGCTTGGTTTGATGACCGTGGTGACCTTCGCCAACGTAATCGCGCGCTTCGTCTTCAATTCCAACATCCTGTGGGCGCTGGAACTGACCGTGTTCGCCTTTGGATGGCTGGTTCTGTTGGGAGCGTCGTACGCGGTCAAGAAGCACGCCCATCTGGGTGTGGATGCGATCCTGAACATGCTGGCGCCTGGGCCGCGCCGGATCATGGCGCTGGTATCCGTTGGCTTCTGTTTGATCTTCTCGCTGCTGATGCTGAAAGGGGCCTACGACTATTGGGCGGTGTTCGCCGACCTGCCGCCGACCTCGGGGCGCTGGTTCCCCACAGGCTTTGACTTTTCGGCCCGCAGCCAGAGTTTCTATGAGGTCGACGACATTCCCATGGTCGCGCCGCTGCGCTTCCTGGAAGACCTCATAAACTATGGCGAACATTACGAAAAACTTCCCAAAGTCGTGCCTTATCTGGTGCTGCCGGTTTCCATGCTGCTGTTGGTGATCCGCTTCGCCCAGGTGGGCGTGCAGATCTGGCGCGGTGAAACCGACCGTCTTGTAGCCAGTCACGAAGTCGAGGACGAAATCGAAGAAGTCCGGGCCCAGCAGGGAGAGCATGACTGATGGACGTTGTCTTTCTTTTCTCGATGGTCGTGGGGCTGCTGCTGATCGGCGTTCCGATCGCGGTGGCGCTCGGCCTCAGCTCGACCCTGTTCCTGCTGATCTATTCCGACAGCTCGCTGGCCTCGGTCGCCGCAACGCTGTTCGAAGCTTTCGAGGGGCATTTCACCCTGCTGGCGATCCCGTTCTTTATCCTGGCCTCGTCCTTCATGACGACGGGCGGGGTGGCGCGGCGGATCATCCGTTTTTCCATCGCCTGCGTCGGACACCTGCCGGGCGGTCTGGCGATTGCTGGCGTGTTTGCGTGTATGCTATTCGCGGCCTTGTCGGGTTCGTCGCCCGCAACAGTGGTTGCCATCGGGTCGATCGTGATCGCCGGGATGCGGCAGGTGGGCTATTCGAAAGAATTCGCCGCGGGGGTGATCTGCAACGCGGGTACGCTGGGCATCCTGATCCCGCCGTCGATCGTGATGGTCGTCTATGCCGCCGCCGTCGAAGTGTCGGTGGGCCGGATGTTCCTGGCCGGCGTGATCCCGGGCCTGATGGCAGGACTGATGCTGATGGTGACGATCTATGTTATGGCCAAGGTCAAGAACCTGCCCAAGGGCGACTGGCTAGGCTGGGGCGAGATCTTTGAATCGGCGCGCGAGGCGGCCTGGGGTCTGTTCCTGATCGTCATTATCCTGGGCGGTATCTACGGCGGCATCTTTACCCCGACCGAGGCCGCGGCGGTGGCGGCTGTCTACGCCTTCTTCATCGCCAGCTTCGTCTACAAGGACATGGGACCGCTACGCACGGCCGATGGCGAACAGAATATGTCGCTGCTGAAAAAGCCCCATGCCTTGATCACCGCGTTCTTCCATGCGGACACCAAGCACACGTTGTTCGAGGCCGGCAAGCTGACGGTGACGCTGCTGTTCGTGATCGCCAACGCACTGATCCTCAAGCATGTTCTGACCGACGAGCAGGTGCCGCAGCATATCGCCAACGCGATGTTGTCAGCGGGGCTGGGGCCGGTGACCTTCCTGATCGTGGTGAACGTGATCCTGCTGATCGGCGGTCAGTTTATGGAGCCCTCGGGGCTGCTGGTCATCGTGGCGCCCTTGGTGTTCCCGATCGCCATCGAACTGGGCATCGACCCGATTCACCTAGGGATCATCATGGTGGTCAACATGGAGATCGGGATGATTACGCCGCCCGTCGGTCTGAACCTGTTCGTCACCTCGGGCGTCGCAGGCATGCCGATGATGAGCGTGGTCCGCGCCGCGCTGCCCTTCTTGGCGGTGCTGTTCGTGTTCCTGATTATGGTCACCTACATCCCGTGGATCTCGACGGTGTTACCGAACACCTTCATGGGCCCCGAGATCATAACGAACTAGCGGAAAAGATCCGATCCGAACCGGTGCGCCGGTTCGGGTCCCTCAGGCCGGGTCGCCGTATTTCGCCAGATAGTCCGCGACCCACCGGATGCCCCCGTAGCCCCGCCGCCGCCGTGCGCCCCAAGATCCGATGTCATCGTTGACAAGTTCATCGGGATTGGGCCGGCCATTGAAGATCACGATCTTGGGGCGCCGGGGCAGGTTTCGGTAGGGTTTGTAGACCAGGCCGAACGGCCAGTAGGGCACCAGATGAATCAGTCCGATGCACCAGTTCTTGGGGAAACACCGACGCTTGTAGGCTAGGGCCGAGATATAGTTCTGGTCGTTTTCGTATTTCGGCAGATGGGTGTCGCCGTCGAAGTCGTCGAACAGGTGATATTGCTGGGACGGGACAAAGCCCACCACGGATGAATTGCCACGGGTGACCTTGTTCATCAGCCACGGCACAAGATCCCAGACACCAGCCGGAATCATCCGCCAGACGAAGCCGCGGAATTTGGGCATCAGATACAGCCCGCCCTTGTCCAGCGTGATCTGAAACAGCGGATCGAGATCGCCGGTGATCAGCAGGTCGAGGTCCAGAAACAGCGCCGCATCGTACTGGCCGACGATCCGGCGGTCGAACATCTGCAGCTTGGGCCATTTTCCATGCGTCCACAGCGGGCGGTCCAACTGGGGAAAGGAAAAGGGCTGCCGTTTAATGCCGGGCTCGAGCCCCGTGAAATCATCGGAAATGCAGATGAAGTCATGCTCGATCGACAGGTTGTCCTGAACCGACCGGTACAACAGGTTGACGTACTCGGGGCCATAGACATCGCCCCATTTCATGCAGATGACACAGACTTTCATGGTTCCGGTCCCGGGTTTCAGGTGATCGCACGGCCAGGCCGGCATCCATGTGGCAGTAGACGGGTCAGGCCTGTTCGAGCGCCGAGATGATGCCCGAGAAATCGCGGGCCTTCAGGCTGGCCCCGCCGACCAGCGCGCCATCCACGTTCGACACCCCGAAGATCTCGGCCGCATTGGCCGGTTTTACCGAGCCGCCGTACAGCAACCGTACCGACCGCCCCACGCCCTCGCCGAACCGCCGTTCAAGCCGGGCGCGGATGAAGTCGTGAACCTCGCCGATCTCGTCAAGCGTCGGGACCTTGCCGGTGCCGATGGCCCAGATCGGCTCGTAGGCGATCACCAGGTTTTCGCCGGTCGACTGGTCGGGCACGGATCCCGACAGTTGCCCGCCGATGATGTCCAGCGTATTGGCTGCCTCGCGCTGCTCGAGGCTTTCGCCGACGCAGATGATGGCGATCAGTCCGGCATCCATGGCCGCGCGGGCCTTGGCGCGCACGTCCTCGTCCTGCTCGCCATGGTCCTCGCGCCGCTCGGAATGCCCCAGTATTACATGGGTCGCACCCGCGTCCTTCAGCATCTCGGCGCTGATGTCGCCCGTATGCGCGCCAGAGCGTTCGGCATGGCAGTCCTGACCGCCGATGGCGATGCCACTCCCGACCGTCTGCGCCGCGCGGTGGATCAGGGTGGCCGGTGGGCAGATCAGGATGTCGACCGTGGGCGCGGGGTGGCTTTGCTTCAGCGTTTGCAACTCGGACAGCGCGGCCCCGGTTCCGTTCATCTTCCAGTTGCCTGCCGCCAGCTTGCGTCGCATGTCGGGTCCTCCGCGGTCGTTGATGCAAATATGGTCGCATCCCAGTTAGCACCGCTGGTCGGGCGTGACAATTCCGGTTGCAGAGCACCGGTTTCGCCGCCACTCTGCGGGGGCCAATTTGCCCTGTATGCCGATGATTGACGACCTGGATCTTGCGAAACTGGACCACCGCGCGCCCGAGGACCTGACGCGCCTTGCCGATGCTGCGCAGCGGGTCGGGTTTCTGACCGTCTCTAATACCGGATTGACCGCAGATCGCGTGCGTTCTGTCATCGAGACCTACCGCGTGTTCTTTCACCTGCCGCGCGCCGACAAGCGGGCCGTCGACATGGCGCGGACGGGCGCGAACCGCGGCTGGGGCGCGCCCGGGTCCGAGCAGGTCGACCCGGACGCCAACCCCGATTACAAGGAAGTGTTCGATTGCGGGTTCGAATTGCCGCCGGGAAACCCGTATCAGGGCCGGGGGCTGAGCGTCTATGCGCCGAACTTGTGGCCCACGCAGCCGCCCGAATTTCGCGCTGTCATCCAAGCCTATTACGCGGACGCCTGTGCCGTGGCGATGCGTATCCTTCGGGCCATTGCCTGCGCCCTGGGGCGGGATGAAAACAGCTTCGACCGAGCATTCGATACGCCGATGGCCTTGCTGCGCGGCAACTATTACCCCCAGCGCCCGGACTGGGCGGGTATCAAGGATTTCGGAATCGCCGCGCATAGCGACTATGGCTGTCTGACCCTTCTGGCCACCGACGGCCAGCCCGGGCTCGAGGTTCAGATGCCCGGGGGCGAATGGCAACCGGTGCAGGCTGACCCCGGCACCTTCATCATCAATTTCGGGGAAATGCTGGAATTCTGGACCGCCGGGCGCGTCAAGGCCACCATGCACCGCGTCAGGGGCGGCCGGGACGAGCGGATCTCGGTTCCGCTGTTCTTCAACCCCTCCTACGACACAAATGTCGCACCGCCCGGTTCAGGCCGGACGATCAGCGCCGGGGAACATCTGACCCGGCGCTTTCAGGAAACCTATCTGCACCTGAAACAGAAACCTTAGCCCTGCTGGGCCAGCGACTCGTCGAACTTGATCGATTCGCCGCAGCCGCAGGCATCGACCACGTTAGGATTCTTGAATTTAAACCCCGATTCCAGCAGCGAGGTTTCATAGTCGATTTCCGTGCCGAACAGGAACATCTGTGCCATGGGCGCAATCATTACCCGGGCGCCGTCCTGTTCGACGACCTCGTCATTCGGGTCGGCCTGATCGACATATTCCATTGTGTATTCCATGCCGGCGCATCCGCCCTTTTTGACGCCGATGCGCAGGCCGGCATGGCCGCCCGACTTCATCAGCCGAACGATCTGCTCGGCCGCTTTCGGGGTCATCGTCACGGCTTGCTTGCCGGGAATGCCAAACATCATGCTCTCCGTATTCGCGCGTTGTTCATAATCTAGGGTGGCCGAGGGCAAGGCTCAAGCCGGCCCAGTGGTTTCGTGTCTTTTTCTGCCGGGCGCGCCTCGCCCATGACCGAGATTGCCTGTGGCGAGCATCCCTATACGCTGAAGGTGGTTCGGTGTGATCGCGCCACCGCTTTTGGACAGGAGGCCTGGAAATGATACGATCCTCATTCAAACGGATCCTGTGCGGCGTGGTCGCTGCCCTGTCCGCCTCGCCGGCCATGGGTGATCCGGCCAAGCATCCGATCGATTGCACCACCGCCGAGGGCGATCTGAGAGCCATTTCCGTCGAACGGAAAAATGCCCGGGCGCAGCAGGTCTAAAGCATTCTGGTCATCACGCCGGCCGGCGCCTTGCTCGGGTTGGTCGCGGGGGCCGAGCAGAAAAGGCTGAAGATGTTGTCGGGCGAAGATGTCGATAAATTGGACGCCCGTGCGGCCGAGATCAAGACAACCTGTGACCTGAAATGAGCGCTGGCAAAGAGCGATCGCGATGCCGGGTGCCGGGACGACCCCGGACTTGCGGCGTTACATGAAGCCCAATTCCAGGCGGGCCTCGTCCGACATCATTTCCATGCCCCAAGGCGGCTCCCAGGTCAGTTCGACGTCCACCTCCTTGACCCCGGCCACCGGCTCGATCGCCTCGACTACCCAGCCCGGCATGTCGCCCGCCACGGGGCACCCCGGAGCGGTCAGTGTCATGATGACCTTGACCGCGTTGTCATCGCTGATCTCGATCGTGTAGATCAGACCCAGATCATAGATGTTCACGGGAATTTCAGGGTCATAGACGGTCCGGCAGGCCTCGACCACGGACTCGTACAGAGGGTGCTCGACCGTAGAAGGCGCGATCAAAGGGGTGCCTTCCAACTGTTCGCTTGGGTGGGTCATGGATGCCTCGGGTTGTTACCTGAGCGATTATATAGGGAAAGCCGCCGCCAGCGTCCAGAGGCGGATGGCGCCCGGGAAACGGGCGCCATCGTGGTCATTCGTTGATATCCTTGTCAAAGGTCTTCACCTGTCCGTGCGGCAGAGCGAACATGCGCCGCAGGATCAGCCACGCGATTAGCGACAGCACCGCAAAGATCAGCAGCAGCACGGCCAGGCCCGGCGCAATGCCGGGGATCGCCAGAAGCAGTCCCGTGATGGCGGCGCCGATCGCGAAACCTAGGAAGATGAAACCGGGCAGGGCGACTTCGAGGATGCCCAGAACCAGCGCCGCCGCCAGCCAGAGCCACCAGGTCAGCCAGAACGGGTCAGCCATCATTTCCCCCCTTTCAACATGTTGAAGGCATTGCCGAAGGCCTCGAGCGCATTGGCGGGCACCACGATCGTCTGGCTGCCACTGCCTTTGCCCAGGGCGTTCAGGGCTTCGACCTGTTTCAGGGCAACCTGGTACTGGGCCGCTTCCAGACCGTTGGCCTGAATCGCTTTGGCGACCACCTCGGTGGCAAAGGCCTCGGCTTCGGCCTGCACACGGCGCGCCTTGGCGGCCTGCTCGGCGGCATAAAGCTCGGCGTCGGCCTGCAGCTCAACGGCGCGCTTCTGGCCCTCGGCCTCGGTCACCTGGGCGCGACGGGCGCGCTCGGCGTTCAACTGCTGCAGCATGGCGTCGCGGGTGGCCTGGTCAAGGTTCACGTCCAGAATTTCGGCCCGGGTCACCTCTATGCCCCAGTCATCAACGGCGGTTTCCACGCTTTCCTGGATACGTTCGATCAGCTGCGCGCGGTTCGACTGAACCTCGTCCAGATCCATCTTGCCGATCTCGGCGCGCACGATGCCCGCCACAGTGGTGGCGATGGCGCCATCGACATCACGGATGCGGTACACGGTCTTTTCGGGTTCCAGAATGCGGTAGAAGACAGATGTGTCAATCTGCACCAGAACGTTGTCCTTGGTGATGGCGTCCTGCGTGGCGTTGGGAAGCTGGCGTTCCAGAATCGAGATCTTGTGGCGCGCTACGTCCAGGAATGGCACGATGAAATTGATGCCGGGGCCCAGCACCGAATGCAGGCGCCCGAACCGTTCGACCACATATTTTTCGGATTGCGGAACGATCTTGATGCCCTTCAGGATGACGACGACGACCAGAACGGCCGCCAGAAGGTAAATGATGTTGGATGAAAGCAGTCCGATAATCTGGTCTTCGGTCATATCTGTCCTCTTTTATTGTGTACAATTGTATACATTTGGGGATTGAGTCCCATGATTTCAACTCTGGTATGGCGGGAACGGCAGTGGAATCCCATGCTGGATATTCGCGGGGCAATGCTGAAATTCCGGTCTGTGACTGCTTTGCATCCGCAACTGATTGCGCTATCGGGGCGGGATGAAACTGATCATCGACACCGACCCGGGCATCGACGACGCGATGGCCATCGCCTATGCCGCCGCTGCGCCGGAATTCGACCTGGTGGGGTTGACCACGGTATTCGGCAACACGCATGTGGAACAATCCAGCCGCAACGCCCGCTATCTTGTGCACCGGCTGGGGTTGGACGTTCCGGTTGCCTCGGGGGCCGGCGTCGCGCGTGGCGCCGACGGTCATGTGCCATCGCGGCACGTTCACGGCAACGAGGGGTTTGGTGACCTGACCCAGATACCCGAGATCGGGCAAAACCACGATCTGCCGGCTGCCGAATTCTTGGTGGAGATGGCACGCCGGCACGGCAAGGACCTGACGGTCTGCGCGGTGGGGCCGTTGACCAACATTGCCGACGCGATGCGGCTAGACCCGGAATTTGCGGGCAATATCGGGCAGTTGGTCATCATGGGCGGGGCAGTGTTCTGCCCCGGCAACATCAATGCCCATGCCGAGGCCAACATCTTTCACGATCCGGTGGCGGCGGACGAGGTGTTCTCGACCCCAGCGCCGACGGTTCTGGTGGGGTTAGATGTCACGCTGAAAACGCTGTACCGCGCCGATGATTTCGAGACGCTGGCCCAATGCGCCCCGGAAACAGGTGGGTTCCTGCGCGACATTTCCCGGTTCTACCTGAACTTCTACCGCGAGGTGGCGGGGTTGGACGGTTGCGGCCTACACGACTCGACCGCCGTCATTGCCTGTTCGCACCGGTCGATGTTCAGCCTGCACGAAACCGGTTTGCGGGTCGCGCTGGATGGCGAGGCGCGGGGCGCGACCCGGCCCGAACCGTCGCGGCCGCCGGTACTGGTGTGCACCGACGTGAACGGCGATCAGGTCGTCGATCTGTTCACGCAAAGGGTTGCGGCATTGCCCTGACGGGTTGCATTGCGCGCGTCGATCGGGCAAAGCCTGCCCGGTTCAGCGACCCGAGGCGATGACATGACCGAGCGTTTTTCATTCGAACTGAAGGCCACCGACGGCAAGGCCCGCACCGGCGTGATCCACACGCCGCGGGGCGAGGTGCGCACGCCGGCCTTCATGCCCGTGGGCACGGCCGCGACGGTCAAGGCTATGATGCCCGAAAGCGTGCGGGCGACCGGCGCCGACATCCTGCTGGGCAACACCTATCACCTGATGCTGCGGCCCACGGCCGAACGGATCGACCGTTTGGGCGGCCTGCACAAGTTCATGAACTGGCACCGGCCGATTCTGACCGATTCGGGCGGGTTTCAGGTCATGTCGCTGGCCGGCCTGCGCAAGCTCACCGAAAAGGGCGTGACCTTCAAATCGCATATCGACGGATCGAAGCACGAGCTGACACCTGAGCGGTCGATGGAGATCCAGCGCCTGCTGGGGTCGGACATCGTCATGTGCTTTGACGAATGCCCCGCCTTGCCTGCCGACCGCGACCGGATCGCCGAGTCGATGCGCCTGTCGATGCGATGGGCCGAACGGTCCCGCGAGGCGTTCGGCGATCGGCCCGGCCACGCGCTGTTCGGCATCATGCAGGGCGGGTTGGAGCGGGACCTGCGCGAGGAAAGCGCCGAAGCCCTGAAGGCCATCGGGTTCGACGGCTATGCCGTTGGCGGCCTGGCCGTGGGCGAAGGGCAGGAGGCCATGTTCGGCTGTCTGGATTATGCGCCCGATTTCCTGCCCACCGACAAACCACGCTATCTGATGGGCGTGGGCAAGCCTGATGACATCGTGGGCGCCGTGGCTCGCGGGATCGACATGATGGATTGCGTGCTGCCGTCGCGCTCGGGGCGGACGGGCCAGGTGTTCACCCGCCGCGGCGTGGTAAACATCAAGAATGCCCGCCACGCCGACGATCCGCGCCCGCTGGATGAACAGTGTACATGCCCGGCCTGCTCGAATTATTCGCGTGCCTATCTGCACCATGTGTTCCGCGCCAACGAGATGATTTCGGGCATGTTGCTGACCTGGCACAACCTGCACTATTTTCAGGAAATCATGCAGGGCATGCGGGACGCCATCGCCGCCGGCACCTTCGGAGCCTGGCAGGCGGAGTTCCACGCGCAACGGGCGCAGGGCGACATCGAGCCGCTCTGATACGATCTGATGCACGTGCGACCAAAACTGCATCGGGCCTCAGCTGATGCCTTGCAGTCGCGTCAGCGTCAGGTCATTGTGTTCGGACAGGTACGGCGAAAAGGTTGAAACCGGGCGATCCGCGCCCCACCTTTATCGTCGAATGAAGGAGATGGCCAAGAGCTGCCTGCGACAGGGGTCAGCGTCATCTTGCCAATGATAAGGATAGAGCATGCAAGAGCCTCTTAATTCCTCATACCCCGTCCTGCCGCTGCGCGACATCGTTGTGTTTCCGCACATGATCGTGCCGCTGTTCGTGGGCCGTGAAAAATCGGTGCGCGCGCTGGAAGAGGTGATGCAGGACGACAAGCAGATTTTGCTGTCCAGCCAGATCGACCCAGCGGTCGATGATCCGGATACGGATGGAATCTATCGCACCGGTGTGCTGGCCAATGTGCTGCAGCTGTTGAAGCTGCCCGACGGAACCGTAAAGGTTCTGGTCGAAGGTCAGGCGCGAGTGCGGATCACCGAATTCGTGGACAACGTCGAGTTCTTCGAAGCCCGCGCCGAGTACCTGAATGAAATTCCTGGCGACGTGACCACGACCCAGGCACTGGTGCGCACCGTTTCGGATGAATTTGAGCGTTACGCCAAAGTCCGCAAGAACATCCCCGAAGAAGCCTTGACCGCGGTCAGCGACACCACCGACCCAGCCAAGCTGGCCGATCTGGTTTCGGGCCATCTGGGCATCGAGGTCGAACAGAAACAGGACCTGTTGGAAACGCTCAGCATCAGCGAGCGGCTCGAGAAGGTCTATGGCCTGATGCAGGGCGAGATGTCGGTTCTTCAAGTCGAGAAGAAGATCAAGACCCGCGTCAAGTCGCAGATGGAGAAGACCCAGCGCGAGTATTACCTGAATGAGCAGATGAAGGCCATTCAGAAAGAGTTGGGAGATGGCGAGGACGGCGCGAACGAGATCGCCGAACTGGAAGCCAAGATCGCCGAGACCAAGCTGTCGAAGGAAGCCCGCGAAAAGGCTGAGGCCGAGCTCAAGAAGCTGCGCAACATGAGCCCGATGTCGGCCGAAGCGACGGTGGTTCGGAACTATCTCGACTGGTTGCTGTCGCTGCCGTGGGGCACCAAGTCGCGGGTCAAGAAAGACCTCAGCCGCGCGCAAGAGATCTTGGACGCCGATCATTATGGCCTCGAAAAGGTCAAGGAGCGGATCGTCGAATATCTCGCGGTGCAACAACGTTCGAAGAAGCTGAAAGGCCCGATCATGTGCCTTGTCGGCCCTCCGGGCGTGGGTAAAACCTCGCTGGGCAAATCGGTCGCCAAGGCTACGGGGCGCGAGTTTATCCGCATCTCATTGGGTGGGGTGCGCGACGAATCCGAGATCCGCGGCCACCGTCGGACCTATATCGGCTCGATGCCCGGCAAGATCATCCAGGCGCTGAAAAAGGCGAAAACCACGAACCCGCTCATCCTGCTCGATGAAATCGACAAGATGGGGCAGGACTTCCGTGGTGATCCGGCCTCGGCCATGCTCGAGGTGCTGGACCCGGAACAGAACAGCACGTTCATGGACCACTACCTTGAGGTCGAATATGACCTGTCGAACGTGATGTTTCTGACCACGTCCAACAGCTACAACATGCCTGGGCCGCTGCTGGACCGGATGGAGATCATTCCGCTGGCCGGCTATACCGAGGACGAAAAGCGCGAGATCGCCAAGCGCCACCTGATCCCAAAGCAGGTCAAGAACCATGGCCTGAAGACCAAGGAATTCGAACTGACGGACGAGGCGCTGACTGCGATCATCCGGTTCTATACCCGCGAGGCGGGCGTGCGGAACCTGGAACGCGAAATCGCCAAGGTGGCGCGCAAAGCGCTGACCCGGATCATCAAGAAGGAATCCGAGTCCGTGACCGTGACCGCCGAAAACCTGCACGAATTCCTGGGCGTGCCCAAATACCGCTATGGTCTGGCTGAACAGGACGATCAGGTGGGCGTGGTGACCGGTCTGGCCTGGACCTCGGTCGGCGGCGATCTGCTGCATATCGAGGCGCTGAAGCTGCCAGGCAAGGGCCGCATGAAGACCACGGGCAAGCTGGGCGAAGTGATGAAGGAATCCATCGACGCCGCTTCGTCCTATGTGCGCTCGATCGCGCCCGAGATCGGTGTAAAGCCGCCGCAGTTCGACAAGATCGACATCCACGTGCACGTGCCTGACGGCGCGACGCCAAAGGACGGCCCCAGCGCCGGCCTGGCGATGGTGACCTCGATCGTGTCGGTCCTGACCGGCATTCCGGTCCGCAAGGATATCGCCATGACCGGCGAGGTTTCGCTGCGCGGCAACGCTATGCCGATCGGCGGGTTGAAGGAGAAACTGCTCGCGGCTCTGAGGGGTGGCATCAAGACGGTGCTGATTCCCGAAGAGAACGAGAAGGATCTGGCCGATATCCCGAACAACGTGAAGGAAGGGCTGGAGATCATCCCGGTCAAGCACGTGTCCGAGGTTCTGGAACGTGCGCTGGTGCGCAAACCCGAGCCGATCGAATGGGACGAGGCCGACGAAGAGGCCGCGGCAGCAGCAGCCAAGGCCGTTGATGGCGGCACCCCGGTCGCCACGGCGCACTGACCGGACAGCGCAAGAAATCTTGAAAGGGCGGGTTTCATCCCGCCCTTTTTTTCATGCCGCTCACCGACGGCAGTGTCGAACCATTGCGGCGCATGCCTGCTAGCAGGGTTCAGGCAGATGGTCTCACAAAAAGAGAGAGAATGGTGGGTGATAAGAGATTCGAACTCCTGACATCTTCGATGTGAACGAAGCGCTCTACCACTGAGCTAATCACCCGTCGGATCGCTCTCTACAGTGTCTGCGAACCGGCTTCAAGCCGGTTCGAGGAAAAATTTTCTGGTCTTCCCGAGCGGGGATAAAAGGTAAGAAGAGTCGGGCCCTCAAGCGGCCGACCCTCTGTCACCGGTGGCCGCGGGCAGGTCTTTAGGGCGTCACATCCACTGATGTTCCCGCAGGGCAAAGGGCGGCAAAACTGGCCCTCTGCCGTGCGGCGTGCGATCACAAAATAAAGTCGCCTGCGGTCAGATTGTGCAAGCCCGTCAGTTCGATCACCATTTCAGGCGCCCGGTCGCCATCGGTGTCAAGATAGACATAGGTGCGATCATTTGTGCTGCCGGGCGCGTTGACTTTCTCGAAATAGACCTCGCCTTGGTTCGACAGGCCGAACGGCTTTTGCCCCCGAAAGACAAACGCATCATCGCCGTCGAAAACTGTGCTGGCATCGATTGCGCTCAGGTCGATCTTGTCCTGCCCGGAGCGGAAATCCTTGATCTTGTCCGTGCGACGGGTCGATGCGGTACTTTCCCGCGCGGTCAGGAATACGAAGGTATCGGCTCCGGCGCCGCCGGTCATGATGTCCAACCCGGCGCCACCGAAGATCGCGTCGGCGCCGTTCCCGCCATTCAACGTGTCGCGTCCTCCGCCGCCGATCAGCGTGTCGTTGTGGTTGCCGCCGTTCAGCCGATCATTGCCGCCGAGCCCGGACAGAGAGTCGTTTCCGCTGCCACCATTCAGCACGTTGGCGCCGGCCGACCCGGTGAAGTCATCGGCGACCCCGGTGCCACTTGCGTTCTCGACATCTACGACCGTATCCATGCCATAGCCGGTATCCTGCCGCGTCGAATTCGACAGATTGACGGTTGCGCCAACGGATCCGACAAATCGGATCCAGTCCGAGTTGTTGCCGCCGTTGATCACGTCATCGCCGTCGCCCACCTTCGCCACGAAACTGTCGTTTCCGTTCCCACCGATCATGCGATCCGATCCATTGTCTCCCGACAGCGTGTCGTTCCCGTGCGAACCGAGCAGAACGTCGCTGCCGCCCCGTCCATAGAGAATGTCATTACCCGCTCGGCCTTCCAGGCGGTTGGCGGCTTCGTTGCCCAGAATTCGGTCGGATCTGTTGCCGCCGATCGCGTTTTCGATCACGACCGTGTTTGCAATGGTATACCCGCCGCGAATTCCGCCGGCATAAGACGGAACACCTCCGGCATCCGAGCCAGAAAGATCCGCATCATTCAGGTTGATGACGGTGTTCCGATTCAGACCGGCAGCCGAGATCGTGTCGACGCCGCCGGTATCCCAGATGCACGACCAATAGGTGCCGGCTCCGTTCACGTCGCGCAGGTCGTACACGTTGTTGCCGTTTTTGTGCGCGGTGGTGCCATAGATCGTCTGCAGTGCAGCGATGTCCAAAGCCATCGGCGTAGCGGTGCTACCGTAAGCATAGCTTTTCAACGGCAGCTTTTCCGCATACCCCGAATTGTAGGACATGATCGTATAAATGCCCTGATTTTGGCCGTGGTTGCCATAGTCATCGAACGCTGCGGTAACGCCGGGAAAAGTCGACGATCCTCCGCCGTTGTCATGCGGATGCGCAAGGCCAAGCCCGTGCAGGATCTCGTGCAGAATGGTCGCGAATCCTTCGCCTCCCTTCTTCAAGCCAGGTGCCGTGAAGATCGGCGAATCGAACCCGAAGGCACCGATCAGTGTGTTCAGCCCATAATTGGCAAGATACGGTGTCTCACCAGGTACTTCGTGAAAGCCGACGGCGCCGCCCAAGGTATCCACGCTGGTCAGGGCATAAATGACATTCACCTCGGCCACTTGCCCGACGGGGGTCAGGAACGGCCGTTCCAGAAAGGTGACGGGGATGATCTTCTCGATCGTATTGAAGGCCATGCGCACGGCGCTTTTCATGGCGCTGGTAAAGCTCCGGTCGCCGACAGTTCCATTGTCGAAGGAAAAGGTAATCGTGCTTCCGCCCCAGGATGAGCCCCAGATCAGGCTGTCGAGAAATGGATTCCCGGTCGGGTTCGTTCCGGGCGTGGTTGGTCTTGCAATTGCCATTGGTTTTATTGCTGCTTTCTGTTCCTAACAGTTTTGGTCTTTGGACGAATAATCAAGGACGCTCGGGGTTGGGACGAATATGGCAGCTCTGATCGCCCAGACCGGCTTGCCGACTGACTACAAATCATGAACGGTCAGATTAGTCGGAGCAAGGCAAAATCATGATTTTTTCAAGTGGGGCAACATTTTAGCCGCGTTTTCTAGAGCGTTCATTTCTTGCATTCATAACTATAATTTTGACCGTGAAATATGAACGTGATGTCGTAAACAACCCTCGCGAGCGCTAATTAGATACGTGTAGTTGGAGCGTATTGCGCGCGCTTGGCCCGTTCGATGCGGTGGATCGAACAAAATCGTTCGTTCTCGAAAAAAAACTTCAAAACCCCGCTTGACGACGCCGGGGCAGGGCCATAATACACCCCAACGTTCAGCACTGAACGGGCAGCGGGCGGTTGTAGCTCAGTTGGTTAGAGTACCGGCCTGTCACGCCGGGGGTCGCGGGTTCGAGCCCCGTCAACCGCGCCATCGCTGCCAGCCTTTGATCCGGGTAAACGGATCGACATAGACCCTAATGCGCGGTTGTAGCTCAGTTGGTTAGAGTACCGGCCTGTCACGCCGGGGGTCGCGGGTTCGAGCCCCGTCAACCGCGCCATTTCTTCAAGTGAAGTCGCAGGTATTTCCCCTGAAGCACAAACGGTTTTGGGTTTTGTCTTGCTGGCATGAATGCGGATATCGGAGAAAAGTCGCGCGTTCACACTTTGTTCTGATTTTTTGGTTGGAGACTCGGCATCGCTCGCCTATCTCTAGGGCACTTGTGTGTTGGGGGCCTGAATGGCTGAGCTGAAGAATATCGAGGTGCGCGGCGCGCGCGAGCACAACCTGAAAAACATCGACGTGGACATTCCGCGCGATCAGCTGGTTGTCATCACGGGTCTGTCTGGGTCGGGCAAGTCGTCTCTGGCGTTCGATACGATCTATGCCGAGGGCCAGCGCCGCTATGTCGAAAGCCTGTCGGCTTATGCGCGCCAGTTTCTGGACATGATGGAAAAGCCTGATGTGGATCACATCAGCGGCCTGTCCCCAGCGATCTCGATCGAGCAGAAGACCACGTCGAAGAACCCGCGATCGACCGTGGGAACCGTCACCGAAATATATGATTATCTGCGCCTGCTGTTCGCGCGCGCAGGAACGCCCTACAGCCCCGCCACCGGTTTGCCGATCGAGGCCCAGCAGGTGCAGGACATGGTCGACCGGATCATGGCGATGGAGGAGGGCACCCGCGGCTATCTGCTTGCGCCCATCGTTCGCGACCGCAAGGGCGAGTACAAGAAAGAGTTTCTGGAACTGCGCAAGCAGGGGTTCCAGCGCGTCAAGGTCGATGGCCAGTTCTACGAGCTGGACGAGCCGCCGACGCTGGACAAGAAGTTCCGCCATGACATCGACGTGGTCGTTGACCGCATCGTCGTGCGCGAGGGGATGGAGACCCGCCTGGCCGATAGCCTGCGCACCGCGTTGGATCTGGCCGATGGCATCGCGATTCTGGAGACCGCTCCGCGCGAGGGAGAGCCCGAGCGTATTACGTTTTCCGAAAACTTTGCCTGCCCGGTCAGTGGGTTCACCATCCCCGAGATCGAACCGCGCCTGTTTTCGTTCAACGCGCCCTTTGGTGCCTGCCCGGATTGCGACGGGCTGGGGGTCGAGCTGTTTTTTGACGAACGGCTTGTGGTGCCCGATCAGACGCTGAAACTGTATGACGGCGCGCTTGCCCCGTGGCGCAAGGGCAAATCGCCGTATTTCCTGCAGACGATCGAGGCGATCGCGCGCCACTACGAGTTCGACAAGAACACACCGTGGAAGGACCTTCCGGCGCATGTGCGGCAAGTGTTTCTGTATGGCTCGGGCGATGATGAAATCCAGTTTCGCTATGACGAGGGCGGACGGGTCTATCAGGTGACCCGCAGCTTTGAAGGCGTGATCCCGAACATGGAGCGCCGCTATCGCGAAACCGACAGCGCGTGGATCCGCGAGGAATTCGAACGGTATCAGAACAACCGGCCGTGCCACACATGCGAGGGCTACCGCTTGCGCCCCGAGGCGTTGGCCGTCAAGATCGCTGGTCTGCATGTCGGCCAGGTGGTCGAAATGTCGATCAAAGAAGCTCTGGCCTGGGTCGAGGACGCGCCTAACCATCTGAGCGCCCAGAAAAACGAGATTGCGCGCGCCATTTTGAAAGAAATCCGCGAACGGTTGGGATTCCTGAATAACGTTGGTTTGGAATACCTTACGCTGTCTCGTTCAAGTGGTACCCTGTCAGGCGGCGAAAGCCAGCGCATCCGGCTGGCCAGCCAGATCGGCTCGGGTTTGACCGGTGTGCTTTACGTATTGGACGAACCCTCTATCGGGTTGCATCAGCGCGACAATGACCGCCTTTTGGGCACGCTGAAGAACCTGCGCGATCAGGGCAACACCGTGATCGTCGTCGAACATGACGAGGAAGCCATCCGCGAAGCCGACTATGTGTTCGACATCGGCCCCGGTGCCGGCGTGCATGGCGGACAGGTGGTCAGTCACGGCACGCCCGAGCAGATTGCAGCGGATGCGGCCTCGATCACGGGGCAGTATTTGTCAGGGGTGCGTGAGATTCCGGTGCCCGCCGAGCGGCGCAAGGGGAACAAGAAAAAGGTAACGGTTGTAAAGGCTTCGGGTAACAACCTCAAAGACGTGACGGCCGAGTTTCCGCTGGGCAAGTTCGTCTGCGTGACCGGGGTGTCGGGCGGCGGCAAGTCTACCCTGACAATCGAGACGCTGTTCAAGACTGCCTCGATGCGTCTGAACGGCGCGCGTCAAACGCCTGCGCCCTGCGAAACGATCAAGGGGCTGGAACATCTGGACAAGGTGATCGACATCGACCAACGGCCTATCGGACGCACGCCACGGTCGAACCCGGCCACCTATACCGGCGCCTTCACCCCGATCCGCGACTGGTTCGCCGGTCTCCCCGAGGCCAAGGCGCGGGGCTACAAGCCCGGGCGGTTCAGCTTCAACGTCAAGGGCGGGCGCTGCGAGGCCTGCCAAGGCGACGGTGTCATCAAGATCGAGATGCATTTCCTGCCCGACGTCTATGTCACCTGTGAGACCTGCAAGGGCGCGCGCTACAACCGCGAGACGCTGGAGATCAAGTTCAAGGGCAAGTCCATCGCCGACGTGCTGGACATGACGGTCGAAGATGCTCAGGAGTTCTTCAAGGCGGTTCCGGCGATCCGCGACAAGATGGATGCTCTGGCGCGGGTCGGGCTGGGCTACATCAAGGTCGGCCAGCAGGCCACGACCCTGTCGGGCGGCGAGGCGCAGCGAGTCAAGCTGTCGAAGGAACTGTCCAAGCGATCCACCGGGCGCACGCTGTATATTCTGGACGAGCCCACCACCGGCCTGCATTTCGAAGACGTGCGCAAGCTGTTGGAAGTGCTGCATGAATTGGTCGACCAAGGCAACACGGTCGTGGTGATCGAACACAATCTGGACGTTGTGAAAACAGCCGACTGGATCATCGACATCGGCCCCGAGGGTGGCGATGGCGGCGGCGAGATCGTGGCCGTCGGCACCCCGGAAGAGGTCGCCGAATGCGAGCGCAGCCACACCGGGCGATACCTCAAACCGATGCTGAACCCCGAACGCGTGGCGGCCGAATAGGCTGCCTGCGCGTCAGTACAGAATATCCGCCAACGCGCCGATCAGGTTCAGCACTTTGCGCGTATCGGGGTCGATGCTGTAGACGTAGTCGCCCGCGCGAACGTAGTTGCCGCCGCGTTTCAGACCATAGCGGTACGGATCGTCGATCCAGACATAATCGCGGTCGATCCGATCGCCGACCTTGTACCGATTCTTGACCTGTCCGGGCGGGACGCAGGGCACGGCCTTCTTGGCGAGCCCGGGTGGACAATTGGCAACGGATTTTGCGCCCTTCTGCGGGGCCACGCGCTCGACCGAGAACGTGTCCTTGTTCTTTCCCTTGCCTTTGCCGTTGTCAGCCAGCGTCGCGACCGGGGTCAGTGACAGGCCGGCAAGCAGTGCAATATGCAACAGTGTCTTCATGGGCGGTTCCCCTCGGTTCGTCGCGCCGTCATGCCGCGTTTCCCAGTATTTTGGAATGCCCGCCCGAAGTGCAAGCCTCGGGCGGCGAAATGCCGCCCAAGCTCAGCTGCGGCCGCGCTTTTCGAACCGAGGCAGCATGGCCGAGAAATCCATGCCCTTGCCGTCTTCGGATTCGACGAACTGTTCGTACAGTGCAGTGGCGATCTGGCCCATCGGCGTGTCCGCATCGGCGCTTTCGGCGGCCTGCTGGCTGAGCCGCAGGTCCTTGAGCATCAGTTCGGCAGCGAAACCGGGCTTGTAGCCGTTGTCGGCGGGGCTTTGCGGCCCGACACCGGGAGCGGGGCAATAGGCGTTCATTGTCCAGCTGTAGCCCGACGAGGTGCTGACCACGTCGAACATCTTCTGCCGGTCCAGACCGAGCTTGTCGGCCAAGGCAAAGGCCTCGCAAGTGGCGATCATGGTGACGCCCAGGATCATGTTGTTGCAGATCTTGGCGGCCTGACCGGCGCCCGCCGCGCCGCAATGCACCGCCTTCTGGCCCATGATGTCGAACAGCGGGGCCGCCTTGGCAAAGGCCGCGTTCGAGCCGCCGGCCATGAAGGTCAGCGTGCCCGCGGCCGCGCCACCGATTCCGCCCGAAACCGGCGCGTCCACGGCCAGAAGCCCGGCCTGTTCGGCCTGATCCGCCACGGCGCGGGCGCTGTCCACATCGACGGTCGAGCAGTCGATGAAAACCGTCCCTTTTTCCATATGCGGAATGATCTGATCGGCCACCGCGCGCAGGATGTCGCCATTGGGCAGCATGGTGATGACCGCCTCGGCGCCGCGGACCGCATCAGTGGCCGTTTCGGCCTTGATCACGCCCTCGACCGACACGCCCGCGGTGTCGAACCCGGTCACGTCGTGACCGGCCTTGGCCAGATTGGCCGCCATCGGCGCACCCATGTTGCCCAGGCCAATGAATCCGATCTTCATGTTTCACTCCTCCTCGAATGTAAGCGTGTCCGCGCCCAGCGGCATCAGCATCCGTGATACCGCAGTGGCCGGCACGTTCATGTCCGCAAACTGCCATTTCGGGTTGCGGTCCTTGTCGATGATCTGCGCCCGGATGCCTTCGAGAAAGTCGCCATGCTCCATCGACCGGAAGGTAAAGCGGTATTCCAGCTCCAGCGCCTTGCGCATGGTCAGGGCAGGACCGCGCAGGCGGTGCAGCATCTCGATCGCACACGCCATCGACAGCGGCGAATTGCGGCCCATCGCCTCGAGCGCGCCGCGGGTGAATTCGGTGTCGCCATTGCGCAGGTCGGTCAGAACGTCGCCCAGGGTTTCACCGCCGAAGAAACGGTCGATCTCGTCCTGCGGCAAGGTGCGATCAGGGGCAGGGGCGGCGTGTTCGGCCAACAGGTCGGCCTGGCCCGAGGCCTCGAGCATCTCGATCATGTCGGGCCATTGCTCCTGCGGGATGAAGTGGTCGGCGAACCCGGCATAGATCGCGTCGCCTGGACCCATGCGCGCGCCGGTGACGCCTAGATATTCGCCCAGCCGCCCCGGCGCCAGCGCCAGCAGCAGCGACCCGCCCACATCCGGCACCAGCCCGATCGAGCATTCGGGCATCGCGATCTTCGAGCTTTCGCCGACGATCCGGTGCGTCCCGTGACAGCCGATGCCCACGCCGCCGCCCATGGTAAAGCCCTGAAGGAAGCTGACCACCGGCTTGGGATATTCGAAGATCATCGCGTTCAGGCGGTATTCATCGCGCCAGAACTTCTGCCCATAGGCATAGTCGCCCTTTGTGCCCGTTGCGTACAACTCGGCAATGTCTCCGCCCGCGCAAAAGGCCTTTTCGCCCTCGGTATCAAGGATGACCAGATCGACCTCGTCATCCTCGCGCCAATTGCGCAGGGCGGTGTCGATGGCCATGCACATCTCGTAGCTCAGCGCATTCAGGGCCTTGGGCCGGGTCAGGGTGATCCGGCCGGCACGGCCCGTGGTGCGGATGTCGATATCGGACATGGAAACCTCAGCGATGGGCGAGTAGTTGGCGGGCAACGATCACGCGCATGATCTCGTTCGTGCCTTCCAGAATTTGATGGACCCGCAGATCGCGCACAAGCTTTTCGATGCCGTAATCGGCCAGATAGCCGTAACCACCATGCAACTGCAGGCACTGATCGACCACTTTCGATCCGGTCTCGGTCACGAACTTCTTGGCCATCGCGCAGAATTTGGTGGCGTCGGGCGCGCCCTGATCCAGCTTCCATGCCGCCTGACGCAAGAAGGTGCGGGCCGCTTGCAGTTCGATCTCCATGTCCGCCAGCCGGAACTGCAGGGCCTGGAACTGGTCGATCGTCTGGCCGAAGGCCTTGCGTTCGGACATGTACTGCAGCGTCATGTCCAGCCCCGCCTGCGCCGCACCCAGCGAGCATGAGGCGATGTTCAGGCGCCCGCCGTCCAAGCCCATCATGGCGTATTTGAACCCGTCGCCCTCGGTCCCGACAAGGTTTTCGGCCGGGATCTTGCAGTCGTCGAACTGGACCTGCGCGGTGGGCTGGCTTTTCCAGCCCATCTTCTGTTCCAGCGCCCCAAAGCTGAGGCCTGGTGTGCCGTCCTCGACATAGACGGTCGAGATCCCCTTGGGCCCGTCGCCGCCGGTGCGGACCATGCAGACATAGGCATCGGAATAGCCGCCGCCCGAGATGAAGGCCTTGGTGCCGTTCAGCGTATAGCCCTCGTTTGTGCGCTCGGCCCGCGTCTTGAGCGCCGCCGCGTCCGAGCCCGAGCCCGGTTCGGTTAGACAATAGCTGAGAACCGTGTTCAGGCTTAGAACGTCGGGCATGATGCGCGATTTCAATTCGTCGCTGGCAAAGGTGTCCAACATCTTGGCGCACATGTTGTGGATCGACAAAAAGGCCGCGACCGAGGGGCAGGCCATCGACAGCGCCTCGAACACCAACGTGGCGTCCAGTCGGGTCAGTCCAGAGCCGCCGCTTTCCTCGGACACATACAGCCCGCCAAAGCCCAACTCGCCGACCTTGGGCCAAAGATCCTTGGGGATGGTGCCCTCGGCCTCCCACTGGCGGGCGAAAGGTGCGATCTGTTCTTGCCCGAACGCATAGGCCATATCGAAAATGGCTGTCTGTTCCTCGGTCAGCGCGAAATCCATGGCCGGTCTCCCCCTTGTGGCGACGTGAATTGAACGACTGTTTATTTATTGCGCAATCCTTACAGAATTTTTTCACGCGGGGCAAACCCCATGACGCGCTTGGACCTTTATTTGGGTCATGCGCCGAAGGCTGGTATGATGGGGTCTTTCATTCAGGAATTAATACGGAGCGTATTATGCCGAACTACAAGATGGCCGTTGTCGTCATTCACGGCATGGGCAGCCAGTACCGCAAGCCGCATCCGCCGTCCTCGGTGCCGACCTTTTCGAAGGACCTGCACCGCCGGGTGGCGCGTCGGGTCGGCGCGGACATGAACAAGGTTGCCTGGCACGAGGTGGTCTGGGCGCAGATCCTGCAGGAGCGTCAGAAAGACTATCTGCGCAAGATCAAGCGCAGCACCGGCTATGATCAACTCCGCGAGTTCGTGGTGTGCAACCTGTCGGACGCGGCCTCTTACCGGCAGACGCCGGATGCCAGCGACAAGACCTATGACGAGATCCACAAGAAGGTGGAACTGGTGATGCAGGTTCTGCGCCACCAGATCAGCGACCGGGCACCGGTTCTGATTCTGGCGCATTCGCTGGGCGGTCACATCATGTCGAACTACATCTATGACGCGCAGCGATACCTGCGCAACGGCGGCCCGCCCAAACATGCGACCCCGATCGAAAACATGGAAACCGTGGCCGGGTTGATCACCTTCGGCTGCAACATACCGATCTTTCTGTTCGCCTATCCCGAGGCAGGCATTTTTCCGATCCAGCCGCCCAATCGGGCCCTGCCTGCTGCGCTGCGGTTCCGTACCTGGTGGCACAATTATTTCGACAAGCACGATGTTCTTGGGTTTCCGCTGGGCAAGATCGCGCCCAGCTATGCCCAGTTGGTTCAGTCCAAGGCCATACGCGACCTGCCGATCAACGCGGGCAAGATCTTCACCTCGTGGAACCCGCTCTCGCACAACGGATACTGGAAAGACCGCGACCTTTACGAGCCGGTCGCCGCCCGCATCCAGAAGGTTCTGGCGGCGGTCTGACGGTCAGAGATCGGCGTGGAATTCCTCGATCAGGTGGCGCACGACCGCCTGGCCGGGGTCATCGCCCCTGGCCTGGGCTTCGGCGTGTACGCGCCGTTGACGTGTGGCCGACGTGCCCGTTTCGGCAATCTGGCGCAACTGCGCCAACTCCGCCATCGTGCCAAGGGCCTCGGCGTCTTCGGCCAGCATGCCCATCAGCTCACCCATCAGCTCGGGCATCGGCTTGATCGACCGGTCGCCGAAATCAATCAGACCTTCGCCCACGCCGTAGCGCTGCGCACGCCATCGGTTCTCGCCGATCAGGAACCGGTCATAGACCCGCCAGCGCAGGTTGCGGTCCTTCAGTCGGCACAGCATCCGGGTCAGCGCCTGCACCAGCGCCGCCAGTGACAGGGCGTGTTCCAACCGCGGCTGCACGTCCATGATCCGCGTTTCCAAAGTCGGATAGCTGTGCGAGGGGCGCAGGTCCCACCAGATCTTCGAGGTGTCCTCGATCACCCCCAGCTCGACCAGCACCCCAGTTGTGCGTTCATATTCTGCCCAACTGCCGAACACGGGCGGCAGGCCGGTGCGGGGCAGGTTGTCGAACACCGTCAACCGGTACGAGGACAGCCCGGTGTCGCGCCCGCTCCAATACGGGGACGAGGCGGACAGGGCCAGCAAGTGCGGCAGGAAATAGCTGAGCTGCGGCATCAGGTCGGCCCGCTGCGCCTTGTCCTCGACGCCCACATGAACGTGCATGCCGCAGATCAGCATCCGCCGCGCCACGCCGCCCAGGGCGTGCTGCAAGTTATCATAGCGTTCCTTGCGCGTGTGGTGCTGATCCTTCCAATCCGCGAACGGGTGGCAGGACACGGCGATCGGCGCCATGTTGTGTTCGGCGGCGCGCCGGGCCACGCAGGACCGGAGGCGTTTCAGATCCTCGCGCGCCGATTTGATCGTGGCATGGGGGCGGGTGCCGACCTCGATCTGGCATTGCAGGAATTCCGGGCTGACCTGGCCTTCGAAATCGGCCTGACATGCCTCCATCAGCGCGGCAGGCGCCTCGGTCAGTTGCAGGCTGTCGCGGTCGACCAGCAGGTATTCCTCTTCGATGCCGACGGTGAAATCCTGCTGCATGCGGGGCCTCCCTGTTCCCATTCGGGATCAGTGAATACGCAATTTCTTAATTTGCCAAGGGTTTGTGGTGATCCGCCTTGCGCTGACACCGCTTGCGGCGGTAAGCAGCCCGCAGCCAAATGCCAAGCCGGAGCCGCCACCGTGAAACCCAGGAAATTTCCCAAGCTGAACGCCGTTCTGGACCGGTTCGGTGTCAAGCTGATCGACAAGGCGCCGGAACGAGATGAGCGCGCGCGGCTCGAGTCCTTCGAGCGGGCCGGCGGGCTGGAGCGTCCGGCCTATGCCCTGTCTCCGGGGATGCAGGATTTCGACATCAGAACCTTGGTTGCCGAATACGCCGCGCACAAGGATGCGCTGGCGGCCCTGAAGGACCCGGCCCGCAACCAGACGGGATACCGCATCGGCAACGGTTATTATGACAGCCCGGACGCGGATGCGCTGTATCTGATGATCCGGCGGTTTCGCCCCGAACGGGTGATCGAGGTCGGCTGCGGCAACTCGACCCGTGTGACCCGGCAGGCGATCATCGACGGTGGGCTGGCCACGACACTCACGGCCATCGACCCCTATCCCCGCGCCGACATCGCCCATGTGGTCGACCGGTTCGAGCAGAAGCGGCTGGAGGACGTCGACCCGTCTCTGTTCGCCGAACTGAAGGCGGGCGACGTCTTGTTCATCGATTCCAGCCATGTTGTGCGTATGAGCAACGACGTGGCGCATCTGTTCTGCCGGATCATCCCTGCCCTGAAGCAGGGGGTGGTGATCCATGTGCACGATGTTTTTCTGCCCTACGAATACCCCAAGCGGTTCTTCTATGATTGCCCCGGATGGGGCGAGCAGTACATGCTGCACGCGCTGCTGCAATCGGGTGCGTTTTCAATGCTTTGGCCCGGGTATTTCCTGCAACGCGCCCGCCCCGACGCGGTCGAGGCGCTTCCGTTTCTTAAGGAAGGCAGGGCGCAGAGCATCTGGGTGCAACGGGCCGGGGCCTGAAATTTTTCGTGATCCGGATTCGCGGAAGCGCCGTACCCCTTTCCATAACACGCTGGAGAGGAGACATCAGCCATGTTCCGTCGCACTTTCATGGGCGCAGCCGCCGCCATCGCCTTGGCTCTGCCGATCAATGCCAAGGCCGCAGACATCGTGGATACCGCGGTTGCCGCCGGCTCGTTCAACACGCTGGTCGCAGCCGTACAGGCCGCCGGTCTGGTTGACACGCTGAAGGGCAAGGGCCCGTTCACCGTGTTCGCGCCTACGGACGAAGCATTTGCCGCTCTGCCCGAGGGCACTGTCGAGAGCCTGCTGCAACCCGAGAACAAGGATCAGCTGGTTGCGATCCTGACCTATCACGTCGTCCCGGCCAAGGTGATGTCCGGGGACATCGCCGGCAAGCGCGCGAAGGTGCTGACCGTTCAGGGCGACCGCCTGAGCGTGAACGCAAAGAACGGCGTCAAGGTTGACGGCGCAAATGTCGTGCAGGCCGACATCGAGGCCAGCAACGGCGTGATCCACGTGGTCGACAAGGTTCTGCTGCCTGAATAAAGCTACCACTCACCTAGGCAGACAAGCCCCGGTGCCTGCGCGGCCCGGGGCTTTTTCAATTCACAAAAGCCGCACCTGAGTGCCGATCTGGACCATCGGATACAGCTCCTCGACATGCTGGTTGTACAAGCCAATGCAGCCCGACGAGCTTTGACGCCCGATCTTGCGCGTATCATGTGTGCCGTGAACTAGATAGGCGGGCCATGACAGATACATGGCACGGGTGCCCAGCGGGTTGCCTGGGTCGCCGCCCTCGACGCGCTGCGGCAGGGTCGGGTCGCGCTCGCGCATAGACGAGGTCGGGGTCCAGCTGGGATTTTCCGCCTTGCGCACCACCTCGGTATAGCCGCGCTTGGTCAGTTCCTCGCTCATCGGAACCGAGCTGGGATAGAGCTTGTAGGTCCCGTCCGGCCCCCAGTAGTGCACCGCGCGGCTGGTGATGTCGGCCAGCAGGCAGCCGACGCCGATTTCGTCAAAATGGTCCTGCCAGTTTTGCTGCGAAAAGGACGAGATGTTCCGGCGCACGGGCGGCTGCACGCTGATCGCTTCCTCGGACTGCGGGAACGCATCCTGGCTTTGAGCGCGCAACACCGACGGAGCGGCCAGGGCAGACACGACGCCCAAAAGGGCCGAGCGGCGGGTGATCTTGCTGGTCAACGGAGCCTCCTGACGAATGACTGCTCTTTTGTTTCGGCCGGCAATCTATGACGTTGGCGGACGCTGGGCCAGAGGGCTTGGCTGAATTTTTCGTGAGAGTGGACCGTGCCGGCGCATCGTCGCCGAACGGAGGTTTCAGAAAAAGAAAAGGCCGCCAACGATTGGGCGGCCTTTTAATTTGTTTTTGGATAGTTAGTCCATTGCCTTGAAGTTGAACTCGCCACCTTCTTTGATGCCCGACGGCCAGCGCGACGTCACGGTCTTGGTGCGGGTGTAGAACTTGAAGCTGTCGGGGCCGTGCTGGTTCAGGTCGCCGAACATGGATTTCTTCCACCCGCCGAATGTGTGATAGGCCAGCGGGACCGGGATCGGGACGTTGATGCCGACCATGCCGATGTTGACCCGGTGGGCGAAATCACGGGCGGTGTCGCCGTCGCGGGTGAAGATCGCGGTGCCGTTGCCGTATTCATGGTCCATCGCCAGCTTCAGCGCCTCTTCGTAGGATCCGGCGCGGACGGTGGACAGGACGGGGCCGAAGATCTCCTGCTTGTAGATGTCCATGTCGGGGGTGACATGGTCGAACAGATGCGGGCCGACAAAGAAACCGTCTTCATAGCCTTGCAGCTTGAAGTCGCGGTTGTCGACCACCAGCTTCGCGCCTTGTTCAACGCCCGAGTTGATCAGGCCCAGGATGCGTTCTTTGGCAGCGGCGGTCACGACCGGCCCCATATCGACGTCATCGCCTGCGGTATAGGGCCCGACCTTCAGTTTTTCGATGCGCGGCACCAGCTTTTCAATCAGCGCGTCGGCGGTTTCCTCGCCCACCGGAACGGCCACCGAAACGGCCATGCAGCGTTCGCCGGCAGCGCCGAAACCGGCGCCCACCAGCGCGTCGGCGGCCTGGTCCAGGTCGGCGTCAGGCATGACGATCATGTGGTTCTTGGCCCCACCAAAGCACTGGGCGCGTTTGCCGTTCGCTGTGGCGCGGGCATAGATGTACTGCGCGATCGGGGTCGATCCGACGAAGGAAACACCCTGAATGATCTCGCTGTCCAGCAGGGTATCCACGGCTTCCTTGTCGCCGTTGACAACCTGGAACACGCCTTTGGGCAGACCGGCCTCGACGAAAAGTTCGGCCAGCATCAGCGGCACCGATGGATCACGTTCCGAGGGTTTCAGCACCACAGCGTTGCCGCAGGCCAGCGCCGGGCCGACATGCCACAGGGGCATCATGGCCGGGAAGTTGAACGGCATGATGGCGGCGACAACACCCAGCGGCTGGCGCATGGAATACATGTCGATGCCGGGGCCTGCGCTGTCGGTAAACTCACCCTTCAGCATCTGCGGGGCGCCGATGCAGTATTCGATCACCTCGAGCCCGCGCTGCAGATCGCCCTTGGCATCGGGCAGGGTCTTGCCGTGCTCGCGGCTCAGTGCTTCGGCCAGTTTGTCCATGTCGCGGTTCATCAGCTGAACCATCTGCATCATGACGCGGGCGCGCTTTTGCGGGTTGGTTGCACCCCAGGCAGGCTGGGCTGCGGCGGCGTGTTCGATGGCGGCCGTGGTCTCGGCGGCACTGGCCATCGGGCATCTGTACTGAACCTCGCCGGTGGCGGGGTTGTAGACATCATCGAACCGGCCCGAGGTGCCGGGGGTGTATTCGCCGTTGATGAAATGGGTCAGGTCTTGCATTGCAAACTCCTCCGCAGAATTTGGGCGCAGCATAGGCTTGCATAAATCACCTGAACAGGGGCAATGTCTCAAAAGAGTTTTGCAAAAATGCAAAGGTGAGGGATGACCCCCAATTGGGACGACATGCGCGTGTTTCTGGCCGTCGCGCGCGAGGAAAGCCTGTCGTCGGCAGGGCGGCGGCTGAAGATCGATCCGGCCACGGTGGGGCGCCGGATCGCGCGGCTGGAGACGGCGCTGAAGGCGCCGCTGTTCACCAAATCGCCCCAAGGCTATCTGTTGACCTCGGCCGGAGAGCGCCTGTTCGAACACGCCCAATCCGCCGAAGAGGCGATGCGCGCGGCAGCAGGGGCGATGGACGGGTCGACCAAGGCGCTGAGCGGTCAGGTCCGCATCGGCGCGCCCGATGGCAGTGCGAACTATCTGCTGCCGCAGGTCTGTGCCCGCATCAGCGATGCGAACCCGGATCTGGACATTCAGATTCTTGCCCTGCCGCGCATTATCAATTTGTCGCGGCGCGAGGCCGACATGGCGCTGACCGTCAGCGCGCCCACCGCCGGCAAGTTGCTGGTGCAGAAGGTCAGCGACTATCGCCTGCATATGGTCGCGACAGAGGATTACCTGGCGCGCCATGCCCCGATCCGCACTCTCGAGGATCTGCAGGGGCATCGCATGATTGGATACATCCCGGACATGATCTTCGATCGCGAGCTGGACTACCTCAACGACATCGGTATTGACCGTGTCGCGCTTGCATCGAATTCGGTCTCGGTCCAGTTGCGGCAGGCATCGCTGGGCACCGGGGTCTGCGTGGCCCATGACTTTACGCTTCCGTTCCATCCGGGGTTGCGGAAAATCCTGACGGATCAAGTCAGTCTGACCCGCAGCTTCTACCTGGTGCGCCATCAGGGCGATCAGCGCAATGAACGCCTCAACCGCTTTGCTGACGCGCTGAGTCGCGGCATCCGCGACGAGATTGCGCGGCTGGAAGCTGAAGCCCAAGCTTGACAGGGTCGAGTATTCCGGCAACGCTTTGGAAAACGGGAAGATTATTGTCGGAGGTTTTGCCCATGCTTGTTCAGGCCATTCTGAGTTCGAAGGCAACGGACGGGGTCGTGACGGTGGCGCCTTCGACGACCGTTTCCGACGCAGCCAAGATCCTGGCCGAAAAGCGCATCGGGACCGTCGTGGTCTCGGAGGACGGGGGCAAGACCGCCGTTGGGATTTTGTCGGAACGCGACATCGTGCGCGAGCTGGCCGCCAGCGGCAGCGGTTGCCTGACCCAGCCGGTCATCGCCTACATGACCAAAAAGCTGGTTACCGCCACCAAACAGGACAAGGTGCAGGACGTACTGGCCCGCATGACCGAAGGCCGTTTTCGTCACATGCCGATCGTCGAGGACGGCCAGTTGGTCGGCATCGTGACGCTGGGTGACGTGGTCAAGGCGCAATTGTCGGAACTGGCGATGGAAAAGGATGCCCTGCAGGGCATGATCATGGGCCACTAGCCCTACGCTAATGATGCGGCCTCTTGCAGCTGCGGAAAACTTGTGTTTGCTTGCGCAGAAATTTTCTTGCTCAGGAGGCCCAGATGCGGGTTGGATTGTATCCCGGAACCTTTGATCCGATCACCTTGGGTCATATCGACATCATCCGTCGGGCGGCGATGTTGGTCGACAAGCTGGTGATCGGCGTTGCAATAAACCGCGACAAGGGGCCCTTATTTTCTTTGGAGGAACGGGTGGCCATGATCGAGGCCGAATGCGCCCATCTGACCGCGCAGACCGGCACCGAGATCGTCGCGCATCCGTTCGAGAACCTGCTGATCGACTGCGCCCGGGACGTGGGCGCCCAGATCATTGTGCGTGGCCTGCGCGCGGTGGCGGATTTCGAGTATGAATTCCAGATGGTGGGGATGAACCGGGCGATGGATGATTCCATCGAGACCGTCTTTCTGATGGCCGAGGCCCGCCACCAGGCGATTGCCTCGAAGCTGGTCAAGGAAATCGCCCGGCTGGGAGGGGACGTGTCGAAATTCGTCACGCCCCAGGTCAATATCGCGCTGAAAGAGCGGTTAGGCTAGGGCGCCCATCGCGGCGGCCGTATCCAGCATCCGGTTCGAGAAACCCCACTCGTTGTCATACCAGGCCAGAACGCGGACCAGCGTGCCGTCGGTCACCTTGGTTTCGGCCAGCGACACGGTCGAGCTGTGGGAATCGTGGTTGAAGTCGATCGAGATCAACGGGCGGGTTTCCGCGGCCAGAACGGTCGGGATCTTTGCCGCTGCCTCGGTGAACAGGGCGTTGACCTCGTCTTCGGTGGTGGGGCGCGATACTTCGACCACCAGATCGACGACCGAGACGTTCGGGGTGGGAACCCGGATCGCCTGACCGGTCAGCTTGCCCTGCAGTTGAGGCAAAACCAGCCCCACGGCCGAGGCCGCGCCGGTGGTGGTCGGTATCATCGACAGGGCAGCCGCGCGCGACAGGTACGGGTCCTTGCCGGCGGTGTCATGCACTGGCTGGCTGGCAGTATAGGCATGCACCGTTGTCATGTTGCCGTGCACGATACCCAGGCCCGCATCCAATGCGGCAGCGACGGGCGACAGGCAGTTGGTGGTGCAGGATGCGTTTGAAACCACGGTGTCGGCGGCGGTCAGTTCGTGTTCGTTCACGCCGAACACCACGGTCTTCACCTCGCCATCCCCGCGCGCCGGCGCCGAGATCAGAACCTTTTTCGCGCCGTTCTTGAAATGACGCGACGCGGCTTCGCGCGTGCGGAATACGCCGGTGCATTCCAGAACGACGTCCACGTCCGACCAGTCCAGCGCCTCGGGGTCACGCTCGCTGGTCAGCCGGATCGGGCCGGCGCCCACGTCCAGCCCGGCCTCGGTCAGGGTGACCGGCTTGGCGTAGCGGCCATGCACGCTGTCAAACTCGAACAGATGCGCGTTCATTTCCGGCTTGGCCAGGTCGTTGATTGCCATGATCTGCACATCAGTGCGACCGCTTTCCATCAGGGCGCGCAGGACGCCGCGCCCGATCCGTCCAAATCCGTTGATTGCAAGTTTGAGTGTCATGTCGCGCTCCATCTGAATGGCCGCTAAGCCGCGATTGAAATTAGTTAGCGCTAACAAAGGCAGTCAGGCGAAAATGTCAAGCAAAACCTCTGTCAGCGCCAGAACGCGACCCAATCCAAAAGGTCGTAGAACTTCTTGCCGAGGAATAGGAGATGCTCGGTTCCGACAAGGGCATAATCCAGCATCAGTCCACCCAGAATGAGCACGCCAAGCCAGATCGCGATTTGGTTTGTCATTGCCGCTCCGAACGCAAACGCCCGCCCAGATAACCTGAGCGGGCGTTTTCGCGCAAGCTTACTTGGCGATGTCAGTTAAGGCGCCCCATGGCGACGGCCACATCGGCCATGCGCACCGAGAAGCCCCACTCGTTGTCGTACCAAGCCAGCACGCGGACCATGCGGCCATCGACGACACGGGTCTGGTCGGGTGCGAAGATCGAGCTTTCTTCGGTGTGGTTGAAATCGGTCGACACCAGCGGGGCAGGTTCATAGCCCAGAACGCGCTGCATCGGCCCCTTGGCGGCCTCGGCGACGATGGCGTTGACCTCATCAACGGTCACCTCGCGCGCGGCTCGGAAAGTCAGGTCAACGGCCGATACGTTCGGCGTGGGCACGCGGATGGCCGAGCCGTCCAGACGCCCCTTGAGGTTCGGCAGAACTTCGCCCAGGGCCTTGGCAGCGCCGGTGCTTGTGGGGATCATCGACATGGCGGCGGCGCGGGCGCGGTACAGGTCATTGTGACGGCGGTCCAGCGTCGGCTGGTCGCCGGTATAGGCATGGATCGTGGTCATGATGCCGTTTTCGATGCCGATACCTTCGTCCAGAACCTTGGCAAGCGGAGCAAGGCAGTTCGTGGTGCACGAGCCATTCGACACCATCCTATCGTTGGCGGTCAGGCTGTTGTGGTTGACGCCAAATACGATCGTCTTGTCCACGTTCTTGCCCGGGGCCGACAGCAGGACCTTCTGCGCGCCACGCTCAAGATGCGTTTTGGCCTTCAGCCCGTCGTTGAACTTGCCGGTGCATTCCAGAACGACGTCGCAGCCTTCCCAGTCCAGCTCGTTCATGTCGTAGGTCGAGAACATCTGCATCGGCCCGCGGCCCAGGTCCATCGTGTTGCCGCTGATCGAGATCTCGCGCGGAAAGCGGCCGTGGATGCTGTCGTATTTCAGCAGATGCGCTGAGGTTTCAAGCGGTCCGGTGGCGTTAACCTTGATCACTTCGATGTCGTTGCGGCCTGACGCGGCGATGTGCGACAGGGTACAGCGGCCGATGCGGCCAAAACCATTGATGCCGACCTTGATGGTCATGAGACGTCTCCAAATCCGCTTGTGTTCTGGGCGATATAGCGATGATCGGTCCATCAAAAAAGGTAGAAAATGTCATATTTGCAATGTGTTAGCGCAAACTTGGCGTGGTTGCGCTAACGCTTGCGCTAGCTGTCGGATCGGTTAGGGTCCAAAGTGCGACGGATGAACGGAAAGGATGCGGCATGAGCGGTTTGCTGGCCCTGTTGGACGATGTGGCGGGAATCGCCAAAGTGGCGGCGGCCTCGGTCGACGATGTGGCGGCGGCCGCCGGCAAGGCGGGGGCCAAGACCGCGGGCGTGATCATCGACGACGCGGCCGTCACGCCGAAATACGTCCAGGGCTTTGCCCCCGCGCGAGAGTTGCCGATCATCTGGCGCATCGCACGGGGGTCGATTTTCAACAAGGTAATTCTGCTGCTGCCGGTGGCCTTGCTGCTTGCGAATTTCGCACCATGGATGATCACGCCCTTGCTGATGATTGGTGGGTCATACCTGTGCTTCGAGGGGGCCGAGAAGATCTTCCACGTGCTATTCCCGCATGGCAGCCACGTCATCGAAGAAGACATGAACGTCCGTGATCCGGGTCATCTGGAGGAGCAGAAGATCAAGGGTGCCATCAAGACTGATTTCATCCTGTCGGCCGAAATCATGACCATCGCGCTTTCTGCCATTGAGGCGCCAAATGTCTGGATGCAGGCGGCGACGCTGGCGGTTGTGGGGATCGGTGTCACGGTGGCCGTCTATGGCTCGGTCGCATTGATCGTCAAAATGGACGATGTCGGGCTTTATCTGGCCAAGAACGCGCTGACGTCGGTCGGCCGCGGGTTGGGCCGCGGGCTGGTCAAGGCGATGCCAAAGGTCATGAAGACGCTGTCGGTCGTGGGTACGGCGGCGATGCTATGGGTTGGCGGCTCGATCATGATCCATGGGCTAGAGGTGCTGGGCTTTGGCTGGTTGGCACACCATATCCACGATTGGGCTTATGCGGCCGGTCATGCCGTGCCCGATCAATGGGCCGGTGCGGTGGAGTGGATCAGCAAGGCCGCGATGGATGGCGTGTTCGGGCTGGCCTGGGGGTTCGTTCTGATACCGTTGGCGACCAAGGTCATCGCGCCGCTGTGGCCCAATAAGCCAGAGCAGAAAGCGGACCATTGAAGCCCAAAAGAAAAGGGCGGCACGATGGCCGCCCCTTGAATGCTTGGTTCGGCTGGATCAGCCCAGCAATTCCTTGACCTTTGCAACCGTTGCCTCGGCGGTGATGCCGAAATGCTTGTACAGCTCGCCGGCGGGAGCAGACGCGCCAAAGCCCGACATACCGATGAAACCGGCCTTGGCCTCGCGGCCACGCTCGCCTAGCAGCCAGCGGTCCCAGCCGCCGGCACGGACGGCGGCCTCGATGCCGACGCGGACGGGCCCGGCAGGCAGGACCTTCTTGCGATAGGCTTCGTCCTGCTCGGCGAACAGCTCCATGCAGGGCATCGAAACGACCCGGGTACCGATCCCTTCGGCCTCGAGCATCGCTTTTGCCTCCATGGCCAGCGACACCTCGGACCCGGTGGCGATCAGGATCGCCTGACGCTTGCCCTCGGCCTCGGCCAGAACATAGGCGCCCTGGGCGGTCAGGTTCTTGGCCTTGTGCTGGGTGCGCACGGTCGGCACGCCCTGGCGGGTCAGCGACAGAACCGAGGGGCTGTCTTTGAAGGTCAGCGCCAGTTCCCAGGCCTCGGCAGTCTCGACGGTGTCGGCGGGGCGGAACACATAGGTGTTCGGCGTCGCGCGCGAGATCGCCAGATGCTCGACCGGCTGGTGCGTCGGGCCGTCTTCGCCCAGACCGATCGAGTCATGGGTCATCACGAAAACGCTGGGGATCTTCATCAACGCGGCCAGGCGCATCGACGGACGCGCATAGTCGGTGAAGGCCATGAATGTGCCGCCATAGGGGCGGATGCCACCATGCAGCGCCATGCCGTTCATCGCCGCGGCCATGCCGTGTTCACGGATGCCGTAGTGGATATAGCGGCCCTTGCGGTTTTCCGGCAGGAACACGCCCATATCGGCCGATTTGGTGTTGTTCGACCCGGTCAGGTCCGCCGAGCCGCCAACCGTCTCGGTCATGATCGGGTTCACGACGTTCAGCACCTTTTCCGACGAGGCGCGGGTGGCCAGCTTGGGCTGGTCTTCAGAGATCTGCTTTTTCAGTGCGCGGATCGCGCCGGCCAGCTTCTTCGGTACCTCGAACGCATAGGCACGGTTGAACTCGGCCTGCTTGCGCTCGGACAGTTGGGCGAAACGCTCTTCCCAGGCCGCGCGGTCCGCAGCGCCGCGAGCACCGATCGCTTCCCAGGCCGCTTTGACCTCGGCCGGGATTTCGAACGGACCGTAGGGCCAGCCATAGGCCTCTTTTGCGGCTTTCAGCTGTTCGGCATCGGTCAGAGCACCGTGACCTTTCGAGGTGTCCTGCGCGGCATGGCCCAAGGCGATATGGGTCTTGCAGGCGATCATCGACGGCTTTTTCGACGCCTTCGCCTCGGTGATGGCCGCGTCAATGGCCTCGGGATCGTGACCGTCGATCTCGATTACATTCCAGCCCGAGGCCGCAAACCGGCGCACCTGGTCGGTGCGGTCGGCGATGTCCACGGTGCCGTCGATGGTGATATTGTTGTTGTCCCAGAACACGATCAGCTTGCTTAGCTCGTGCCGACCGGCCAGGGTGATCGCCTCCTGGCTAACGCCTTCCATCAGGCAGCCGTCCCCGGCGATCACATAGGTATAGTGATCGACGACCTTCTTGCCGTAATGCGCGCGCTGGATCTCTTCGGCCATGGCGAAGCCCACGGCATTGGCGATCCCTTGCCCAAGCGGGCCGGTGGTGGTTTCAACGCCGTCTAAAAGGAAGTTTTCCGGGTGGCCGGCCGTCTTGGCGCCCAACTGGCGGAAGTTCTTGATCTCGTCCAGCGTGACTTGTTCGTAGCCCGTCAGATACAGCAGCGAATAGATCAGCATCGAGCCGTGGCCGGCCGACAGGATGAACCGGTCGCGGTCGGGCCATTTGGGGGCGGATGCGTCGAATTTCAGATGCTTTTCAAACAGAACGGTCGCGACATCGGCCATGCCCATGGGCATTCCCGAATGGCCGGAATTGGCGGCCGCGACGGCATCGAGGGTCAGGGTGCGGATGGCCGCAGCCTTGGCCCAGTGTTCAGGGTTGGCATTGCGCAGCGCTGTCAGGTCCACGGATGTTTTCCTTTGGGTTACGGGCAGATTGCGCGCTGAATACCATTCACCCCTCAAAGTGCAAGCGGAACTGGCCGTGGCGCCGGGGGCGCGGTTGAACTGTGTTGTCCAAGTGGTTGAAAGCAAACACTGGGTATTTTGGCGCACATTCCGCTAGACTATGAATGAGATCGGGACGGCTTGATTCGGCCGGTCAAAGAACAGAGCGAACCTTGGCAAAAGGGCAGCAGGGGCAATGAGTCAGATCGAAGACCTTCACAGACGCATCACCGCCGCGATGGACCGGATCGGTGCCGGGATCGAGGCGATGCAGGCCGGAGGGGATGGCGGCGACGGCAAATTGCGGGTCGCGCTGGACGAAGAGCGTCTGGCCAACGCGCAGTTGGAGGAACGCCTGAAATCCGTCAAGGAGCGCTATGAGCAGGAAATCGATGCCTTGCGCGGGCAACTGGGCGAGGCCAAGTCCCAGCTTGCGGCGGTCGAAGCCGCGCGGGCCGAACTGGCCGAGGCCAAGGCCGCGCTGGAAAACCAGGATGAACTGGCGGCGTTGAAATCCGAGATCGAGAGCCTGCGGACCCGCCCGGATGACAGCGAGGAACTTGCCCAGCTACGCGCCGAGGTCGAGCGCTTGAAGCCATCAGAAGAAAAGGTCGAGGTGATGCGGAGCGAGATCGCCCGGCTCAAGGCGGAATTGGCCGACGGCGAACGTGTGGCCGAGTTGAACGCCGAGCTCGAGATGCTGCGCGCCGAGCGGGTGAGCCACGGCGCGGCGATGTCGCGCCTCGATGACGATCTTCAGCGTCTGCGCAAGGCCAACGCGCAGTTGCAGGAAACCGTGGAAGAGCTGCGCAAAGCAGTCGCGGACGGGTTGCCCGATGCCGAGCTGCTGAACCGCGCGACCGAGGCCGAGCTTGAAGCAATCCGCGCCGCGCGGGCCACGGATGCGGCTGAGGCCCACGCGGTTCTGGCCCGGCTCGAGCCGCTGCTGACCCATGCCAACCTTGCCGAAGGAGAGGTGGAGTAATGCCGGAAGTGACCATTCATATCGGCGGGCGCGGTTTCGAAGTGTCGTGCCGGGACGGGGAAGAGCCGTTCCTGCATGCCGCAGCCAAGCTGTTGGATGACGAAGCGCAGGTTCTGACCGACCAGATCGGACGCATGCCGGAATCCCGCATGCTGTTGATGGCGGGGCTGATGCTGGCCGACAAGGCTGCGGCGTCCGATGACAGGATCAAGGCGCTGGAGGCGCAACTGGCCGAGGCGCAGGCGGAACTGGACAGTCTGCGCAACGCACCGCCGCCCGAACCCGAGCGGGTCGAAGTGGCCGTTGTGCCGCCCTCGGTGACGGACACGCTTGCCGAGTTGGCGGCGCGTGCCGAGTCACTGGCGGAAATGGTTGCCGAGAAGTCAGGGAAATGAAAATGGGCCGTCTGACTGTTTTGGCCGGTATGGCTACACTGTGCGCGCCCATGGCGCAGGCCCAGATCGACATCTTGCCGGTCACCTTCACCTGCGAAGGTGGGGTTGAGCTTGCGGTCACGTATTTCAACCCACCCGAGGGTGACGGGGCAGCGGCCATGGTGGTGGACGGTCAGTTGATCGCCTTGCGGCAGGTTCCGAGTGGATCGGGTATCCGATACGAGTCGGTCGGCGGGCAGGGGACCTATGTTCTGCGGTCCAAAGGCTGGGATGCTGTGGTCAGTTTCGCCGCGGCCGGGGCCGGCAGCGAAACCGATGTTCTGAAGGGCTGTACAAGCCGCTAAGCCGCAGGCTCAGGCGTTGGCTTCGCGGATCTTGTCGGCGGCTTCCTTGTTGTAAGCCACGCCGTTTTCATCGAAAAGGGTGTCCAACTCGCCCGAAAGGGTCATCTCGGTGACGATATCACAGCCGCCGACGAATTCGCCTTTGACATACAGCTGCGGAACGGTCGGCCAGTCTGAATAGTCCTTGATGCCCTGACGAATGTTCTCGTCGGCCAGAACGTTCACATCGATGTAATCCACGCCCATGTAGTTCAGAACGCCTGCCACGCGCGAGGAGAACCCACACTGCGGCATCTCCTTGGTGCCCTTCATGTACAGCACCACGTCGTTGTTCTTGACGGTTTCATCGATCTGGGTCTTCACGTCGGTCATTTCGCGTTTCCTAGGCTGGGCCCGCCGCGGCGGCGGGCAGTCATTTTACGTGGTGGTCGCTCCACCGTTTGTCGGCTTTCAGGTTCTTGACGGGCTCCCGGTTCGGTTCATTGGCTTTCGTCATTTCGCACGATTCCCGGGAAGGTTTCTCGATACTTTTTGCATCAGACCAGTCGACGGGTCTTGTTGCGTTTGCTCCGGGTTACTCCGGTGCGCGCGTGGTCAGGGCCAGCGCGTGAAGTTCTCCGTCAGGGCCATCCATCTTGCCCTTAAGCGCCGCATAGACGGCGCGCTGCTGCTGCACCCGGTTCTTGCCGCGAAAGCTCTCGTCCACGACCATCGCGGACATGTGCACGCCGTCACTTCCCCCGACCTTGATGTCCGCGTTCGGAAAGGCCTCGCGCAGCAGGGTTTCGATTTCATGAGCGCTCATCGGCATGTAGGTTCTCCTGAAGGTCTTTCCCAAGATGTAGAGCGATGCCAAAGCCCGTGCAAGGGGGCGCGGGCAAAGGCGAAACAAGCACCCTGCGCCAGTTCGGCAGGCGCAGGGTTCGGAGCGTAAAGGGTGTGAACGAGGCTCAGGCTACGGCCTCGGCAAAGCTGGTGCGATAGATCGTCGACAACTCGGCCAGAGGGGCCTCGGACGAGCCGATGCGCACGGTGTCGCCGGTAAAGCGGCCGACGCTGGTGATGGGCACACCGGCCTGGCCTGCGGCGATCATCAGAGCTTCGGCCTGATCGAAATTGCAGGCCACAAGGTACCGGCCCTGATCCTCTCCAAACAGGAATTCTGTCGAAGCGTCCTCAAGATGCACGCCGACGCCGGACCCTTCGGCCAGTTCGAAAGCGGCAAGCGCCAGCCCGCCGTCGCTGAGGTCGGTGCAGGCCTTGATCAGGTGACGGTTGGCGCGGATGAAATCTCCGTTGCGTTTCTCGGCGTCCAGATCCACATGCGGGGCGTCGCCGTCTTCGCGGTTGAAGACTACGGCCAGTAGGGCGGATTGGCCAAGATGCCCCTTGGTTTCACCGATCACCAGCGCCACATGCCCTTCGCGAACCTCGGTGCCGATGATCTCGTCGGCGTGCTCCAAAAGGCCGACTGCACCGATGGTCGGCGTGGGCAGAATAGCCTGGCCATCGGTTTCGTTGTACAGCGACACGTTGCCCGAAACGATCGGCATCTCGAGCGCCGAACAGGCCGCGCCGATGCCTTTGATAGCGCCAACGAACTGGCCCATGATCTCGGGCTTTTCGGGGTTGCCGAAATTCAGGTTGTCGGTGGTGGCCAGCGGCTTGGCGCCCACGGCGGTCAGGTTGCGATAGGCTTCGGCCACTGCCTGCTTGCCGCCTTCCTCGGGGTTGGCGCGCACGTATCGAGGGGTCACGTCCGAGGTGAAGGCCAGCACCTTGTCCGTGCCGTGCACGCGGACCATGCCGGCGCCCAGGCCAGGGGTTCGGGCGGTATCGGCCATGACCATGGTGTCGTATTGCTCATAGACCCACTGTTTGGCCGCGTAGTTGGGCGAGGAGATGAGTGCGCGCAACCCGTCAATCGGGTCGATCTGCGGTACTTCGGCCATCTCTTCGGCGACAGGGGTCGGAACCCATGGACGGTCGTATTCCGGCGCACGGCCCGACAGCGGCGAAAGCGGCAGGTCGGCTTTGACCTCGTTTCCGTGCATAATCAGGAAACGGTCCTCGGCGATTGTTTCGCCAACGATGGCAAAATCCAGGTCCCATTTCTCGAATACGGCCCGAGCCTCGGCCTCGAGCTCGGGCTTCAGCACCATCAGCATGCGTTCCTGGGACTCGGACAGCATCATCTCGTAGGCGGTCATGTTCTCTTCGCGCTGGGGCACGCGGTCGAGGTCGAGCTTGATGCCCAGCTTGCCCTTGTCGCCCATTTCCACCGCGGAACAGGTCAGGCCAGCCGCGCCCATGTCCTGAATCGAAATCACGGCACCGGTCTGCATCAGTTCGAGGCAGGCCTCCATCAGGCGTTTCTCGGTGAAGGGGTCGCCGACCTGAACGGTGGGGCGTTTCTCTTCGATCGTGTCGTCGAACTCGGCAGAAGCCATCGTAGCGCCGCCGACGCCATCGCGGCCAGTTTTGGCGCCCAGATAGACAACGGGCATGCCCACGCCCGACGCGGCCGAGTAGAAGATCTTGTCGGCATCGGCCAGCCCGGCGGCAAAGGCGTTCACGAGGCAGTTGCCGTTATAGGCCGGGTGGAACCGCACCTCGCCGCCTACGGTCGGTACGCCGAAACAGTTGCCGTAGCCACCGATGCCTTCCACCACGCCGTTGACCAACTGGCGGGTCTTGGGGTGGTCAGGTTCGCCGAAGGACAGCGCGTTCATCGCCGCGATGGGCCGTGCGCCCATGGTGAACACGTCGCGCAGGATGCCGCCCACGCCGGTTGCCGCGCCTTGATAGGGTTCGATGTAGGAGGGGTGGTTATGGCTTTCCATCTTGAAGACCACGGCCTGCCCGTCGCCGATATCGACCACACCGGCGTTTTCACCCGGGCCGCAGATCACCTGGGGGCCCGAGGTAGGGAGGGTGCGTAGCCATTTCTTCGAGGACTTGTAGGAACAGTGCTCGTTCCACATGGCCGAGAAAATCCCCAGCTCGGTAAAGGTCGGCTCGCGCCCGATAATCTCGAGGATCATGTCGTATTCTTCGGGCTTCAACCCGTGCGCGGCAATCAGTTCCGGTGTGATGGCGGGCTCTTGCATTGTCTGTCCTGTCCCCAAGCTGGCCGATATTGCGCGCCTTTTAGGGCAAGGGCGCGCCGGGGGAAAGGGCCAAGAACGCGCAGCCGTGTCAGAACCGCTGTCCGACATAGATGTAGAGGTTGTCCTCCTGCTGGTCGTTGCGGCTTACATCTATCGAGAAATCGAGCGGAAATTTCTTGGAAACCCGGTAACGCGCGCCGATCCCGTAGGCCGAATTGGTGCCGTTGTCGCTCAGATCGCTGAAACTCTGGCCGGTTTGTCCCACGCCAGCAAAGGCGATGAGGCCGATGCGCTGGCCCACCCGCTGGCGAAGCTCGACCTGCAGAGAAGCCGAGCGCAGATCGAGAAGCTGGGTTGCCGAAAACCCTCGGAAGGCATCCACCGTTCCGATGCCGCATTGATCGAAGAACGGTGTCTCGGACGAAGCGGCGCACACAGATAGCCGGCTGGCGATGACACCGTCGGCCCAGGGGCTCAGGTAAAACGTGTAATTGAGGTAGGACTTGGAATAATCCTGCACCAGCCCGCTGAGCCCGTAGCCCTGTGATGCTTCGAAATGCAGGACTTGGCCGCTGGTCGGGTAAATCGTGTCATCCCGTGTATCCCAGTCGGACACCAGGCCCAAATTCCCAACCTCGACATTCAGAAACTGGTCGAAGGGAGGTGGGATCGGCGGCAGTCCCGCAAAGGCGGGGGTGATGGTCGTGTCGAGATACCGGAAGGTCACGCCGAAGGACAGGTCAGGCGTTACCCCATAGGACAGCCCGAGCCTACCCAGAAAACCGTCCTGACGGATGGGGATCACACCAACCCCGGTGAAAAGGTCGTATTGGACGTCTGCTGTCCCGTAGAGTGCCTCGATGATCCAACGGTTGTTGTCCATATTGAGTTTGAATGCACCGGCTGCGGCCATGCTGCCATTGCCGGAGCGCAATCCACCGGCACCTATCACCGAAGGGTTGGATCCTTCGTCCATCTGGAAAAGATACCCAGCGCCCAGAATGAGGCCGGAACCGATTGTAGGGTTCGAAAAAGGAATCGGGGCGACGACGATCGATCCTCGCTGAAATCCGACGATTTCGTCTTCGGTGTAGTCGTCCAGAACTCCGAGGTTCTTTTCGAGGACACTATTGGCGTCCTGCGCCGCCGCTGCACTTGCCAAGGCGACGCCTGCGCTTGCGAGAAGCGGCCTGACTAGCGATCGCAACACGCGGACACCACTGTCTTTGCGCTTGGGCACACAGTCCTATTTCTTTCCCTGCTGTTGCTGCTCGGCCTGTTGTTCGGCCTGCTGAGTTGCGATTTCACCGGCAGCCGCACTGATGGCCGCTTTCTGTTCATCTGAAAGATGTTCCGTCTCCTCCAGGCCCGGGATCGCAACGCGGACCTCGCGGCGGGCGAACTCGATGCCGTTTTCGTTGAAGGCGGCCTTCACCCGGTTGAAGATCTCCTTGCGCAGGGTGAACTGCTTGCCTGGCTTGGCCATGAACTTGCCGCGGATGATCATGCCGACATCGTCGAAATCGAACACGCCCTGCGATTTGAAGGGCTGCAGGAAACCGTCCTTGTGGACCGGGTCCTCCATCATCTCGGCACCGATCTTCTTGAAGATCTTCTTGACCTTGTTCGGATCGGTGTCGAAGGGCACCGTGAACTTCAGCTTCATGATGACCCAGTCGCGGCTGTAGTTCGTTAGTTTCTGGATCTCGCCATAGGGAATGGTGTGCACCGGGCCGCGATGGTGGCGCAGTTGCATCGAGCGGATCGAGATCTTTTCGACCGTGCCGGTGGTGCCGCCCACATCGACGTATTCACCGACTCGGAAAGCATCGTCGATCAGGAAAAAGATGCCGCCCACGATGTCCGAAACCAGTTTCTGCGCGCCAAAGCCGATAGCCAGACCCAGGATACCGGCACCAGCCAGAAGCGGCGTGATGTCCAAGCCCAGCGCGCCCAGCGCCAGCAGGGCGAAGATCACCGAGATCGCGACCTGAGCTGTCACGCGCAGCAAAGGCAGAACCGTGGCCAGGCGCGAGCCGCCGGCACCGCCGCCTTCGCCGGCTTCCTCGTCGGGGCTCTGCTCCGAGGCTGTCTGCTCCTTGGCCAGGCGGCGGTTGATCCAGAGCGAGACCACCTCGTTCAAGATGTAGCCGACCGCGATGATGATGAAGAACTGAACCAGCTTGCTGCCCGTTTCAGAATCTCCGCCCGCGATTTCCTGCAGGTCCAGATCCCATGCGTTGGCGATCATCAGGACGACCAAAACGCCGGCCAGAACGCGCCCGATGCGGATATAGCTGCGCTTGGTTGCCCTGTAGGCGCGTTCAGCGACCGGCCCGTCACCGATCATCGGCGGCAACAGATGGCGGGTCAGTCCGCGGATAAAGGTATCGAGCGCCGGCGCGATCAGCAGCCAGAACATGGTGACGTAATGCGCGCCCCCCGCCAGCAGGGCGAAAACCCGCGGGTCGCGTTGCGCGGCGAGGAATTCGACCAGCAGCCAGGTGCCGATGGAAACGGCAATGGCGAAATAGGGATAGTAACGCGCCACCTCTTCGTCGAACTGTGTGCGATCTGGGTCCGAGCCGCGCATCATTTCGGTCAGCCCTTCGCGGGCCGTCCAGGCCATTACGGCGATGTAGATGTGGATCGAGGTGTTCAGCCAGAACCCCAGCCGCGACTCGCCCGGCTGCACGCCGTTCATCATGTTGAAATCCAGGATGAACATGGTGAAGCCGATCAGCAGAAATAGACCGATCAGGTTGCGATGCAGGTACTTGGCCCATTTGTCGTCGATACTGACCAGCCGCAGCCGGGGCTGCTGTGGGGCAAGGATGAACCGCGAGATCGCCGCCCCCAGCCGCGGGAACCAGATCAGATAGAACACGAAGGGCCCCGCCTGTTCGATTTGCGCATCGTCCAGAAATCGGCGGCCAACGAAAACCAGCGTGTAGTAAAAGACCAGCAGGCCCAAAAACTCGCCGCAGAAGCGTTTGAACAGGTAAAGCACTGCGCCCTTGAGGTCCGAGGACGCGTCTTCGGGGATCAGCCGGATCCAGCGGCGGGTCCACAGGCCGAACAGCTTTTCAGCCGCATACCCGATCGCAAGCGCCAGAAAGGTGAACCCGAACAGGGTCATGAGGCCGTTTGCGCCGAATTTGTTGCCGAAATTGGAGAAGGCCTCGACCTGGGCCGATATCAGAACCGGGACCTTGCGGATCACGTCCATCCATGATGCCGCCATCTGGCTGGCTGAGTCCGAAATGGTCTGAATCAGGCCGCGCTTTGTGCTCTGCTGTTCGGCTTGCTGCCTTGCGACCGCGTCCAACCGTTCCAGCAGGATGGCGCGCACCTGGTCGTCGGACATGCGGGCGACCAAGTCATCGACTTGTTCGGGAGTCAGATCTTCGGGAATCGACACCGGGGCGGCGGAACTGCCGGTCTCTTGGGCCGCTGCGGGTAGGGTCAGCATGAGGGCCGAAACCGCCGCCATCAGAATACGCAAGAAATGTGTTGCCATTATTCCCTCGATCACAAAATGATTGTTTTTCGCGATCATAGGCAGCGCAGAGCGCATTTTACAAACAAAACGCGACCGGATGCGGTGTTGATGAAAAAAAAGGCCGAGCACTAAGCTCGGCCGTAGTCCAACAGGGAGGTATGAAGATGATGAGCGTTTCAGCATCATCGCCTTCGAGTGGTCATTTAGGGATCAGTTTGTGAACGATCAAGAATTTTTTGCGCGTGAACCCTCATGGCCGCTATGCGATTCGTGCATGGCTAAAGCTTTCCCAGCTCTTTCAGATGCTTGCGGTGCGCGATGATCTCCTCCTGCACGAAGTCGCGGAAAGCCGCGACCCGTTTCGAGTGACGTAGTTCCTCGGGATACGCCAGATAGACAGGCACCTCGGCGGTTTCGATATCCGACAGAATTGGAACCAAGTTGGGAAAATCTTCGGTTACGTAGTCAGGCAAAACACCAATGCCTAGGTTGTTCAGCACACCTTGAAGGACGCCGAAATAGTTGTTTACGGTCAGCAGCGAGCTGGGCTCATACGTCATAAGATGGCTGACCATCGTGGCTCCGACGCCAACTTGCGGGGCCGAGGGTGTCTGGCAAATCAGACGGTGCTTGGAAATGTCTTCCAGCGTTTGTGGCGCTCCGCCGTGCATCTCGAGGTATTCAGGCGTTGCATAGAGCATCATCCGAACGGTCATCAGGCGTTTGCGCACCAGATCGGCCTGGCTGGGTTCCTTCATGCGGATCGCGACATCGGCCTCGCGCATGGGCAGGTCGAGGACGCGCTCTTCCAGCATCAAATCGATGTTGAGATCGGGGTATTGTTCGTACAGTTTCGGCAGGCGTGGGGCGAGCCACAGCGTGCCGAAGCCGAATGTGGTGGTGACGCGCAGGACGCCAAACACCTCTTCTTCGCTGTCGCGGATGCGGGCGGCGGCAGTTTCCAGCCGCTTGGACATGGCGGTGGTGGCATCGAACAGAAGCTCGCCCTGTTCGGTCAGAATCAGGCCGCGCGCGTGGCGATGAAACAGCGTGGCGCCCAACGCCTCTTCCAAGGCACGAATCTGGCGGCTGACGGCGGATTGGGACAGGTTCAGCTTGTCGCCGGCATGCGTGAGGCTGCCGGCATCCGCCACCGCGTGAAAGATTCTGAGCTTGTCCCAATTCATCGTCGCAACTTTCGTTATGTTTTCGCAGAACTATATGAAAGAGGTAGCAAGTTCCACATTCAAAGGCGGAAATCGTTACGCTGCAGGGGGATTTTCCTATACAGGTCAGAAATTGTGACCTAAAATGACGGCAAATGCAGCACACTGTTCCGACGTGGGGAGGCGTCTGATGAGTCAGCCAAAGATTTCGCTCAACGACCGTTTCGATCTGACCAAAAGCCCGGTTCTGCTGAACGGCACGCAGGCGCTGGTGCGCCTGATGCTGATGCAGAAGGAACGCGACCGGGCGGCGGGCCTCAATACTGCCGGTCTGGTCACTGGTTACCGGGGTTCGCCTTTGGGGGCGGTCGACCTGCAGATGTCGCGTGCGCAGAAGCAGCTGGCCGAAAACGACGTGGTGTTCCAGTACGGCCTGAACGAGGACCTGGCCGCGACGGCGCTGTGGGGCAGCCAGCAGGCGGGTCTGCGCGGCGATGGAAAGTATGACGGCGTGTTTGGCCTGTGGTACGGCAAGGGGCCGGGTGTGGACCGGTCGGGCGACGTCATGCGTCACGCCAACATGGCCGGAACCGCCAAACACGGCGGCGTTCTGATGGCGATGGGCGACGACCACACCGGCGAAAGCTCGACCGTGCTGCACCAATCTGAATGGTCGATGGTCGACATGTACATGCCCGTGGTCAGCCCGGCCGGGGTGCAGGAAATCCTCGACTATGGAATCTACGGCTTTGCGCTCAGCCGGTTTGCCGGGGTCTGGGTTGGGCTCAAGACGATGAAGGATACGATCGAGGTGACCTCGGTCGTGGATGGCCGGCCCAACCGGATGCAGCTGGTGACGCCGGAATTCGCCATGCCCGAGGGCGGGCTGAACATCCGTCTGGGCGACACGCCGCACCTGCAGGAGGCGCGGATCATCGACTACAAGCGGTTCGCGGCCGAAGTGTTCTCGCACGCCAACCGGATGGACCGGCGGGTCTGGGGCAAGCCCGGGGCCAAGATCGGCATTGCCGCGGCGGGCAAGAACTGGCTGGACCTGGTGCACGCCATGTCGCTGCTGAACATCGACGAGGCCGAGGCCGAACGGCTGGGTATCACCACCTACAAGATCGGCCAGACCTTCCCGCTGGACATGAAGGGGTTCCATGATTGGGCCGAGGGCCTGGACCTGATCATCATCGTCGAGGAAAAGCGCAAGCTGATAGAGGTGCAGGTCAAAGAGGCGATCTTTGATGACCGTCGCGGACGTCGCGTGTACGGCTGGTACAAGGGCGGGGCAGGCACGCTGCACCGCGAAGAGCTGTTCCCGACCCGTGGCGCGCTTGATCCGATCATGATCGCCGAGAAGCTGGGCGAGATCCTAATCGAGGAAGGTCGCGAAACCGACGGAATCCGCGCAGGGCTGGCCAGCCTGCACGAGGCCCGCCGCAACGACAACGCGCAGGAGATCGCGACGCGGCTGCCCTATTTCTGCTCGGGCTGTCCGCACAATAGCTCGACCAAGGTGCCCGAAGGTAGCCGGGCCTACGCCGGGATCGGCTGTCACTACATGGTGCAGTGGATGGATCGAGAGACCACCGGCTTTACCCAGATGGGCGGCGAAGGCGCCAACTGGATCGGTGAGGCGCCGTTCTCGACTACGAAACACGTGTTCCAGAACCTGGGCGATGGCACTTACAACCATTCGGGCGTTCAGGCGATCCGGGCGGCGCTGGCGGCCGGAACCAACATCACCTTCAAGATCCTGTTCAACGATGCGGTCGCCATGACCGGCGGGCAGGAGAACGAGGGCCATTTGACCGCCGAGCGCATTGTGCGCGAGGTCAAGGCCATGGGCGTCCAGTATGTGGCCGTCGTCTATGACGAGAAGGAAGACGTGAACTTCAAGGCGCTGCCCGGCGACGTGGAAATCCACGAACGGGCCGAGCTGATGGCGGTTCAGAACAAGTTCCGCGAGATCGAAGGCGTGTCGGTCATCGTCTACGTCCAGACCTGCGCCGCCGAGAAACGCCGCCGCCGCAAGCGCGGCACCTTCCCGGACCCGGACAAGCGCGTCTTCATCAACTCGGACATCTGCGAAGGCTGCGGCGATTGCGGGGTGCAGTCGAACTGTGTCTCGATCGTGCCCAAGGAAACCGAGCTGGGACGCAAGCGGGCGATCGACCAGTCCAGCTGCAATAAGGATTTCTCGTGCCTCAACGGGTTCTGTCCGTCCTTCGTCACGCTGGAAGGTGCCAAGATCCGCAAGGAAGCCACCACCGAAATCGACATCCCCCATCTGCCGCAGCCGGTTCTGCCGCAGATCGAGGGCACGCATAACGTGGTCATCACGGGCGTCGGCGGCACCGGAGTCGTGACCATCGGGGCGGTTCTGGCGCAGGCCGCGCAGATCGACGGCAAAGGCGCGGGCATGATGGAAATGGCCGGGTTGGCGCAGAAGGGGGGCGCGGTGCATATCCACTGTCGCCTGGCCAGCAAGCCCGAGGACATCAGCGCCATTCGCGTGGCCACCGGCGAGGCGCATGCGCTGATCGGCGGTGACCTCGTGGTGTCAGCCGGGGCCAAGACGCTGGGGCTGACGCGCACTGGTCAGACCGGCGCAGTGGTCAACAGCCACGAGATCATCACCGGCGATTTCACCCGCAACACCGAGTTCCACATTCCGGTCGACCGGCTGGAACTGGCGCTCGAGGCGCGGCTGAAGGACGGGCTCGCCCTGTTCGACGCGACCGAGCTGGCACGCGCGGTGATGGGCGACTCGATCTATTCCAACATGATGGTGTTCGGGGCGGCGTGGCAGCGCGGTCTGCTGCCGGTCAGCCATGAGGCGATCATGACCGCGATCGAGCTGAACGGCGCCGCGGTCGAGCGCAACAAGCGCGCCTTCGAAGTCGGCCGATGGGCGGTTCTTCACCCCGAGGAAGTGGCGCGCATCGTGGCCCCCACGGTGACCGAGTTGCCCAAGACGCCCGATCAGGCCATCGCCTTCCGCGCCGATCATCTGGTGGCCTATCAGGGCAAACGGTTGTCCAGGCGCTATCTCAAGCTGGTCGAGTCGATCGAAGACCCGAAGGTCCGGGATGCCGTCGCGCGTGGCTATCACAAGCTATTGTCCTACAAGGATGAATATGAAGTGGCCCGCCTGCTGCTGGACAGCCGCGACAAGGCCGCCGCCGAATTTGACGGCGATTTCAAGATGACCTTCCACCTGGCGCCGCCGATTCTGGGTGGCAAAGGGTCGGACGGGCGTCCGCGCAAACGGCAATTCGGCGAATGGCTGCTGGGGCCGATGAAGGTTCTGGCCAAGCTGAAGGGGCTACGTGGCACGCCGCTGGACATCTTCGGTTATACCGCCGAGCGCCGGATGGAGCGGGCCTTGATCCGTCAGTACGAGAAGGACATGAAAGAGGTCCTGCCCAAGCTGGATGACAACACCCGCGATGCGATTGTCGCGCTGGCGCGGTTGCCGCTGGACATCCGCGGTTTCGGTCCGGTATTGGCCGCCAACGAAGCCAAGGCCGCCAAGCGGCGTGAGGAGCTTCTGGCCGTAATCCGGCAAGGTGGTACCGAGACGCGGGCTGCGGCAGAGTAACGTCATATCGGTGTCATGGAGGCGCGGTAGAGTTCCCGTCCGCGCCGTCCCGTGACGGCCACACCGGAGACCCGTGATGAAATCACGTCGCCAAGTCGCTCGGGATATTTCCTACGCCCATTCTGCTGAAACGCGGGGTGGGCGCATGGTCATCAAACTGATGGAGAACACGACCGGTCGGCTGCGCCTGATCCGGCGCGCGGATGGTTACGAGCGAGAGGTCGCCAATGGCCGCGATTTCTGGTCGGTCATGGTCGAACGTTACGGGCTGAGCCTGAATGTGGTGGGCGGGGCGCTGTCCAACATCCCCAAGGACGGCCCGCTGATCTTGATCGCCAACCATCCTTACGGGATCCTGGATGGATTGATGATGGGGCATGTGCTGTCCCAGACCCGTGGAGATTTCCGGATTCTGGCCAATCATGTGTTCCACAAGGCCGAGGACCTGAACCGCATTATCCTGCCGATATCCTTCGATCAGAGCAAAGAGGCGATGCGGCTGAACCTGCGGACTCGCAAAACCGCCTTGGATTATCTGGGACAGGGTGGCGCAATCGGGATTTTTCCCGGCGGTACGGTCAGCACGGCAGCCCGGCCGTTCGCGCATCCGATGGATCCGGGGTGGCGCGGCTTCACTGCGCGGATGGTGGCCAAGTCGAACGCCAACGTGGTGCCTTTGTTCTTTGATGGCCACACGTCGCGCCTGTTCCAGATCGCCAGCCATTTGCATGTCACGTTGCGCATGGGGTTGCTGATCAAAGAGTTCAAAAAGCGCGTCGATACCCCGGTGGATGTGGTCGTGGGGCAGCCCATCGGCCGCGACGTTCTGGACCCATTGGCCGGCGATACGCGCAAGATGATGGATTTCTTGCGCAAAGCCACGTATGAGCTGTCTCCGAAGCCGCTGAAGTCGTATGACTATGGCTATGAATTCGAGGAACGGCATCGCGCCTGAAGGGGCAAATGGCAGTAGGCATCTTTGATTCCGGATTGGGCGGGCTGACCGTCCTGAACGCCGCGCAGACACGTCTGCCGGATGTGGATTTCCTGTATTTCGCGGACAGCGCGCATGCGCCTTATGGCGTGCGCGACGCCGAGGATATCTACAAACTGACCCGAAACGCGGTGCAGGACCTGTGGTCGCGCGGCTGCGATCTGGTGATTCTGGCCTGCAACACGGCAAGCGCCGCGGCGCTGCGGCGGATGCAGGAAGAGGGCGTGCCCCAGGGCAAGCGCGTTCTGGGTGTGTTCGTCCCGCTGATCGAGGCGCTGACCGAGCGCCAGTGGGGCGACAACAGCCCCCCGCGCGAAGTGGCGGTCAAGCACGTGGCCCTGTTCGCCACGCCGGCGACCGTGGCCAGCCGTGCGTTCCAGCGTGAACTTGCGTTCCGCGCCATCGGCGTGGATGTCGAGGCGCAGGCCTGTGGTGGCGTGGTCGATGCCATCGAAGAAGGCGACATGATCCTGGCCGAGGCCCTGGTGCGGAGCCATGTGGACGCGCTGAAGCGAAAGATGCCCCATCCGCAGGCTGCGATTCTGGGCTGCACGCACTACCCGCTGATGGCCGAGGCCTTTCAGGCGGCCTTGGGGCCGGACGTGCAGGTGTTCAGCCAGGGTGACCTGGTTGCCGAAAGCCTTGCCGACTATCTGAAGCGGCACCCCGGCATGCTGGGCACCGGTGAGGCCGGGTTCCTGACCACGGGCGATCCCAAGAAGGTCAGCGACCGGGCAACGCAGTTTCTGCGACGACAAATCACCTTTCAGGCCGCCTGACTTCGGTCAAGGACCGGGCCGGCGCGCGGATTTATTCGGGGGAACCGTCCATGCGATGGTTGCCAGTCGTGACACATTAAGGAACGAGGTCTGACATGACCCACAAAATCGCAATCCTGGGCGCTTCGGGCTATACCGGTGCCGAACTGGTGCGGCTGATCGCCGAACACCCGAACATGGAAATCACCGCTCTGGCGGCCGAGCGCAAGGCCGGGCAGACCATGGCCGAGGTGTTTCCGCATCTGCGCCATCTGGACCTGCCGCGCCTGTGCAAGATCTCGGAAATAGACTTTGGCCAGATCGACCTGTGCTTTTGCGCGCTGCCGCACAAGACCAGCCAGGAAGTGATCCGCGAGTTGCCCTCTGACCTGAAAGTCGTTGATTTGTCGGCGGATTTCCGGCTGAGCGATCCGGCGGAATACGAGAAATGGTATGGCAACCCGCATGTCGCGTTGGAACAGCAGGCCGAGGCTGTCTACGGCCTGACAGAGTTCTACCGCGACGAGATCCGCACCGCCCGGCTGGTTGCAGGCACCGGGTGCAACGCGGCGACGGGGCAATATGTGCTGCGGCCGCTGATCTCGGCCGGGGTGATCGATTTGGATGACATCATTCTTGATCTGAAATGCGCTGTCTCAGGGGCAGGGCGGGCGTTGAAAGAGAACATTCTGCACGCCGAGCTGAGCGAAGGCACCAACGCCTATGCCGTCGGCGGGACCCACAGGCATCTGGGCGAGTTCGATCAGGAGTTCTCGAAGCTGGCCGGCCGTGCGGTTCACATCCAGTTTACGCCGCACCTGATCCCCGCGAACCGGGGCATTCTGGCGACCTCGTATGTAAAGGGCGACCCGCAGAGCGTATATGAAACGCTGTGTGCGACTTATGCGGACGAGCCCTTCATCCACATGCTGCCTTTTGGCGAGACGCCTTCGACCCACCATGTGCGCGGGTCGAACTTCTGTCACATAGGCGTCGTTGCTGACAGGATCGAACGCCGTGCCATCGTGATCGCGGCGCTGGATAACCTGACAAAAGGTAGCAGTGGGCAGGCCTTGCAGAACGCAAACCTGATGTTAGGTGAACCTGAAACGACGGGGCTGATGATGGCCCCACTGTTCCCATGAGGGCGAGATGAAGACGCTGAAGAAACGTCGTCGTGTACAGATCATTCTGTTGGCTTTCGTCGCCTTGGCCCTGGCGACGGGCCTGATCGGTTATGCAATGCGAGACGGGATCAACTATTTCCGCTCGCCCAGCCAGGTGATCGCCGAACCGCCGGCGCCGAACGAGGTGTTCCGCATCGGCGGGCTGGTCGAAGAAGGGTCAATCGTGCGCGGGCAGGGCGAGACGGTGCGCTTTGTCGTGACCGATGGCGGTGAAAGCGTTCCGGTGTCGTTCACCGGTGTGCTGCCTGACCTGTTCTCCGAGGGCCAGGGCATGGTCGGCACCGGCAGCTATGTCGACGGCGTTTTCCAGGCTACCGAAATCCTCGCGAAACACGACGAGACTTACATGCCCAAAGAGGTCATGGACGCCCTGAAAGAGCAGGGTCTATACAAGGAGGCCGGCGAGAGCTGATCTTGGCTCTGCCGCAGGGTGGTTGATTTAGGCGGGCGTTGCGCGGTCGGGCCGGGCAGCGCCCGCTGTCGTTTCGAGCCATTAAATCTTTTGGCCGAGTTTTGGCTGCACGAGAACACAGAGGTGCAGCATGCAGACGGTTCGGCAGATCGCGTGGGAGATCGTGGCCCGCGAAGGTGGGTTCGTCGATGACCCGGATGACCCGGGCGGGGCCACGAAACACGGCGTCACCATCCACACGATGCGCCGCCTTGGGGTCGACCTGACGGATGATGGCGTGGTTGACCGGCGCGACGTGATGGCGCTGAGCCGGGAACAGGCGGTCGAGATATTCATCGCGCATTTTTTCCGGAAACCCCGGCTTGGGCTTGCCCCCGAGGCGCTACAGCCGTCGCTGTTCGACATGTATGTCAACGCTGGGGCCCAGTCCGTACGCATTCTGCAGCGCCTGCTGGTGCAGATGGGGTTCGCGGTGATCGTTGACGGGGTGATGGGGCTACAGACCGCCGCGGCTTGCGCGCAGGCCGCCGTACCCGATCCGATGGCGCTGCGCGATGCCTACGGGGTGGCGCGGCGGAACTATTATTTCCGTTTGGCCGACCGGCGACCGGCCTCGCGCAAATATGTGCGTAGCCGGACCGGCGGCAAGGGCGGATGGATCCGTCGGGCCGAGGCGTTTCTGTCTCCGTCCTACCATCTGAGTGAATCGGAGTTTCACGAAAGGGTCGCAGTATGGGGTTGATTGCGGGAATTTTCGATCTGCTGTTCGGGGGCGGACGCAACGTGGTGCGCGAAACAGCCGAAGTTTTCCGAGAAAATGCCGAGGCCGGCGCCGTGCGCGACGTCGAGATGCGCGGGCAGGCCATGAGCCAGTTCGGCGCCGAATTTGCGGTGCCGCGCAAAGGCGGATTCGACCGGTTCATGGACGGGCTGAACCGGCTTCCACGCCCGGCGCTGGCCCTGGGCACGCTAGGGCTGTTCGTGGCGGCGATGGTCGATCCGCTGTGGTTTGCGGCGCGGATGCAGGGCATCGCGCTGGTGCCCGAGCCGCTGTGGTGGCTGCTGGGCGTGATCGTGTCCTTCTATTTCGGGGCGCGGCATCAGGCCAAGGTGCAGGATCTGCAACGCGACATCTCGGTCACGATGATGCGCGCGCCGCAGGTGATGGCCAACCTTCAGACGCTGCGCCAGATGCGGGCGGACAGCCCCGGCGCAGCCGACCCGGGCACGGATGCGGAACTGACTGCCCAACTGACCGCCCCGGACCCCAACCCGGCGCTGGACGACTGGCGGCGTCTGCGGGCCTGAGGCGCGACACTATGTGCGCGTAAGGGCGGCGAAAGTGATTGGCGCTCGGCACGGGGCGAGGGTATACCGGGCGCATGATTACCGAGCTTGGACATTTCGCCCTTATACTCGCCTTTCTGGTGGCCATTGCGCAAAGTGTCGTGCCGTTGATCGGCGCGGCAAAGCGGTGGCCTTCGTGGATGTTTTTCGCCGAACCGGCCGCGGTGTCGCAATTTCTGCTGACCGGGTTCGCCTTCGGCGCGTTGGTCTGGGCCTTCGCGACGTCGGACTTTTCATTGCGGATCGTGGTCGAGAACAGCCATTCGGCCAAACCGATGCTGTACAAACTCAGCGGCACTTGGGGCAACCATGAGGGCTCGATGCTGTTGTGGGTGCTGATCGTTGCGATCTTTGGCGCCATGGCGGCCTTTTTCGGCGGCGGCCTGCCGCCTACGCTGAAGGCGCGGGTGTTGGCGGTGCAGGGGGCCATCGGCGTGGCATTCTATGCCTTCATCCTGTTCACTTCGAACCCGTTCGACCGGCTGCCCGTGGCCCCGTTTGACGGGCGCGACCTGAACCCGCTGCTGCAGGATCCGGGGTTGGCCTTCCATCCGCCATTCCTGTACTTGGGCTATGTGGGGCTAAGCATGGCGTTCAGCTTTGCGGTCGCGGCCCTGATCGAGGGGCGCATCGACGCCGCGTGGGGCCGTTGGGTGCGGCCGTGGACGCTGGCGGCGTGGATCTTCCTGACCATTGGCATCGCGCTGGGGTCCTGGTGGGCCTATTACGAGTTGGGTTGGGGCGGTTTCTGGTTCTGGGACCCGGTCGAGAATGCCTCGTTCATGCCCTGGCTGCTGGCCGCCGCGCTGCTGCATTCGGCTATCGTGGTCGAAAAGCGCGAGGCGCTGAAAAGCTGGACCATCCTGCTGGCCATCATCGCCTTTGGTTTCTCGCTTATCGGAACCTTCATCGTGCGCTCGGGCCTTCTGACGTCGGTCCATGCCTTCGCCAATGACCCCGAGCGCGGGGTGTTCATCCTCTTGATCCTTGTGGTCTTCGTCGGCGGCGCGCTGACCTTGTTCGCCGCGCGGGCGCAGGCGATGGAGGCCAAAGGGGTGTTCGGCATGGTCAGCCGCGAAAGCGCGCTGGTGCTGAACAACATCCTGCTGGCCGTTAGCAGCTTTGTCGTGTTCGTTGGCACCATGTGGCCGATGCTGGCCGAGATGATGTTCGATCGTAAACTGTCGGTGGGGCCGCCGTTCTTTGACGCCGCGTTCACGCCGTTCATGGTGGTATTGGGGATCGTGCTGCCCCTGGGCGCTATGCTGCCGTGGAAGCGGGGCAAGCTGGGCCGGGTTGCGTGGCAGTTGCGCTATGCCTTCGTTCTGGCTGTGTCGCTGGCGATCATCGTCTGGGTGGTACAGACGGGGCGCAGCGCGCTGGGGCCTGTGGGGCTGTTCCTGGGCGCCTGGATCACCTTTGGCGCCATCGTTGACCTGTGGAGCCGAACGGGCCGCAAGGGCAGCGTGGCGCGCCTGATGCGTCTACCGGGGGCAGATTGGGGCAAGGCTGTGGCCCACACCGGGCTGGGCATCACGATGTTCGCCATCGCCGGCCTGACCGCTTGGGAGGTCGAAGACATCCGCGTCGCCCGTGTGGGCGAGACATTCGAGGTCGGAGGGTTTGCCTTCACCCTGCAGGGGGTGCGCGAGGTCGAGGGCCCGAACTATTTCTCGACCATGGCGGATGTCCTCGTGGAAAAAGATGGCCGAACCGTCGCAACCCTGAACCCCGAAAAACGCACTTATCCGGTGGCGGCGATGCCCACCACTGAAGCGGCGATCGACTACCGCTTTCTGCGTGACGTCTATGTTGTGATCGGCGACCAGCAGGATGACGGCGGCTGGGTCATTCGGACGTATATCAAGCCTCTGGCAAATTGGATCTGGGGGGGCTGCATCCTGATGGCCTTGGGTGGGCTGCTCAGCCTGTCCGACCGCCGGTTCCGCGTGGCGGCGGGGGCGCGCAAAAACATGCCCGTAGGAGTTGCAGCGGAATGAAACGCCTGATCCTTGTTCTGATGTTGCTGGCCTCGCCCGTGCTGGCGGTGCAGCCGGACGAAGTGCTGGACGACCCGGTTCTGGAACAGCGCGCGCGTGAGATCAGCGCCGGGCTGCGATGTCTGGTCTGCCGCAACGAAAGCATCGACGAAAGCAACGCCGACCTGGCGCGCGACCTGCGCCTGCTGGTTCGGGAACGATTGGTGGCCGGCGATACGGACGAAGAGGCGGTTGACTTCATCGTGGACCGCTATGGCGAATATGTTCTGCTCAAGCCCAAGACCACGGGGGTGAACCTGCTGCTGTGGCTGGCCGGGCCGATCATGTTGCTGATCGCGGCGATCATGGGGTGGAGTTTCCTGCGCGGTCGCGCCCGCAGCGCCGCAACGGCCGAAACCGACGCTCTGAGCGAGGAAGAGCAGGAGCGGCTGCGCCGTATTCTGGAAGACTGACGCGTGGTTTGACTTTCCCTTGCCGGGCAATTGCGTCAGGGTTCGGGAAAATCTGTGCCAGGTGAGGACTTCATGGAATACGAAACGGTGCTTTTGAACATCACGGACGGTCTGGCGGTGCTGACGCTGAACCGGCCCGACAAGATGAACGCGCTGACAACCCAGATGCGGGCCGAGATCACCCACGCGATGAAACAGGCCGCCCATGACGCGCGGGCCGTGGTCGTGACCGGGGCGGGGCAGGCCTTTTGTTCCGGCCAGGATCTGGGCGATGCCTCGAGCACCGGCAAGATCGACCTGGAAGGCACGCTGCGGGACGAATACGAGCCGATGCTGAAGGCAATCTGGGATTGCCCGGTCCCGACGATCGCCGCCGTCAACGGTCCGGCTGCCGGGGCCGGGGCCAACCTGGCGCTGTGTGCCGATGTGACGATCGCGACCGAAAGCGCTTATTTTCTGCAGGCATTCGCCAAGATCGGCCTGTTGCCCGATGCCTGCGGTACCTGGTTCATGCCGCGCCAGATGGGGATGGCCAAAGCGATGGGGGCGGCACTGTTCGCTGACAAGATCAGCGCCCGTCAGGCCGATGACTGGGGCCTGATCTACGAAGCCGTGGCAGATGACGCATTCGAGGCCCATTGGCGCAAGCGCGCCGAGTATCTGGCCAAGGGTCCGACCGCAGGTTTCGGCGCGATCAAAAAGGCGATCCGCGGCACGTGGGAAAATTCGCTGGAACAGCAGCTGCAGGTCGAGGCCCATCTGCAGGGCGAATGCGGGCGCACACGGGACTTTGCCGAAGGCGTGGTGGCTTTTCTGGAAAAACGCGTCCCCCGGTTCGAGGGACGCTGACCTTCAGGCCCGGCGGCGCCGGCGTGTGCGCCGTTCGGGCGTCGCCTCGTCGCCGGTTCCGTCACTTGCGGACGAGAACGGTCCCAGCGCATCGGTGATCTGGTCCAGTGTCGGACGCGCGCCGCTTGGCGTGGTGTCCAGCGCCTTACGCATTTCGCGCAGGTGTTCGGGCATGGTCCCGCAGCAGCCGCCAATGATGGTAGCCCCGGCGTCGCGCGCCATGGCGGCGTAACGGCCCATCAGCTCGGGCGTGCCGTCATAGTGGATGTGGCCATCGACATATTTCGGAATGCCCGCATTGCCCTTGGAGATCAGGGGGCGTTCGGTTCCCTGAGCAACAAAACCCAAAACCGTGCGTAGAATGTCTGAAGCGCCGGTTCCGCAGTTTGCGCCAAAGGCGATCGGCGGGTTGGGCAAGGTTTCGACCAGCTGCGCCAGATCGGCCGAGGTGACGCCCATCATGGTGCGCCCGGCGGTGTCAAAGCTCATGGTGCCGCACCAGGGCATGTCGGCCAGGGCAAAGGCCTCGGCCGCGGCGCGGAATTCCTCCGGCGCGCTGATCGTCTCTACCCAAAGCACGTCGACGCCGCCGGCTTTCAGCGCCTCGGCCTGTTCGTGGAACATCTCAACCGCCTCGGCATGGGTCAGGCTGCCCACTGGTTCCAGGATTTCGCCGGTCGGGCCGACCGATCCTGCAACCACGACCGGACGCCCGGCGGAATCCGCCACCTCGCGCGCCAGTTCGGCGCCGATGCGGTTCAGCTCGGCCACGCGGGTATGCGCATCATGCAATTTCAGACGTGCAGCGGTTCCGCCGAATGTATTGGTCAGGAACAGGTCACTGCCTGCATCCACCGACCCCTGATACAGGGCGCGGATCTTGTCGGGCTGGTCGGTGTTCCACAGCTCGGGCGCGTCACCCGATTGCAGCCCTATGTTGAACAGGTTCGTTCCGGTGGCGCCGTCAGCAAGAATGGCGTCCTTCGTTTCCAGCAGTCTGGTCAGCGCATTGGTCATTGGAGATGTCCGGAGTTGTGGCCCCGAGGGCCAAAAATTTAGACGCCCCGTGTCGCATGACCGGGACGTCAAATCAAATTCATAATACTCATGAAGATCATGAGGTGGGCGGCGTGCCTCAGTTGGCTTCGCTCATCACCTGAGCTTTGGCCACTGGCAGCAGTTCCGCCATCTTGGCGCGGATTTCCTCGGGGCTGGACAGATCGCCCAGATCGGCGGCGACTTTGCGCACCACGTCTTCGTGGCCGGCTTCTTCGAAATCGGCTATTACCACGGATTTTGCGTACTCGGCGGCCTCGTCGCCACTTTTGCCCAGTTTTTCCGCAGCCCACAGGCCCAGCAACTTGTTGCAACGGGCTTGCGCCTTGAACTGCATTTCTTCGTCATGGGCGAATTTTGCTTCAAAGGCGTTTTCGCGGTCGTCGAACGTGGTCATCGGTGTCGGGCCTCTTCGGGTAGTGTTGCGTTTGATGATGATATGACCATACGCGCGGTCGGGTGCAAGGTATTTGCGCTGCATCAAAGCCTCTCGGATGCATGAACTTGCGGGAAAGGGGGGCTTGCACTATGAGAGCGCCAGAGCGCAGGGACTCATTCCCTCGCCCCACGCTGGAAAGGTCGCACATGGCGCGTCGCAAGAAGATTTACGAAGGCAAGGCCAAAATCCTGTATGAAGGCCCCGAACCGGGCACGATCGTGCAGTATTTCAAGGATGATGCCACCGCGTTCAACGCCGAAAAGAAGGACGTGATCGACGGCAAAGGGGTCCTGAACAACCGCCTGAGCGAATTCTTCATGTCCGGCCTGAACCAGATCGGCGTGCCGACCCACTTTATCCGCCGCCTGAACATGCGCGAACAACTGGTGCGCAGCTGCGAGATCATCCCGCTGGAGGTGATCGTCCGCAACTATGCCGCCGGGTCGTTGTCGAAAAGGCTGGGTATTGCCGAGGGCACGCAGCTGCCGCGTCCGATCGTCGAGTATTGCTACAAGGACGATTCGCTGGGTGATCCGCTGGTGACCGAGGAACACATCGCCGCCTTTGGCTGGGCCAGCCAGCAGGACATGGACGACATTCTCAGCCTGGCGCTGCGGGTGAACGACTTCATGAGCGGCGTGATGCTGGCCGTGGGCATCCGACTGGTCGACTTCAAGATCGAGATCGGTCGTGTCTACGAGGGTGACTTCCAGCGCCTGATCGTCGCGGATGAGATCAGCCCCGACAGCTGCCGCCTGTGGGACATCGAGACAGGGCAAAAGCTGGACAAGGACGTGTTCCGCCGCGATCTGGGCAGCCTGACCGACGCCTATTCAGAAGTTGCGCGGCGGCTGGGCGTTCTGCCCAAAAGCAACGTGACAAAACCCACGCTGATCAACTGACGCCGGGGCCCAACCAGGGGCAGCGGCAACAAGGATTTGGAAATGGCGAGGCCACACGGTTTCGCAAGTGAACCAGAGGACGACCTGAGATGAAGGCACGAGTGCACGTTATGCTGAAGAACGGGGTTCTGGACCCGCAGGGCGAGGCCGTGCGCCATGCCCTGGGCGCCCTGGGGTTCGACAAGGTCGAAGGCGTGCGTCAGGGCAAGGTGATCGACCTTGAACTGGCCGAGGGCGCAACCGAGGCCGACGTGGCCGAGATGTGCGAAAAGCTGTTGGCCAACACGGTCATCGAACGTTACGAGATCGAACTGGTCTGAGTTTTCCAGCCGTTTCCCCAAGGAGGGTTTGCCATGCGCGCTGCCGTTGTCGTGTTTCCCGGGTCCAACTGTGACCGGGATCTTGCCGTTGCCTTCGAACAGGTCGGGTTTCAGGTCGACATGGTCTGGCACAAGGATGCCCAACTGCCGCAGGGCGTGGACATCGTGGGCGTTCCGGGCGGTTTTTCCTATGGCGACTACCTGCGCTGCGGCGCGATCGCCGCGCAATCGCCGATCTGCAAGGCCGTGGTCGAACATACCGAACGCGGCGGCTATGCCGTCGGCATCTGCAACGGGTTCCAGATTCTGACCGAGACCGGCATTCTGCCAGGCGCGCTGCTGCGAAATGCCGGGTTGAAATACATCTGCCGCACGGTGGAATTGAAGGTCGAGACCGCCGACAGCGCCTTTACTCAGGGCTATGACGCCGGCGACGTGATCCGCATTCCGATCGCGCATCACGACGGCAACTATTTTGCCGATGACGACACCATCAGCCGCCTGCGAGACGAGGACCGAATCGCGTTCACCTATGTCGACAACCCGAACGGCTCGCGCGGTGATATTGCCGGTATCCTGTCGCACAACCGGCGCGTGCTGGGTATGATGCCCCATCCCGAAAGGGCGGCGGATCCTGCGCATGGCGGCACCGACGGGGTGGCGCTCTTCCGCGCATTGTCGGGGGTGCTGACGCCTGCGTGACTTGAGGTCAGGTGCATCGGCGCGTAGCCTCGGCTCATGACATCCGACGCGCAAAAAGGCTGGAAATCGATCTTCGGCAGCGTCGCCCCGCTGGGGTGGCGGTTGCGGCTGGCGGTATTCGGCCTGTTGCTGGCCGCGGCCGCGACCGTGTGGGTCACCAACAGCCTGCTGACCGACCGGTTCACCGAATCCACCCGCAATCGGGCTGAACTGCGGCTGACGCTGTATTCCGGCAACCTGCTGAGCGAGCTGCGCCGCAACGCCATCGTGCCGCAGTTGCTGGCGCGGGATCCGACGTTGATCTCGGCCTTGCAGTCGGGCGATTTCTCGTTGTCGACGCAACGCCTGCTGTCCTTCGTCGAGGAAATCGGCGCGGCGTCGCTGATGCTGTTGGACCGCGACGGCCGGGCGGTCGCCGCGACCGACCGCAACCGGTTGGGCGAAGGGCACCGCAGCGCGGCCTATTTCGTGGAGGCGATCCGGTCCAATTCAACGATTTTCTCGGTCATCCCGCGTGAGGCCGGGGGCTATCACTTCGTTTATTCGCGGCGGCTTGAAGCCGGCGCCGAGATTCTGGGCGTGATCGTCGTCGAGGTGGACCTGCAGAAATTCGAAAGCGCGTGGGCCGGGATTTCGGATGCCGTGATGGTGACCGACAGCACTGGCACGATCATCCTGTCGACCGAACCTCAGTGGCGTGGGTTGAACGAGCAGGAGGCGCTGTTGCGGCAGCACCCGCAGGGGGCCATCGAGCGCGCCATACGGGCCACCGCCGACTGGACGGCACTGCCGCCCGACGCCTACCTGCAGGGCGAAGCGGTCATGCGAATGGAGACGCGGATTCCGTTCCGCGGCTGGAAGATGACCTCGTTCACGACCTATTCCTCGATCCGCGAAAAAGTGAACAGCGTTCTGGCGCTCGAGATCATGGGCTTTGCGATTCTGCTGGCGCTGGCCTTCTATGCGCTTAGCCGCAGGGCGACTTTTCGCATGGCGCTGTTCCAGCGCGAGTCGGCGGAGCTTCGCGCATTGAATGCCCGCCTGCAGCGCGAAATCGCCGAGCGGGAACGGGTTGAAAAGACGCTGGAAGTGGCGGAACAGACGCTGGCGCAAAGCTCGAAGCTGGCCGCTTTGGGCGAGATGTCGGCGGCGGTGAGTCACGAGCTGAACCAGCCGCTGGCGGCGATGAAGACCTATTTGGCGGGCGCACGGCTGCTGCTGCGCCGCAACCGCCCAGAAGAGGCGTTGGCCAGCTTTGGCCGCATCGACGGTCTGATCGAGCGGATGGGTGCGATCACGCGGCAGCTCAAGTCTTACGCTCGCAAAGGGGCGGATGCGTTTTCGCCCGTGAATCTTGGCGAGGCGCTGGCTTCGTCGCTGTCGATGATGGAGCCGCAACTGCGTCAGCGCCACGTCAAGATCAGCCAGATCCTGCCTGAAGAGCCGGTGATCGTGATGGGCGATCGGATGCGGCTGGAGCAGGTCATGGTGAACCTCTTGCGCAATGCGCTGGACGCCACCAAATCAGTGGTGGAGCCCGAGGTGGAGATCATACTGGCCGCGGGCGAAACCGCCGTGCTGGCGGTACGCGACAACGGTCATGGGATCGAGAATATCGAGAACCTGTTCGAACCCTTCTACACCACGAAACGCGCCGGTGACGGGGTCGGCTTGGGGCTTGCCATCTCGTCGGGTATCGTGAACGACCATGGCGGACGGCTGACCGCGCGCAACGGCCAGAACGGCGGCGCGGTGTTCGAGATGCAACTGCCCATCTTGGGGCAAGACGGCCTGGAGGCCGCAGAATGACGAGGATCTAGCTATGGCACAGGCCATGAAGATTGCCATCGTGGATGACGAACAGGACATGCGCCAGTCGATCAGCCAGTGGTTGGCGCTGTCCGGGTACGACACCGAGACCTTCGCCAGCGCCGAAGATGCGTTGAAGGTTCTGGGGCCGGATTATCCGGGGATCGTGATCTCGGACATCAAGATGCCCGGCATGGATGGCATTCAGCTGTTGAAAAAGCTGATGGGCGCCGACAGCACCTTGCCGGTGATCATGATTACCGGGCACGGGGATGTGCCGATGGCCGTCGAGGCGATGCGGGTGGGGGCGTTCGACTTTCTGGAAAAGCCGTTCAACCCCGATCGGATGTCGGAACTGGCCAAACGCGCCAGTAACGCGCGACGGCTGACGCTGGACAACCGGGCGCTGCGGCGCGAGCTGTCGGGCGGCACCCAGATCATGAACAAGCTGATCGGCGCCAGCCCGGTGATGGAGCGCCTGCGCGAGGATATTCTGGACCTGGGCCAGGCCGACGGGCATGTGCTGATCGACGGCGAAACCGGCACCGGCAAGACCCTCGTGGCGCACGCGCTGCATGCAGTGGGAAGCCGGGCGGGCAAGAAATTCGTTCTGGTCTCCTGTGCCGCGCTCGAGGAAGAGGCGCTGGCCAAGCGGCTGTTCGGACCCATGATGCCCGAGGACACGCAACTGCCCGCCATCGAGGAAGCCCGGGGCGGCACTCTGGTGCTGGAGGATATAGAGGCGCTGAGCGACACGCTGCAGGCGCGGTTGCTGAGCGTGATGAACGAGCAGGGAACACCGGCCGAAACCCGGATCGTTGCGATCTCGAACCTGCAGGAAGCGGGCAAGACCAGCGAGGACGTGCTGCGGCCCGATCTGTTCTATCGTCTGGCGGCGCTGCGGATCACCATGCCGCCGCTGCGGCAGCGGGGCGAGGATATCCTGACCCTGTTCACCCGGCTAAGCGAGCAGTTTGCCGAAGAATACGGTTGTGAGGCGCCGCAAGTCAGCGCCCAGGAGGCCGCGCAGCTGTTGCAGGCCCCATGGCCGGGCAACGTGCGCCAGTTGATCAACATCGCCGAACGCGCGGTTCTGCAGTCGCGGCGCGGTTCGGGCACCATCGCGTCGTTGTTGATGTCCGATCATGAAGAGATGCAGCCGGTAATGACCACCGAGGGCAAGCCGCTGAAGGAATACGTTGAGGCGTTCGAACGGATGCTGATCGACAACACCATGCGGCGGCACAAGGGGTCGATCGCCTCGGTGATGGAGGAATTGTGCCTGCCGCGCCGGACGCTGAACGAGAAGATGGCCAAATACGGGCTGCAACGGGCAGATTATTTGTGAGGAAGGGGGCCAGCCCCCCTCTTGGCCTTTATGGCCAATTCTCCCCCGGGATATTTGCGGCCAGATGAAGATCAGGCGACAATTGAACATGGGCCGTGCAGTTTGCCCATTGTGTTTTCCACAGGACTGCTTTTAATGTGTCAGGACGGACCCGGCCTGAATTGGGGCTGACGTGTCCCGGATCATTGAGTTTCGCTGCTTGGCCGCGGATGGTGACCCATCTCTCCGGGTGAAGCATGCAGATTGTGCCCAGCAATGGGCAGTAGAGCACCTGAGCCCTTTCATCGGGCAAAAGGAATAATGGGCAGGCAGCGGCATGGTCGCGCCTGTCGGAGAAGAACCGCGATGACGCGCGCGCAACGATTGAGTGTACGAGCAGGGTGGCGAGTTGCCGATCCCTGCCGCGCGCCGTCCGAAATCGCCCAGACAAGACACCACCCCAGATGCGCCTGTCCGCCTGGACAGGTCAGGACAGCGCGTTTGGTGCGGTGCATCAAGGACACATGGCAAAGAAAATGCTTATCGATGCCACCCACGCGGAAGAGACCCGCGTCGTGGTGGTGGACGGAAACAAGGTCGAGGAATTTGATTTTGAGTCCGAGAACAAACGCCAGCTTGCCGGCAATATCTATCTAGCAAAAGTCACGCGCGTCGAGCCTTCGCTGCAGGCGGCCTTCGTGGATTATGGCGGAAACCGCCACGGATTCTTGGCGTTTTCCGAGATCCACCCGGATTACTACCAGATCCCGGTCGCCGACCGCGAAGCGCTGATGGAAGAGGAACGGGCCTATGTCGAGGCGCTGAAGGCGCGTGACGAGGCGGATGAAAGCGGTCCGAAGAAACGCCGTTCGCGGTCGCGGTCCAAGGCGGCGTCTGCCAAGTCGGATGACCCGGTGGAAACCCTTGAGGTTTCCAGCGAGCCGACCGGCATGGAAACCATCGACCTCGACGTGGATGGGAGCATTGCGGACCTGCCTGTGCCCGAGGGCACCTCGCCGATGGAGACGGTGGCAGAGACGCCCGTTGAGGAGCCGGATGAACCTGCGGTGGATGAACCCGTCGCGGTTGGTGACACAGAAGCCGAGACCGACGCGCCTGCGATTCAGGTGGAAGCTGACGATGGTGAGAACGGCGCGGATGACGAAGCGCCCGCCAAGCCTGACGCAGCCGCCAAGGACGAGTCGATCGAGTCGGTGGCCGATGACGACGACAGCGAGGATATACGGCCGCCGCGCAAGCCGCGTCCGCGTCGCTACAAGATCCAGGAAGTCATCAAGGTGCGCCAGATCCTGCTGGTGCAGGTCGTCAAGGAAGAGCGCGGCAACAAGGGCGCGGCGCTGACGACATATCTATCGCTGGCGGGCCGCTACTGCGTGCTGATGCCCAACACCGCGCGTGGCGGCGGCATCAGCCGCAAGATCACCAACGCCGCGGATCGCAAGAAGCTGAAGGAGATCGCGTCGGAGATCGACGTGCCCAGCGGCGCGGGCCTGATCATCCGGACCGCGGGTGCCAAACGCACCAAATCCGAGATCAAGCGCGACTATGAGTACCTGCAGCGGTTGTGGGAGCAAATCCGCGAGCTGACACTAAAGTCGATCGCGCCGGCGAAGATCTACGAGGAAGGGGACCTGATAAAGCGGTCGATCCGGGATCTGTACAACCGCGAGATCGACGAGGTTCTGGTCGAAGGCGAGGCCGGGTACCGCATCGCCAAGGACTTCATGAAGATGATCATGCCGTCGCACGCCAAGAACGTGAAACGGTACGAGGACCAGCTGCCGCTGTTCGCGCGTTATCAGGTGGAAAGCTACCTGAGTTCGATGTTCAACCCGACGGTACAGTTGAAGTCGGGCGGCTATATCGTGATCGGCGTGACCGAGGCGCTGGTGGCCATCGACGTGAACTCGGGCCGGGCCACCAAGGAAGGCTCGATCGAGGAAACCGCGCTCAAGACCAACCTCGAGGCCGCCGAGGAAGTGGCACGCCAGCTGCGCCTTCGCGATCTGGCCGGTCTGATCGTCATCGATTTCATCGACATGGACGAGCGCAAGAACAACCTGGCCGTCGAGAAACGCCTGAAGGACAAGTTGAAGACGGACCGTGCGCGTATCCAGGTAGGGCGGATTTCGGGCTTTGGTTTGCTTGAGATGAGCCGACAGCGCCTGCGCCCCGGCATGCTCGAGGCAACCACGCAGCCTTGCCCGTCGTGCCACGGCACCGGGCTGATCCGCTCGGACGACAACATGGCGCTGGCCATCCTGCGCCAGATCGAGGAAGAAGGCACCCGCCGCCGCTCGCGCGAGGTTCTGGTGCGCTGCCCGGTCAGCATCGCCAACTATCTGATGAACCAGAAACGCGAGCACATCGCCCAGATTGAGTCCCGCTATGGCTTGTCGGTCCGGGTCGAGGGCGACGTTCATCTGGTCAGCCCCGATTTCTCGATGGAGAAGTTCAAAACCGCGACCCGGGCGGTGCCCGAGGTCTCGGCGCCGGTGGTTTCGGCCTCGGCGTCGTTGATGGATCTGGTCGACTCCGAGGAGGAGGCCGTGGACGATGCCGACGCTCAGGAGACGTCCGAGGAGGAGGCAAAGCCCAAGCGCAAGCGTCGTCGTCGGCGTCGCAAGAAGAACGGCGGAAATGCCGAGCAGCCCGAGGGCGCCCAGGCCGAGAACAAATCCGACACCGTGACGGAAGATTCTTCGGCGGAAGAGTCGGAGGACGCCGTTACCGCCTCTGAGGACGGTGCAGGGGACGAGACTGCCGAGACGGAACAAGCAGCCGAGGTGGAGAAGGCCGAGGAGGAAAAAATCGCCAAGCCGAAACGGCGCCGGGCACCGCGGCGGAAGAAGACCGCCGAGGCCGAGGTGGCAGCCACTGAGCCGACCAATGAGAGTGAAGCCGGAGAGAATGCTCCGGCGGCGCAGGAGGCTCTGTCCGAACCGGCTGTTACCGATGAGGGGGCGTCAAACGAGACGCCGACTGCTGAGGTTCAGGACGAGACCGATACCGCAGTGGCGGAGGCACCGAGTGAGCCGGTCGTTTCGGAGGAAAGCCAGGTTGAGGCTGTCGAAACCGTCGCCCTGTCGCCCGCCGAAGCGGATGCATCACCTGCGGACCAAGGCGTTGACGCGACCGAAACACCCGCTGAGCCCGCAGAGGAGGCGCACAGCGGCGCGGTCCTTGAAGTGGCTACGGAACAACCCGCGCCCGCCCCGGCCAAGCCCAAAAAACGCGGGTGGTGGTCGCTGGGAAGCTGAACGAAAAGGCGGGCCAATCGGCCCGCCATTTTTTCTTAGGGCATCACGCGTTTTTTCGGATCAGATAGACTTGGTGATCGGGCATGTCCTGTCGCCCAACAAGTTCGTGACCGGATTCCGCGCAGAAATGCGGAACATCGACGACGGCGGCCGGATCATCGGCCAGCAGGCGCAGAATAGACCCCGCCGGCATGGATTTCAGCCTTTTGCGGGCTTTCAGAACGGGCAGGGGACACAAAAGGCCCAGCGCGTCAAGGGTTTCGGCTTCATGAGTCATGTGCCTCAGATATTTGCCGCGAAGCGCTCTGTCCAGCATGCAGCCACGAGGATGTGACCGAATGGCCCCGTGACGCGGCCGTTCGGATACCCTATCTGCAGTGTCATGTTCGGAATCGATATCATCGACGCGGGGCTGCTGCCCGCCATGTTCATCGCGCTGGTCGGCGGGTTGATCAGCTTTCTGTCGCCCTGCGTGTTGCCGATCGTGCCGCCCTATCTGGCCTATATGAGCGGCGTGACCATCCACGAGATGCAGGATCAGGCGCAGGCCCGGCGCAAGGCGACCCTGTCTGCGCTGTTCTTCGTGCTGGGGCTGTCGACGGTGTTCCTGCTGCTAGGCTTCACGGCCTCGGCCTTTGGCGCCTTCGTGCTGCAGAACCAGGAGCTGTTCGCTAAGGCCTCGGGTCTGGTGGTGATCGTTTTCGGCCTGCATTTCCTGAACGTGTTCCGCATTCCGATCCTGGACCGTGAGGCGCGGGTCGAGACCGGGGACGCAGGCGGATCGGTCTTCGGGGCTTACATCCTGGGGCTGGCCTTCGCATTCGGCTGGACCCCGTGCATCGGTCCCCAGTTGGGCGCGATCCTGTCGCTGGCCGCGTCCGAGGCCTCGGTAGCGCGGGGTACGCTGCTGCTGGGCGTCTACGCCGCAGGCCTGGGCATTCCGTTCCTGCTGGCGGCGATGTTCCTGAACCGGTCGATGTCGGTGATGAACAAGCTGAAGCCGCATATGGGCACGATCGAAAAGGTCATGGGTGGCCTGTTGCTGGTGGTTGGCATCATGCTGGTGACGGGCCTGTTCAGCCAGTTCAGTTGGTGGCTGCTGGAAACATTCCCGGCGCTGGCCACTCTGGGCTGACGCGGCGCCCGGCCGCGATGATCGGGCCTTACCTTGGCCACACCGCTGCGCTAACCTGCCTGCAACAAGGGCAGAGGCATGAGCAGTCAGGTTCCGCAATCTGGGGTACAACGACGCCGGGTGTTCTATATCCCCGGCTATGATCCGATCCATCCCCGCCGCTATCGCGAACTCTATCGGAAAGAAGGGCGCACGCAATCAGGGATTTCCGGGTATCAGTTGGAGGTCTCGGCCAAGACGGGCGATGGCCCCTATGGGTGGCTTGTCCGGTCGGTGCAGGACGGGGCCGAGGTGCAGACGGATGTTGAGGTTCTGGTCTGGTCCGACATCGTACGCTACAGCATGGACAGCTCGATACCGGCGACCTATCGGCAATTGCTACGCACGGCGTGGGTCTACATTTCGACCGGCACGCTGTGGCGGCTGATGGGCTTGCGCAAGGGCCCGGTGATCGCTGCGCTTTATCCGGTGGGGATGTTGCTGGTGCAATTGGCGGCGGCAGTGGCGCTGGGATGGGGCCTCGTGGCGCTACTGTTCCCGTGGGTCGGGGTTTTGGCGCTTCTGCCAGCGCTGGCGCTTTTGGTGGTGGTCCTGCGCTGGTTTCGCAAGATCGACAACCGTCTGTTCGCCTATTACCTGATGCACGACTATGCCTATTCAGCGCGGCTGCGCGGGGAAACGCCGCCTGAGTTGCAGGCCCGGTTGGACGAATTCCGTGCCACTATCGCGGCGGCTCTGCATTCGCCGGTCGATGAGGTTCTGGTGGTGGGCCACAGTTCCGGCGCGCATCTGGGGGTTTCGGTTCTGGCCGACATGCTGCGGCGGGGCGATGTGCCGCCGGATGGCCCCGTCCTGTCCTTCCTGACATTGGGGCAGGTGGTGCCTATGGTGTCATTCCTGCCGCGGGCCGATCGGTTGCGGGCCGACCTGCAGCTGCTGTCGCAGACCGAGCAGTTGACATGGATCGATGTCTCGGCGCCCGGGGATGGCTGCGCGTTTGCCTTGTGTGATCCGGTTGCGGTCAGCGGCGTTGCCGGGCCCGGCAAACGCTGGCCGCTGGTTCTGTCAGCCGCTTTCACGCAAACCCTGTCGCCCGAACGCTGGGGAGCTTTGCGCTGGCGGTTCTTCCGTCTGCATTTCCAGTATCTTTGCGCGTTCGACCGGCCGGGCGACTATGATTATTTCCGCATCACCGCCGGGCCGCAGACATTGGGCGCGCGGTTCGCCGAGCGCGCCCCGTCGAAGTCGCGGATCGAGCGGGCGGTGTCCAAATACCGAACGGTGCGCGCATGACCCCGCCCAAGCCGCCCGTCAGACCTGACAAGGTATCGCTGTGGCAATACCTGCGTCTGTTCCGGCGTGACATCCTGTCGGCCCAGCCGCAACGCCTGTACCGCGCCTGGATGGCCGAGTTCCGGACCCCATTCTTCCGGTCCTATCTGATCAACCAGCCCGAACTGATCGACCGGGTTCTGAAACACCGCCCCCAGGATTTCCCGAAATCCGGCCGGATCAGCGAAGGCCTGCGGCCCTTGTTGGGCCAATCGGTATTCCTGACCAATGGTGCGACCTGGGAGCGCCAGCGCCGCATCATCGACCCGGCCTTCGAGGGCGGACGGCTGAAGCAAACCTTTCCCGCGATGCTGGCCTCTGCCGAAGCTTGCGCCGAACGCCTGCGCGACAAGACAGGCGTACCGGTCGAGATCGAGGAGGTCACCAGCCATGCCGCCGCCGATGTGATCTTTCGGACCCTGTTCTCAGTGCCGATCGAGCACGAGATCGCCGCACAGGTGTTCGAGAAATTCCGCGCCTATCAGCGGCAGCAACCGCTGCTGAACCTTGCGGCTTTCGTGCCGCTGCCCGACTGGGTGCCCCGGTTCCACGCGCGCAAGACCCGCCGTGCGGCGGCCGAAATCCGCGCCTTGATCGCCCGCCTGACCCGCGAGCGGGCCGCGCAGATCGCCTCCGGCACTGCGCCCGACGATCTGGCCACCAAGATCATGACCACGCCCGACCCCCTGACCGGACAGTGTTTCAACACCGACGAGATGATCGACCAGGTCGCCATTTTCTTTCTGGCCGGGCACGAAACCAGCGCTTCGGCCTTGGCGTGGGCGCTGTACCTGATGGCCGCCTATCCCGACTGGCAGGAACGCGTGGCCGAGGAAGCTGGCGCGCAGGACAAAATCAGCTTTGCCAGCATGTCCATACTGCGCATCAGCCGCGATGTGTTCCGCGAGGCGCTGCGGCTCTATCCCCCGGTGCCGATGATGGTGCGCGAGGCCACATGCCCCGAACGCTTCCGCGACCGCGACGTGCCCAAGGGCGCGCAGATCGTACTCAGCCCATGGCATCTGCACCGGCATGAACGGCTGTGGGAAGACCCCGACGGCTTTGACCCGGCCCGCTGGGCGACCGAAAACGGCAAAGCCTGCCAGCGTGCGGCGTTCATCCCGTTTTCGGCCGGGCCGCGCGTCTGCACCGGGGCGGGGTTTGCGATGGTTGAGGGGCCGTTGATCCTGTCGATCCTGCTGCGCCGGTACCGGTTCGAACCTGTTGAGGGCCGCACCCCGGTACCGGCGGCGCATCTGACGGTCCGGTCGCGCGACGGAATCTGGCTGCGCGTGGTTGAGCGCTAACAAACTATCATCGCCCCGCGCCATGCTGTATGCGATTGGAAAGGCGGAATCATTACTGAACGGGAAAGTGTTATGTCCAAGGCTGAACAGCGCGAACAGATGATCAACGGTGCGGGCTTCATCGCGGCTCTGGATCAGAGCGGCGGCTCGACGCCCAAGGCGCTGGCGCTGTACGGGGTACAGCCGTCCGACTATGGCTCGGACGAGGAAATGTTCGCCGAGATCCAGAAGATGCGCGCCAGGATCATCCTGGCCGATGACTTCACCCGCGACAAGGTGATTGGCGCGATCCTGTTCGAACGCACGCTGGGCGAGGAAATCGAGGGCCGCAAGGTGGCCGATTACCTGTGGTCGATCAAAGGCATCGTGCCGTTCCTCAAGATTGACAAAGGGCTAGAGGACACCGCCAACGGTGTGCAGCTGATGAAGCCCATCCCGGGCCTGGCCGAGACGCTGGCCAAGGCCGAAGGCGTGTTCGGCACCAAGGAACGTTCGGTCATCCACGAGGCCAATGCCGAGGGCATCGCCGCCGTGGTGAAACAGCAATTCGACGTGGCTCGCGAGGTGATCGCGGCCGGCATGGTCCCGATCATCGAGCCCGAGGTGAACATCAAGTCGGACACCAAGGCCGAAGCCGAAGAGATCCTGCAAGCCGAAATCCTCAAGAACCTCGACGAGTTGGGCGAGGGGCAGGACGTCATGCTGAAGCTGACACTGCCCAACAAGGCCAATCTGTATGACGAGGCCGCCGATCATCCGCGTGTTCTGCGGGTGGTGGCGCTGTCGGGCGGTTATTCGACCGACGAGGCCTGTGACCTGCTGGCGCAGAATGGCAAGATGATCGCCTCTTTCTCTCGCGCGCTGACCGAGGGGCTGTCGAAACAGCAGTCGGATGCCGAGTTCAACGCGGCCCTGGGCAGCAATATCGAAAAGATCTACCGCGCCTCGGTCTGAGGTCAGACCGGTTTGGTGAATGAGCGGCGCATCTGCGCCGCTTTTTCGCGCATGGCGCAGCCGCTGGCGTGGTCATTCACCAGCCCCATTGCCTGCATGAAGGCAAACACCGTGGTGGGGCCAACAAATTTCCACCCGCGCTTTTTCAGATCCTCGGACATGGCGACCGACTCGGGCGAAGTCGACGCCGTCTGCGGCGCAGGAGGAGTCTCGGGCTCGAACCTCCAGACATAGGCCGCCAGTGAGCCGGTTTCGGCCACCAGCTCCTGAGCGCGGCGGGCGTTGTTGATCACCGCCTCGATCTTGCCGCGATGGCGGATGATGCCGGCATCTTGCAGCAGGCGCTCGACGTCCGCTTCAGAAAAGCCGGCCATCACGTTGAAATCAAATCCGGAAAAGGCTTTGCGGAAGTTTTCGCGCTTGGCCAGAATGATGCGCCAGCTGAGGCCGGATTGGAAGCTTTCAAGGCAGAGCTTTTCGAACAGGCGCTGGTCGTCATCCACCGGATAGCCCCATTCTTTGTCGTGATAGTCGAAAAACTCCGGCGCGGCCTGACACCAGCCGCATCGCGGTTGGCCATCCGGGCCGGTCACGAGATCGCGCATCGAATGTACCCTTTTTGTTCACAATCAGCCTAGACACCGACGGGGATCAGATCAAGGGGTGCGATCGGATGACCGGTACCAGTTTAGAACAAAGACACGAATGGCCGACGCCAGGCCGGTCTCGGGGTCGCGCGCCACATCAATTTCCGAGGCCAAAACATTGATCGGCATACCTTTTGCTTTGGCGATGTCTCGGAACGCCTGCCAGAACTCATCCTCGAGCGAAACCGAAGTGCGATGCCCCTTGAGGGTCAGCGAGCGTTTGACGGGCGGGCCGCTCATTCATCCAGCTCGTGATTTTCCAGATCTCGGCGAGCTTTGTCCGTACGGGCCTTGTCCAGCTGCTTTTCCGCTTTACTGCGCCCGAACGCCGCCGCGTTCCGGTCGGCGCGGGCCTTTTTCTCGGCCCGCGCCTTTTCCTTGCGATACCGGTTCAGATTGACCGGCTTGCCCATCAGTCCTTGGGCCCGATCATCTGCTCGGGGCGCACGACGGCGTCGAAGGTCGCCTCGTCGACGAAGCCCAGCTTGATGGCCTCTTCCTTCAGCGTGGTGCCGTTCTTGTGGGCGGTTTTGGCGACCGTGGTGGCGTTGTCATAGCCGATGGTGGGGGCCAAGGCGGTCACCAGCATCAGCGATTCCTTCATCAGCTTGTCGATGCGCGCCTCGTTGGCCTTTATGCCCAGCAGCATGCGCTCGGTGAAGCTGTCGGTCGCGTCGCCCAGCAGCTGGATCGACTGCAGCAGGTTGTAGGCCATCATCGGGTTGTAGACGTTCAGCTCGAAATGGCCCTGGCTGCCGGCGAACTTGATCGCGGCGTCGTTGCCCATGACGTGGGCCGCGACCTGGGTCAGCGCCTCGGCTTGGGTCGGGTTGACCTTGCCCGGCATGATCGACGAACCGGGCTCGTTTTCCGGCAGGATCAGTTCGCCCAGACCCGAGCGCGGCCCCGAGCCAAGGAAGCGGATGTCGTTGGCGATCTTGTAGCAGCTGCCCGCGACCGTGGCCAAAGTACCCGACAGGAATACCATCGCATCATGGGCGGCCAACGCCTCGAACTTGTTGGGCGCGGTGACGAAGGGCAGGCCGGTGATTTCGGCCATGTTGGCCGCAACGGCCTCGGCCCAGCCTTTCTGGGTGTTCAGCCCGGTGCCGACGGCGGTGCCGCCCTGCGCCAGCTCGTAGATGCCGGGCATGGCGGCGTTCACACGGGCGATGCCCTGACGGATCTGGTGGGCATAGCCGCTGAATTCCTGGCCCAGGGTCAGCGGGGTCGCGTCCTGGGTATGGGTGCGGCCGATCTTGATGATATCTTTGAATTCTACCGACTTCTGCTCTAGCCCGGCGGCCAGCTTTTCCAGCCCCGGCAGCAGAACGTCGCGCACGCTCATCGCGGTGGCGATGTGCATCGCGGTTGGGAAGGTGTCGTTCGACGACTGGCCCATGTTGCAGTGATCGTTCGGGTGCACCGGGTCCTTCGAACCGATCACGCCGCCCAGAATCTCGATCGCGCGGTTCGCAATGACCTCGTTGGCGTTCATGTTCGACTGGGTGCCCGAACCGGTCTGCCAGACGACCAGAGGGAAATTGTCGTCGAACTTGCCCTCGATCACCTCTCCGGCGGCCTGGATGATGGCGTCGGCGATGCGTGCGTCCAGCTTGCCCGTTGCCTTGTTCCGCATGGCGCAGGCCTTCTTGACCACGCCCAGCGCGCGGATGATGGCGACGGGCTGTTTCTCCCAGCCGATGGGGAAGTTCATGATCGAGCGCTGCGTCTGCGCTCCCCAGTACTTGTCGGCCGGAACCTCGAGCGGGCCAAAACTGTCGGATTCGGTGCGGGTCTGAGACATCTGTCACTCCGTCTGGTATGCAGTCGCATGCCGTTTAGCCGCAGCCACGCCGCGGCGCAATCGGCCAGTTGCGCGCACCTTAATCTGATGGGCAGAAAAGGTATAGCCGGGCGAGGTGCGTCATTTTTCTTTCGGGTCGTCGGTCCATCTGTCATTGTGCCAGCAGCCCGCGTGTCTAGAATGCGAAGGGCGGGAAGCGGAGAGGTCGGGATGTTTCGTTTGGGGCTGAAAAAATCACAGTTTGCGCAGATGCGGGTTTGGGCGGCTGTCGTGGCGATGCTGATCGGAGTTCAGGCCAACGCGGCGGATATCGGGCCCTTTGTCGGTGACTATGTCGGGTCGGCCCAGGTCGTGGATGCGGACGGAACCGCGACCCCGCGCGACATGAGCGTGCGCATCTCCGAAACCGATGACGGGTTCAATGTCAGTTGGACAACAGTGACATATAAGGCGGATGGCCGGGTGAAAGAGCAGTCGTTCTCGGTTGACTTCCGGCCGTCGGACCGCCCTCAGATCTATTCTGCGGCAATGAAGCGCAACGTGTTCGGCCACGAAGTGCCGCTGGATCCAATGAAGGGTGAACCCTTCGTATGGGGCCGCATAGTCGGCGACACGCTGACCGTGTTTTCCCTGTTTATCGACCACGAAGGCGACTATGAACTGCAGCAATATGACCGAACGCTGGCCGAAGGCGGGCTGAACCTGTCCTTCTCGCGCTTCAGCGACGGGCGCGAGGCGCGGTCAGTGGATACGTTCCTGCGCAGGAAATAGCGTTTCAGCCCTACAATCGGCCGATCAGGGCTGTTTGCGGAAACTGTCCAGCGATACAATGTCGGCGTCGTGGTGCGGCTTGTCCTCGGGCTCGACTTCGATCGAGTCTTCTTCGGTCGCCGCGATTTCCTCTTCGTCTTCTTCGGGGCCTTCGAAGCGCAGCCCGAATTCGACCGACGGGTCCACGAAGGTCTGGATTGCCGCAAAGGGGATATACAGCGGTTCGGGCGAATCTCCGAAATTCAGCGTGATGGCAAAGCCGTCGTCATCGACGCTCAGGTTTTCGAACCAATGCTGCACCACGATCGTCATTTCATCCGGGTAGCGCTGGCGCAACCAGTCGGCAATTTCAACACCGGGTGTGCGGGTGTCGAATGTGATGAAGAAATGATGCGCCCCGGGCAGCCCCGACTCCGAGACCCGTTGCAGAACGGTCTTGATCAGGCCGCGCATTGCGGTGTGCATTAGGTTGCCGTAGTCGATGCCTTGCGACATGTCTTGTCCTCGAAAGTGGTTGCCCCAAGCATAAGGGATTCGGGCGGAAACGAAAGGCCCGGCAGCGCCGGATTGTTCAAAGAAAATGCAGGGCCAAACCTGCTGCGGCCATGGCGGCCAACGCGACCCCGAAACCAGATTTCAGTCGGAATATCAACAGCCCGGCGGCAACTGTCAGTGCAAGCGCCTGAAAATTCAGGCTGGATGGAACGGGTATCGGGATCGAGACGGGGCCAAGGCCGTATCGGGCCACGTCTGCAAAAATCACGTTCAGCGCGAACCACACCGACAGGTTGAGAATCACCCCGACGACAGCCGCCGAGATTGCGCTCAAGGCGCCGGACAAGCGCGGGTTCCGGGCGATGTGATCCAGATATGGGGCCGACAGGAAGATCCAAAGAAAGCAGGGGACGAAAGTCGCCCAAAGTGCGACCGCGCCTGCGGCCAGGGCCAAACCGGGGCCACCGGCGATCTGACCGGTCAGCATGGCCACGAATTGCGTCACCAGGATCAGAGGCCCCGGAGTTGTCTCGGCTAGGCCCAGCGCATCGATCATCTGGTCGGCCGAGATCCAGCCATGCTGCGCCACCACCGTCTGGGTCATGTAGGACAGCACCGCGTAGGCGCCCCCAAAGCTGACAACCGCGAGTTTGGCAAAGAACCAGCCCAGATCGGCCAGCAGCGTCTGACCCGACGCCGTCAGCAGAGCCAGCGGCAAAAGCCAAAGCGTCATCCAGACCAAGGCGGTGCGTATCGCGTGCCTTTCCGCTGGGAGCCGACCCGGATCGTACGGCGGATGTGTCGTGCGGGACATAACGTACCCCCAACAACCGGCCGCCAGGACGATCAGCGGGAAGGACAGGTTTAGTGCAAAAATGGCCAGAAAAGCCAGCCCCGCGATAACGCGAGACTGCAGCCCCGAGAGGGTCTTGCGCGACAGGTTGATCACGGCCTGCAGCACGATTGCAATGACGGTCGCCTTGACACCCAGAAAAGCCGCCTGGACAGGCGGCAGGTCGCCATAGGCTGCATAGAGCATCACCAGCGCAGCGATCACGATTGCACCGGGCAGAACGAAAAGCGCGCCCGCGATCAGCCCGCCGGGCACGCCGCGCAGGCGCCAGCCGGCATATGTGGCCAGTTGCATCGCCTCGGGGCCGGGCAGCAGCATGCACAGCGACAGGGCGCGCAGAAATGTCTGTTCGTCCAGCCAGGCACGGCGGTCCACCAGTTCCCGGTGCATCAGCGAGATCTGGGCGGCCGGCCCACCAAAGGACAACACTCCGATACGGCCGAACACCCGGATAAGATCCGCGACCGAGGGGCTCATCCGCAGGCCATGACCGAGGCGACTGCCGGAGTGCCGAGGGTCGGCGTGCGCAGGCGCGTGTGCTCAAGCAGAGGCCGCATGCTCGGCGGGGGAATTCGACACTGCATTTGATAGTAATCCCCAAACACCGGCCCCGCCATGGAACACGCCCTTCCGCATTTCGAGATGTGGCACTCCGCGCCCTGCCTGGGCGGGCGAGTTGCCGGTCTCGGTCCTTGCTATGCGGGCTTTGCCTGTGCGGTCAAGAACCGGTCAGGCCCAATCGAGACGTTGTCCGGTCATGCATACGGGCAGCGTGTCCTGCGGAAACTGGCCTAGTTGTTCGAACAGCGACACGAAATCGAACTGATTGTAGGCTTCGACCATCTTGTCACCCTTGAACCGCGCCATGACCTGTCCGGTGACCTCAAGCGGCGCACCATTGTCGGCACGCGATGTCCTTACATGCAGGACCGCCGAGGCCCAGTCGCCGCTCTCGATGATTTTCGGCAGGTCCACCTGAATGTCGCCCAGCACATGACGGAAGGCCATCACCAGATCGCGGAAATCGTCCACGCCGACCTGCATTTCCGGTATCAGCCCTTCGGCCATCGTTTCGGGCGCGAAATATTCGTCGATCGCGTCGACATTGCCTTTTTCCCAAACCTCCGAGTACCAGGCCCGAAGAATCTCTGCATGAGTCATCCCAGCTCTCCTGTCTAGCTTAGGAGAGACTTGCGCATAGAGGTGAAGAAACCCTGAACACCGTTAGGATCAGCGCAAAAATCGCAGACAAATGGTTGGGAAAGTGCAGGTTTCTGTTGCCAGGCACCTGCGAACCCCGCCTTACGCGGCTAGGCGCAAGGACTTAAGTTTCGGTCTGGTTACTGCTTACGCAGCAACGGCAACCGGAGCACGATTGTCATTTGCAATTGTACTGTTTTCGCCGGTAACGGTGGCAGACAGCCGGGACAAAGCTAACCCCTTTAGACGTTCGTCGATCCTGTTTCGGCCCCATGATCCCCAAATGAAGGATATATGGTGGAGCCGCCGGGTACCGCCCCCGGGTCCGATCCGCTTATTACGAGCGCGTTTATGTCCATAGTCCCGAAGGACAGGACTTATATAGGTGAGGATTTTTGCGGATGCAAACCCCCAAGGCGCGGGATCATGGTGATTTTTTCAACCGATCACGCGGGCTTCGCCAGGTTGGCGGCGATCAGCCAGATTGCCAGCACCAGCTCGATACCACCGAAGGTGAACGCCTTGGCCAAGGGCGGATTGTCCAGCAGAACGGACACGAACCGACCCAGCGCCGCGCCCGCATAGATCACGCCCAACATCGCGTAGGCCATCGGGTGGTTCAGCCACAATACCGCGATTCCGGTCACGACGAACAGTCCGCCGACCGAGGCGCGCATTTCACTGAGGCCCATCGTGCTGTTGGTGGGCGCAAGGTCCAACGAGGCTGCCGTCCAGGCCGGAGCCAGAAAGCCGAACAGGCCAAAGCCGATGGTCAGAAGGGCTGCGATGATGTTGAGTGTTCCGGTCATGGGGGCCTCGCGTTTCAAATGCCTGCCAATCGAACCTAATCTGTTTCGGGGCAGGGGGAAGACCTCAGATTGCGGCCCACAGGCCGAGCACGCCCACGAGGATCAGACTGAGCGCCCAGACCATTTCCAGGTTGAACCAGCTGCGCGACAGGAATTGCAGGCCCAGCCAGCGATAGACCGCGAACGCCAGCGCGCCGCCACCCAGCATCATCGCGCCGGTATGGACCGCGGCCACCGTCAGAACCAGCAGGCCATTGGTGCCCATGATCTCTGACAAGGCTCTGTGGCCGGTATCCAGCTCGTCCAGTCCGCACAGGCCCAGATAGATCGGCACAAGCATAAGCGCCGCACCATGCGCCAGCGCCACCAGAAACGACCACAGTGCCAGCCTACTGGGAGGCACGCGCGCCAGGAACCGTGGATGCCGACGGGTGATCGCGATGTAGAAGCCCATGGCGATCACGATCAGGGCTGCTCCGATCCGGATTTCGCGCTGATAGTCTACGAGGATGGTCATCACCGCAAAGGGCAGCAATACGCCCAGCATCGCCAAGAAATGCCCGCCCGCCAAGGCTGCCAACGCGCGCCACAAGGCGGATTGACGTTGCTCCATCAATGCAGCCGACACGGCCAGCGGCCAGCCCATGCCGGGGTTCAGCCCGTGATAGGCGCCGCTCAGCAAAACGGCCAGCCAGAGGCCGGCCGTCGATGTCATCAAGACGTCCAATTCAGACCGAAGGGTAGCAGAAACTGTCGGTGGAGCAGTCTCCCCCCTCAAGCCGGATCTGATGGGCGCGATAACCTTTGGGGAATTCGACCCAGAAGTTCCTGTCGAGCTTCAGGCCGCCTTTTTTGCCGACATCCGCCTTGACCATCGCCGCGCCGCGCTCGCCGGGATAGAACTGATCATCCCAGGTGGAATAGAGCGAATTGGTCCAATAGACGCGTTTCCCGTCACGACTGATCTCGACCATTTGCGGGCCATAGCCAAAGTCCTTGCCGTTGGGGTGCTTGGTCTTCTTGACGATTCCGCCGATCTCGACGTTGTCGGCCAGTTTGGGCTTCATCGGGTCCGAGACATCGTATTGGTGCATTTCACCGGTACCCCAGCACGCGACGTAAAGGTATTTGTCATCCAGGCTCAGGTCGATGTCGGTGACCAGCGGCGGCACCGCCGAGAACCCTTTAAGAAGTTCGGGAAGATCAGCAGGATCAGCGGGTTGGGGGTCGATCGTAATGGTCTTTTTGGCGTGGAACTTGCCTTTCTTGTCGCGCCACCACGTAAAGATCGCGCCCTGCAGGTTGGTGGTGTCGACCACCACGCCGCAGAACCCGTATTCCTTGACAGGATCGTGCGCAGGCCGGATTTCCAGCGCCATCTGGTGGTTCTCGCCTAGGTCGATGGTCTGGATGTTGGTGCGGTCGCGCAGGTTCCAGAAATGAATCCGGTGGCCATATTTGTTCGACAGAAGGTCCTCGGGTAGCAGGCCGTTCTCGAATTGCGGCGGCAGGCCCCATTCGGAACTGACCATGTAGTCACGCGGCAGGTTCCACCAGAAATCATAGTGCTTGTCCTGCACGCCGCGTTCGATCTCGTAACGCCCGATGATGTCGAAGGTTTCACAGTCCATGATGAAGATGCCCGGTGGACCGTCAGTGCCCTTCTCGCCGCCGCCGCCCAGGGTGCTGACATAGATGCCTTCAGGGCCGCAGTGAATCGTGTGCGGGCGGGAATATCCAGTTTTTGCAAAGACTTCCTCGGGTTCGATGATCTTGTGGATATAGGCCTGAAGCGGGTCCTTCACGTCGATGACATAGATCCGGCTCGATCGGATACCGGGGATGATCAGGTACCGGCGCTCAAGGAAGGCGTGGCCGGTCAGCGGCGACAGGGCCGAGGAACAGGCGTTCCATCCGAAATGGTGAAACTCGTCGCCCTTGTTGGGCATCATCACCTTGTGAACGATCTTGCCGTAGTCGCCCGAAGTTGGGTCGACGTTTACCACGGCCAAGCCGTCGGGCTGCGAGAAATCAGGGCTGAGCATCAGCGTGAAGGCCAGGGTCTCGGGCGGGGCCTCCATGGCCAGTTTGGCGGATGGATAAAATGTCGGATCCGGTCTTTTGTTCATAACGTCCTCCCGTAAGTCATTGAAAATCAATTTTATTGAGAGTGCCGGTCTTCCCGCCGGATGATGGTCTGCCTGCCCGAGTGTCCTTTCCGTTGATGTGATGCGTCAAGAATTATTCAAGCGGCGCTCAGGCCGGTTTCCGCCGACGTTCAGCCACGTCATGGGCAAGGTGGCGCGTGTAGGTTTCCAGCTCGACCAGCGCAGCGTCGACGGTCTCGGCGTCTTGCGCCTCCAGCGCGTCGGCGATCTTGCTGTGCAGGCGGATGATCTCCTCGCGCGAGCGGGCGGTAAAGGTGATCATGTTCATCAGGGGCTGCATCGCCTCGACCGCGCCGGCCAGTTGATAGGACAGGACAGGGTTGCCCGCACCATCGACCAGCGCCCGGTGAAAAGCCACGTCCGAGGCGCAGAAGGCCTCATCCGTCAAACCGGGTTGCGCCTGGCGGAAAATTTCCGCGCGCATGGTGGCCAGTTGATCTGCGGTGCGCCGCTGCGCCGACAGGGGCGCGCAGGCCCGTTCCAACGCATAGCGGGCCTCGCAGGCGGTGTCGAAGCTGACCTCGTTCATCGACAGCAGCAGCGTCGAAGTCGTGATCTGCTGGGAATAGGCGTCCTGGAAACTCAACCGGTTGACGAACGCACCTCCGGTCGCGCCGCGCTGTGTGCGGATCAACGACTGTGCCGCCAGCCGCTTCAGCGCCTCACGCACGGTGGGACGCGACACTTGGAACTGATCCGCCAGCTCGGATTCCGAGGGCAGGCGCTCGTCCACGATCAGCTCTCCTGATACGATCGCATCGCGGATGGCCTGGGCGATCTGCGCAGATAGGTCGGTGCTTTTCTGCGGGTCGATTTTCATCTTCTTGGGGTCACCGTGAAAAATTTATTTGTCTGACATTTAAAAGTCTGACATTTGAAAAGCAAGGAGTGAGTCGCAGGGAGGGCCGTGACTGTGGACCGGATGAGAGCCATGACAGCGCCGCATTGGCTGGGCCTGTTCGCTGCGATCCTGTCGGCCTGGGGGGCGCTGTACCTGATGGCGGTGCCGGCCGAGATGCGCGCCCTTGGTGCGGTATACGGCGAGGATTTCTGGCGCAGCCTGTGCGCGGTGACCCCTGATGCGGCGGGGCTGCTGAAGATGGTGGCCATGTGGGCGTTGATGTCGGCGGCGATGATGGCGCCGACGGCTTTGCCGGCCTTTGCCACCTATGACGACCTGTCCCACGCCGCGCAGGGCACAAGGTTCGGGCATTTGCTGGCGGGGTATCTGACGGTCTGGTTTGGCTTTTCCGTTCTGGCCGCGCTGGCGCAAATGGCGCTGTTCCGGGCGGGTGCGCTGAACGGGTTGGGCGAAAGCGTCTCGGGGCTGCTGTCCGCCGGCCTTCTGGCTGTCGCAGGCCTGTACCAGTTTTCGGCCATCAAAGAGGCCTGCCTGAGCAAGTGCCGCCATCCGCTGACCTTCTTCATCCAGCACTGGGAGGAAGGCCCCTGGCGCAACGGTCTGCGGTTGGGGCTGGTCTGCCTGGGCTGCTGCTGGGCGCTGATGCTGCTGGCCTTCGTGGGCGGCGTGATGAACCTGGCCTTCATGGGGCTGGCGACGCTGTTGATGGTTTTCGAGAAATTGCCCGACCTGGGCCGACTGGTGACCCGCCCGCTGGGCGTGGCGTTGCTGATCGGGGCCGCCTGGGTCGCGTTTACGACAGTCTGACAAGAGGAGAGACAGACATGGCTTTGGATACGGTGGGCACGGTGCCCTGGACCATCAAGGGCGAGTTGATCCTGAACTGCAACTGCACGGTGTTCTGCCCCTGCGTGGTCAGCCTTGGGAAGCATCCGCCGACCGAGGGCTACTGCCAGGCCTGGGCGGGCATCCGCATCGATGAGGGCCAATATGGCGACGAGGACCTGTCGGGTCTGAACGTGGGCCTGTTCCTGGAAATCCCCGGCAACATGGGGCGCGGCAACTGGAAGGCTGCGGCCTTCATCGACGACCGCGCGTCCGAGGCGGCCTATGAGGGGCTGGTCAACATCTTCTCGGGCGCGGCGCGCGGTACGACGGGGCTGTTCTCGGTTCTGGTCAGCGAGTTCCTGGGGGCCGAGCGGTCGCCGGTGCATTTCGAAACCGAAGGCAAGGAACGCCGCCTGATGGTCGGCAAGAAGATCCAGGGCGCGGTGGTCCCGGTTGAGGGCAAGGACGGCAAGGAGATCGTCGTCACCAACACCGAATACTGGATGGGCCCGGACATCACCGTTGCCACCGCAACCAAGGGCAAGGTGCGCGCCTTCGGCCGGGTCTGGGATTTCGACGGCCGCTCCGCCGAGATCTGTCAGATCGACTGGCACGGGCCCCGGTAATGATCACCGGCGCCTTTGCCCGGCGGATGGCCCGCTATAACCGCTGGCAGAACAGCCAGTTGGCGGGCTTTCTTCAACAGCTTTCGCCCGTGGAATTGACCCGGGAACGTGGCGCGTTCTTCGGGTCGATCCTGGGCAAGGCGAACCATCTGCTTTGGGGCGACTGGATCGGGATGTCGCGGTTTGGCACGGGTCCTAGCCCGGACAGCCCCCCGCACCGCAAAGGCGGCGGCATCCAAGAAAGCTGCCATCTGTGCGCCGATCTGGATCACTGGCTACCGCTGCGCGAAACGATCGACCCGCCGATCGATGCCTGGGCGGACACCCAGGGAGATGACCCGATCAGTGGGTTGCTCACTTGGTACTCCGGAGTGAAAGAGAAAAATATTACAATGCCTTACGCCGTGTGCGTGATGCATTTTTTCAATCATCAAACTCATCACCGGGGACAAATCCACAAAATGCTGACCGAGGCCGGTTCTGGGGCTCCGGTCAGTGATCTCGTTTTCTTGCCCGAGGAGGTCTAAGTGCCACAGATTTCTTTGTCGCGCCGGCTGCGGCGCACGCCGTTCTCTGATGGGGTCGAGGCGGCCGGTGTCAAAGGCTATACCGTCTACAACCGGATGTTGCTGCCGACGGTGTTTGAAAGCGTGGAGGCCGACTATCGGCATCTCAAGACCCATGTGCAGGTCTGGGATGTGGCCTGCGAGCGGCAGGTCGAACTGCGCGGCCCCGATGCGGCGCGGCTGATGCAGATGCTGACCCCGCGCGACCTGCGCGGCATGTTGCCGGGTCAATGCTACTATGTGCCGATCGTGGACGAAACAGGGGGCATGCTGAACGATCCCGTGGCGGTGAAACTGGCGGATGACCGCTGGTGGATCTCGATCGCAGACAGCGACTTGCTTTTGTGGGTCAAGGGCCTGGCCAACGGGTATAGACTGGATGTTCTGGTGGACGAGCCGGACGTGTCGCCCTTGGCGGTGCAGGGACCCAAGTCGGATGATCTGTTGGCGCGGGTCTTCGGGGACCGGGTGCGTGATATCCGCTTCTTCAAGTTCGACATGTTCCAGTTCGAGGGGCGTGATTTGGCGATTGCACGGTCGGGCTATTCCAAACAGGGCGGGTTCGAGATCTATGTCGAGGGCGGCGACATCGGCATGCCTTTGTGGAACGCGCTTTTCGCCGCCGGAGAGGACCTGCAGGTTCGGGCGGGTTGCCCCAACCTGATCGAGCGGATCGAAGGCGGGTTGCTGTCTTACGGCAACGACATGACGGACGACAACACGCCCCATGAGTGCGGGTTGGGCAAGTTCTGCAACACGCATACGGCCATTGGCTGTATCGGGCGGGATGCGCTGTTGCGGGTGGCCAAGGAGGGGCCGGTTCAGCAAATCCGCCCGATCGCGATCGAGGGTGAAGCGGTGCCACCCTGTGATCGGCCGTGGCCGGTATATGGTGGCGGCAAGCGCGTGGGTCAGGTGACTTCGGCCACCTGGTCGCCGGATTTCCAAACCAACGTGTCGATCGGTATGCTGCGGCTGAGCCACTGGGATCCGGGAACACGGATTGAGGTCGAGACACCGGACGGCATGCGGGATGCAGTCGTGCAGGCGAAGTTCTGGATTTGAGCCGGGAAGGGGGCTCTGCCCCCGTCGCTGCGCGACTCCCCCGGGATATTTGGGGCCAGATGAAGAAGTCGTCTGGCCGAGAGGAAGGAAAGGAATGTGAGCATGTTCAACGCTTTGGTGATGGAGAAGGACGAAGAAAGCGGCCTGGCAACCCCGGTGATCAAGCAGATTTCGGAAGACGATCTGCCGCATGGGGATGTGCGGGTGGCCGTGGAGTACTCGACCGTCAACTACAAGGATGGATTGTGCATGTCACCCAAAGGCGGTGGTCTGGTTCGCAACTATCCGCATGTGCCGGGGATCGACTATGCGGGAACGGTAGAAGAATCCTCGGACGACAGGTACAAACCCGGCGACAAGGTGGTGTTGACCGGGTGGCGCGTGGGTGAGGCACATTGGGGCGGGTATGCCCAGAAAGCCAGCGCGCTGGCCGATTGGCTTGTGCCTCTGCCGCAGGGGTTGAGCACGCGCCAGGCAATGGCGGTGGGAACCGCCGGTTTTACCGCGATGCTGGCGGTCATGGCGCTGGAAGATCATGGTCTGACGCCGGACCGAGGTCCGGTTCTGGTGACCGGTGCGGCCGGTGGCGTGGGCTCGGTCGCGACCGCGATTCTGGCGAATCTGGGTTACGAAGTCGCGGCCGTGACAGGGCGCCCGGAGGCCGGGGAGTATCTGAAATCTCTGGGCGCTGCGACCATCGTGCCGCGCGAGGAGTTGAATGAGACCACCAAACGCCCGCTCGAGAGCGAGACATGGGCCGGGTGTGTCGATGCAGTGGGTGGTTCGATGCTGGCGCGTGTGCTGGGACAGATGAAATATGGCTGCTCGGTCGCCGCCGTCGGGTTGGCGGGGGGCGCGGCTTTGCCGGCAACGGTGATTCCGTTCCTGCTGCGGGGGGTGAACCTGCTGGGAATCGACAGCGTGATGCAGCCCTACGACAATCGCGTACGCGCGTGGAAACGGATCGCGACGGACCTGCCGATGGACAAGCTGGATTCGATGATCCAGCCGGCAACGCTGAAGGATCTGCCAAAACTGGGCGAAGACATTCTGAAAGGCCGGGTCAAGGGTCGCGTCGTGCTGGACGTGAATGCCTGACGGGCGGATTGTCGTCAAATCGGAACCGGCCTCATTGGGGCCGGTTTTTGTTCACGTATCGACGTATGGCGACAAACGGAGTCCGGTCGTCGAGGCTTTTGGCGCTCATCATTGCTATACATCCCATTTGCGATGGCTTATGACCCTAGCAAACAGACCTGAATAAGGGGAGTGAGCAGCATGTCTGATGACTTCGAACTGGATACCGACGATCTGAAGCGCCGCATGGAGGGCGCCATGGCCAATCTGCGCACCGAGTTTGCGTCGCTGCGCACCGGCCGGGCCTCGGCTTCGATGCTGGATCCGATCATGGTTGACGCCTATGGGTCGATGACTCCGATCAACCAGGTGGGCACCGTTAACGTCCCCGAACCGCGCATGGTCACCATCAACGTGTGGGACAAGTCGCTGGTCGGCAAGGTGGAAAAGGCAATCCGCGAGAGCGGTCTGGGCATCAACCCGCAACTGAACGGCACCATCATCATGCTGCCGATCCCCGAGCTGAACGAGGAACGCCGGCGCGAACTGGGCAAGGTGGCCGGCCAGTATGCCGAACATGCCCGCGTGGCCATTCGCAATGTGCGCCGTGACGGGATGGACCAGATCAAAAAGGCCAAGGCTGACGGCCTGTCCGAGGATGACCAGAAATTCTGGGAGAGCGAAGTGCAGGAACTGACGGATCAGATGATCAAGGCCGTTGACGCCGCGCTTGAGGCGAAACAGGCGGAAATCATGCAGGTCTGAGACGCGGAGATGCCCAAGGATCCCCTGATCGGCGAGTTGTGCGGGCCGCGCCATGTGGCCATCATCATGGATGGCAACGGGCGGTGGGCTCAGGCCCGTGGCCGTCCGCGTCTGTACGGGCATCATGCCGGGGCGCGGCGCGTGCGCGAAGTTGTCGAAGCCTGCCCGGGGCTGGGGATCAAATACCTGACGATCTTTGCCTTTTCGACCGAGAACTGGAAGCGGACTCAAGTTGAAGTTGCGGGCCTGATGAGCCTGTTCAAACGGTACATCATAAAGGAAACCCGGACGCTTGCCGAAAGCGGTGTCAGGGTCCGGTTCATTGGAGACCGGGTCCGGCTGGATGCCAAGCTGATCGAGCTGATGGACCAGCTGGAACGGGAAACTGCCGACAACGACCTGGTGCATCTGACCGTGGCGCTGAACTACGGAGGCCGGGACGAGGTAGCTCGCGCAACCAAACGGTTGGCCAGGGATGTCGCCGAAGGCAAGCTGTGCCCCGATGACGTGGACGAGGAGACGCTGCCGAAATACCTGGATACGCGGGTTCTGCCCGATCCTGATCTGGTGATCCGGACCAGTGGCGAGGCGCGGATCTCGAATTTCCTTCTGTGGCAGTCGGCCTATTCGGAATACGAGTTCATCGAAACGCTGTGGCCGGATTTCACGGCCTCGGAGCTTGAGCGACTGTGCAAAAGCTACGGATCGCGTGAACGCCGGTTCGGAGCCGTCCCCGCATGAGTGACGGGCGTTGGTCCGATCTGACCGTCCGCGTTCTGTCGGCGGTGGTTCTGGTGGCAATCGGCGCGGTCGAGGTTTGGCTGGGCGGGCTGTGGTTCGAGACCTTCATCGCCGCGGCCTGCGGTATCATGATCTGGGAACTGGTCCGCATGGTTGACCCGCAGCGGGCCGGAGTTGCGGTGCAATTATCCGTGCTGACCGCCGTGGCGGTTCTTTTGGCCACCTATCTGCCGCCGGTGGCCACTTTGCCGGTTCTGATCGCGCCGGCGCTGGTCGGAGCCGGGCAGGTGGGGCGCGCGCGCGGGATCTATGCTCTGTTTGCGATCTGGATCGCGGCGGCGGGTTTCGGATTCATCTCGATCCGCGAGAACATGGGCTTTGGCTGGATGATCTGGCTGATCGCGGTCGTCGTCGCCACCGACGTGGCGGGCTATTTCGCGGGCAAGGCCATCGGCGGGCCGAAATTCTGGCCCAAGGTCAGCCCCAAGAAAACCTGGTCGGGTACGGTGGGCGGCTGGGTGGCCGCTGCTTTGGTGGGCGCCGCGTTCGCGGTTTATGCAAGCCTCGGGCCCGGGCTGGTTCTGATCTCGGTTTTGGCCTCGATGGCCAGCCAGGCGGGAGACATCGTGGAAAGCGCGACCAAGCGGAAATTCGGAGTCAAGGACAGTTCGGACCTGATTCCGGGCCACGGCGGGTTTCTGGACCGGTTCGACGGCATGATGGGGGCATCGCTGCTGGTTCTGATTGCAAGTCTGTTCTACGCCCCCGGAGAGATGTGATGCGCAAGGTCTCCATCTTTGGCGCCACCGGTTCCATCGGGCAGAACACCATCGACCTGATCGCGCGGGACCCGACCGTCTATGACGTGGTGGCCGTGACCGGTGGCGCGAATATCCGGCAACTGGCCGAGGATGCCCGGCGCCTGCGCGCGCAGGTCGCAGTGACCGCGTTCGACGACAGGTTGGAAGACCTGCGCGCCGCGTTGGAAGGCAGCGGAATCGAAGCAGCGGCCGGGGCGACCGCGCTGGTCGAGGCCGCGGCGCGTCCGGCCGACTGGGTGATGTCGGCCATCGTCGGCGCGGCGGGTCTGGCGCCCGGGCTGGCGGCACTGGAACAGGGGGCGACGCTGGCGCTGGCCAACAAGGAAACACTGGTCTGTGCCGGGTCTCTGGTGCTTGAGACAGCAAGGCGGCATGGTGCGCGCCTGCTGCCGGTGGACAGCGAGCATTCCGCCGTGTTCCAGGCGTTGGTGGGCGAGGACATGGCCGCGGTCGAGCGCATCATCATAACCGCTAGCGGTGGGGCGTTTCGCGACTGGCCGGTCGAGCGGCTGGCGCAGGCGACGGTCGAGCAGGCGTCGAGCCACCCGAACTGGGACATGGGTCAGCGTATTACCATCGACAGCGCGTCGATGTTCAACAAGGCGCTGGAGGTCATTGAAACAAAGGAATTCTTCGGTATCGCGCCCGACCGGATCGAAGTCGTGATCCACCCCGAATCGATCGTTCACGCGTTGGTCGGGTTTCGCGACGGGGCGGTGATGGCGCATCTGGGCGCGCCCGACATGCGCCACGCGATCGGCTATGCGCTGCACTGGCCCGAGCGGCGCGAGCTGCCGGTACCCCGGCTGGATCTGGCCCGTCTGGGACAGTTGCGGTTCCGTGACCCCGACCCGGCGCGCTATCCGGCGCTGCGGCTGGCGCGCGAGGTCATGGCGCGCGGAGGTCTGTCTGGTGCAGTGTTCAACGCCGCCAAGGAACGTGCACTGGATCACTTCATAGGCCAGCGCATTGGATTTCTCGACATGTCCGACGCGGTGGCGGCGGTTCTGGACCGGTTCGAGGACGCAGGCGGCCTCATTGATGCCCCGATGACCCTTGATAACGTGTTGAAAGCGGACCATCTGGCACGTCAATGGGTGGATGACGCCGTACTGAGAAGAGCAGGATAGACTTTTGGACATACTCTCGCTGATCCCGCAATTTGGTGGATTGATCTACACGATCGCTGCCTTCGTCGTGGCCCTGTCGGTGATCGTCGCCGTGCATGAATACGGCCACTATATCGTCGGGCGCTGGTCGGGGATCCATGCCGAGGTGTTCTCGATCGGGTTCGGCCCGGTTCTGTGGAGCCGCGTGGACAAGCGCGGCACGCGCTGGCAGATCGCGGTGCTGCCGTTTGGGGGCTACGTCAAATTCCTGGGCGATTCAAACGCGGCGTCGGGCAAGGATTCGGCGGCAATTGACGAGATCGCCAGTAAAAGCCCCGAAGAACTGCGTCATACGATGCACGGAGCGCCGCTGTGGGCGCGCACGGCAACGGTGGCGGCCGGACCGGTGTTTAACTTTGTCATGTCGATTTTGGTATTCGCGGCGATCTTCTGGTCGCAGGGGGTGACCCGCGAACCTTTGACCGCGGGCACGCTGAAACCGCTGCCGGGAACCGTGCAAGAGCTGCGCGAAGGGGATGAGATCCTGGCGATCGAGGGAATCCCGGTGCCGGATTTCGACGCCGAGGACGCCTGGACCGATTTCACCGATGCACTGCCCGAAGAGCCCGTGCTGACCTACACCGTAAAGCGCGACGGACAGACCATCGATGTCGAGGCGCCATACCTGTTTCCGCCGCTGATCAGCCGGGTCGCACCGCGAAGCGCGGCGATGGATATCCAGCTTGCGCCCGGCGACGTGATCACCGCAGTGGACGGAGAGCCGATTTTTGCTTTCGATCAGTTGAAGGACAAGGTCGAAAGCTCGAACGGCAAGGTGCTGTTGCTGGATGTCTGGCGCGATGGGGCCGAGCTTGAATTCGCGCTGGCCCCGCGCCGGACCGACGAACCGCAGCCCGATGGTGGTTTCAAGACCCATTGGCGGATCGGGATCGTCGGCGGGTTGATGCTGGAGCCGGCCACCGAACCGGCGGGGCTGTTCGAGGCCGCAGGTGCCGGCCTGCAACAGACTTGGCGAATCATCGAGGGCTCGCTTTCGGGCATCTGGCACATGATCACCGGGGCCATCAGCACTTGCAACATGTCGGGGCCGATCGGCATTGCCGAAACTTCGGGCGACATGGCCAGCCAGGGGGCGCAGAATTTCTTGTCGTTCATCGCGGTGCTGTCCACCGCCGTGGGCCTGTTGAACCTGTTCCCGATCCCCGCGTTGGATGGTGGCCACCTGATGTTCTACGCTTACGAGGCGGTTTCGGGTAAGCCGCCCAGCGAGCGGGTATTCCAGATCATGATGGGCATCGGCGTGACAGTGATCCTGACCTTGATGATCTTCGCGCTCGGCAACGATCTGTTTTGCTGATTGAGGCAGCGGCGCCTTCCGGGCGCCGCAAATTCGCCTCAATTGCGACGTAGGTGATACTCGTTTCCAACGAAGTGGGCTGAAGATCATGACAGGTGCATTGCGAAAATCATATCAGGGGGTCAACTTCCTGTTCGTCCTGAACTGGGATTTTCTGCTCAGCTTTGGCATCACCGCGCTGGCCTTGGCGGGCGGGGCATTTCTGGCCTCTTTGTGATTCTTTACCAGCACCGGTTCTAGCTGCGCGGCCCCTTGCGGCCGCGTTTTGCTTTTGGGCTTTTGACAAGATGTGCCATTAACGGTACTCAAATTCAAAGTCCCAGAACCAGGCAGAGATAAACATGGCATACAGGGAAGACGCGGGCATATCCTGCGGTGCAGTCGAGCCCGAAACCAACATTTTGTGGCAGCTTCTATCGGTTTTTTTCCTCGTTTCAGCGCTTTGGCTTGCGGTATTTTCGCAATCCGCCTGGGCACAGTCGTACACGTTCAATTCGTTCGATGTCGAAGGCAACCGGCGTATTGAAACCTCGACGATCATCAGCCGGACGGGAATCACGCCCGGTCAGACCGTCACGGCGGGCCAGCTGAACGACGCTTATCAGCGTTTGCTTGACAGTGGTGTTTTTGAGACAGTCGAGCTGACCCCGCGCGGCAGCACGCTTGCGATCAAGGTCCAGGAATACCCGACGATCAACCGCATCAGCATCGAGGGCAACCGGCGGGTCAAGGATGACGTCCTGCTGGATGCGATTTCGTCGCAGCCGCGCCGAGTGTTCACCCCGCAGGTGGCCGAGGCTGATGCCGACGTGATCGCGGAGATCTACTCGGCGCAGGGCAGGGTATCCGCCACCGTCATTCCGCGCATCATCCGTCGCAGCGACAACCGCGTTGATCTGGTGTTCGAGGTCGCCGAAGGCACCACGATCGAGATTGAGCGCGTCAGCTTCGTGGGCAACCGCGCCTATTCCGACCGCCGCCTTCGGCGCGTGCTGGAAACCAAACAGGCCAACATCCTTCGGACCTTCCTGCGCGGCGATACGTTCATCGCCGACCGTATCGAGTTCGACAAGCAGGTGCTGCGTGATTTCTACCTGTCGCGCGGCTACATAGATTTTCGCGTCAACAGCGCCAATGTCGAATTTACCCGCGAACGGGATGCGTTCTATCTGGTGATGAACATCACCGAAGGACAGAAATTTTCGTTCGGCAAGGTGACGACCGTCAGCGAGATTCCCGGTGTCGACGCAGCGCCCTATCAAGCCGCGTTGAAGATCAAGCCCGGCGTGACCTATTCGCCCACGCTGATCGAGAATTCGATCACCCGCCAGGAGCGGTTGGGCCTGAAAAACGGCGTCGATTTCCTACGGGTCGAGCCGCGGGTGACCCGCAACAACCGCGACCTGACGCTGGATGTCGAGTTCGTCCTGACCAAAGGGCCGCGCATCTTTGTCGAACGCATCGACATCGAAGGCAACACAACAACGCTGGATCGGGTGATCCGGCGCCAGTTCGACACGGTCGAGGGTGATCCGTTCAACCCGCGTGAAATCCGCCAGAGCGCCGAGCGTATTCGTGCCCTGGGCTTCTTTGCGGTCGCCGACGTGGACACGCGTGAAGGGTCCAGCCCCAGTCAGGTGATCGTGGATGTCGATGTCGAGGAGCAACCCACCGGCTCGCTGAGCCTGGGCGGCAGCTATTCGGTTTCGGACGGGTTCGGCATCGCGATCGGGCTCGAAGAACGGAACTTCTTGGGCCGAGGGCAGGCTTTGGGTGTGACGCTGTCTACGGCGCAGGATTCAGAACAGTACATCCTGAATTTCACCGAACCCTATCTTCTGGGCCGCAAACTGCGCTTCGATCTGGGGCTTGGTTTGTCCTCCACAAACTCGAGCTTTGCCAGCTATGACACCAAGACCGTGTTCTTCAACCCGCAGCTGAGCTATGCGATCGGAGAGCTGTCGGCGCTGAAGCTGCGCTACAACTGGAACGACAGCGAGATGACGCAGCAGGACAGCCAGGTGAACGGGGCGGTGATCGCTTCGGAAATCGCGCAGGGCAAGCGGTCGACCAGCTCGCTCGGCCTGTCCTATGTCTATGACAGCCGGATCGGCGGGTTGAACCCCAACGCGGGTGCGTTGTTCGAAGTCGGCGTGGATGCCGCCGGTTTGGGCGGGGACAACAAGTTCCTAAAGACCTCCGCCCGCGCCATCGCCCAGACCAAGGTGCTGAACGAGGAAATGACCCTGCGGGCTTCGTTCGAGGCCGGCGCCCTGCATTGGCAGGGAGACGACTTCAGCCGAACCCTCGACCGCTATGTTCTGGGGCCCAACATCTTCCGCGGGTTCGAACCGGCCGGTCTGGGCCCACGGGATCTGTCGAACGGCCAGGACGACGCGATCGGCGGCAACCTTTACTGGGTGGCGCGCTTCGAGTCCGATTTCCCGCTGGGCCTGCCCGAGGAACTGGGCCTACGCGGCGGTGTCTTCTATGACGTCGGCAACCTGTGGGACATCGACAATGTCGACACGACCGGGGCCAATATCGTCGGCGCCGACGGGTCGCTCCGCCATGTCATAGGCGTGTCGCTGTTGTGGGATACGCCGTTTGGCCCCTTGCGCTTCAACTTCTCGAAAGCGTTGGTCAAGGAAGACTTCGACAAAGAACAGAACTTTGACTTCACCATTCAGGCGCGGTTCTGACGTTCATGCTGAAACACATATCCAGAACAGTGCAGGGCCCTCTTCGGGCCCTGTGCATTTTGGCATTCGCTTTGGCGGCGGGCCCCGCATCGGCTCAGCAGTTGGGCATTCCGCAATCGGGGGTGCTGACCATATCCAGTGACCGGATGTTCGCCGAGTCGGCCTTCGGCAAGCGGATCCGGGCCGAGATCGAGGCGGAAAGCCGTGCACTGGCCGAGGAGAACGAACGCATCGTGGCCGAGCTGAGCCGCGAGGAAAAGGAGCTGACCGACAAACGCAGCGTCTTGACCCCGGACGAGTTTCAACCGTTGGCCGAAGCGTTCGACCAGAAAGTGCAGTCGCACCGCGAAAGCCAGCGTGCCAAACTGGATGCGCTGTCGCGACGCAGCGAAGAGGCGCGGGTCAGGTTTGTCGAACTGTCACGCCCTGTTCTGATCGATCTGCTGCGCGATACGGGGGCGTCGATCATCATCGAACGCGCGAACGTCTTTCTCAGCTCGGATGCCTCGGATATCACCGATGTGGCGATCCGGCGGATCGACGCGGCCATCGGCGACGGGGCCGGGCTGGAAGAGCGTGACAAACCCTAGCGCGGCTTGCTCTCGCACGGTGGTATTGCTAACCACGCGGAAACCACACCTCGAAAACAGGACACCCGGAACATGACCACGGACACCAAGAGCGCCGACATCCAGCTGATCCAACGGATCCTGCCGCATCGCTATCCGTTCCTGCTGGTTGACAAGGTTGTCGAGATCAACGGCTATCAGTCGGCGGTCGGCATCAAGAACGTCACCATGAACGAGCCGCATTTCCAGGGTCATTTCCCCGGAACGCCGATCATGCCCGGCGTGACAATCGTCGAGGCGATGGCCCAGACCGCTGGCGTGATGCTGGGTGTCGGCATGGACGTGATCGACAGCGAGTTGCTGATCTATTTCATGAACATCGACAAGTGCAAATTCCGCCGCAAGGTAGTGCCGGGCGACGTGCTGAAGATGCATGTGGAAACCGTGCGCGGCAAGAAAGGCGGCAAGATCTTCAAGTTCAGCGGCCGCGCGACCGTGGACGGTGAAGTGGCGGCCGAAGCCGAGTTCTCGGCCTATGTCGATTGGGACATGGAAAAGACAGCATGAGCCGCATTCATCCCAGTGCCATCATCGAAGACGGTGCGCAGATCGGTCAGGATTGCGTGATCGGTCCGTTCTGCCATATCGGCCCCAAGGTCCGGCTGGGCGACCGGGTCGAGTTGAAATCGCACGTGGTCGTGACCGGCGACACCTCGATCGGTGAGGACTGCGTAATCTTCAACTTCGCTGTGATCGGTGAAATCCCGCAGGATCTGAAATTCGGCGGAGAGGACACGCGGCTGGAGATCGGCAAACGCAACCGCATCCGCGAGCACGTGACGATCAACACCGGCACCGAGGGCGGCGGCGGCGTGACCCGTATCGGCGATGACTGCTTGCTGATGGCCGGAGTTCATGTGGCCCATGACGTACAGATCGGTAACCGGGTGATCATGGTGAACCATTCCGGCGCCGCCGGTCACTGCATCATCGAGGATGACGTGATCATCGGTGGCATTTCCGGCTTGCATCAATGGGTGCGCGTGGGCCGCGGCGCCATCATCGGCGCGTTGACCATGGTGCCCAACGATGTCATCCCCTATGGCTTGGTTCAGGCTCCGCGGGGCGAGTTGGAGGGTCTGAACCTGGTGGGCCTCAAGCGGCGCGGGGTACCGCGGGCGGACATCTCGGCCCTGCGTGCCGCGTTCCGCGAGATGGCGCAAGGCGACGGAACGTTCCTGGACCGCGTCAAGCGGCTGGGGGACGACACCGACAGCGACTATGTCCGCCGGATCGTGGAATTCGTGACCGGCGAGTCCGACCGGTCGTTCCTGACGCCGAGGAAATGAGCCGATGCTGGCCTTGATCGCGGGAACGGGCGTTTTGCCGGATGAACTGGTCTCGCATCTGGCCGAACGTCCGCTGATCTGCGCCCTTGAGGGGTTCGAGCCCGACAGGTTGCGCCCCGACATCACCTTTCCCCTGGAGCATCTCGGCAGTTTCATTGCCGAGCTGAAGGCGCGCGGCGTGACCAATATCTGCATGGCCGGTGCGGTGCGCCGCCCAAAAATCGACCCGGGCCGCATCGACGCGCAGACCGCGCCGCTGGTTCCGATCATCCAGCGGGCGCTGGTGTCGGGCGACGATGGCGCGTTGCGGGCGGTGATCGGTGTTCTCGAGGATGCCGGTCTGCAGGTGCAGGCCGCGCACCAGATCGCGCCCGACCTGCTGCCCCCTCTGGGATGCCTGACCCAGGCGCAACCGACCGAGGCCGAGCTGGCCGATGCCAACCGGGCCGTCGGCGTGTTGCGGGCGATGGGGGCCGCCGATATCGGGCAGGCCTGCGTGGTGCATCAAGGGCAGGTTCTGGCGGTCGAGGGCGCATTCGGTACGGCGTGGATGCTGCAGTCTCTGGCTGCGCGCCCCGATGCCGGCGGCGGCATTCTGTTCAAGGGGCCCAAACCCGGTCAGGACCGGCGCGCCGATCTGCCCTCCATCGGGCCAGACACGGTGACCGGCGCGGTTGCGGCTGGCCTGACCGGTATCGTCGTCGAAAAGGGCGGGGTGATCGTGTTGGACCGGCCCCAAGTGATCGCGGAATGCGACCGCCTGGGCCTGTTTCTGCACGTGCACGAGCGGGCAATGTGATGCGTGTCTTTCTGGTCGCCGGTGAGCCGTCGGGCGACCGTCTCGGCGGTGCGCTGATGGAGGGGGTGAAGACCCTTGTTCCGGATGTCGAATTCGACGGGGTCGGCGGGCCGCTGATGCAGGCCCAGGGTCTGGTCAGCCGCTTTCCGATGTCCGAGCTCAGCGTGATGGGCCTAGTCGAGGTTCTGCCCAAGTTCTTTCACCTCAAGCGCCGCATCTCCGAAACCGCTCAGGCCGTTCTGGACACCCAGCCCGACGTTCTGATCACCATCGACAGCCCCGACTTTTCGCTGCGCGTGGCCAAGCAGGTCAAGGCGCGCAGCAACATACGGACCGTGCACTATGTCGCGCCCAGCGTCTGGGCCTGGCGCCCCAAGAGGGCGGACAAGATGGCCAAGGTCATCGACCATGTTCTGGCCCTGCTGCCGTTCGAGCCGCCCTATATGGAAAACGCCGGAATGGAGTGCGACTTCGTCGGCCACCCAGTGGCCAGCGAGCCGGTTGCAACCGACGCGCAGATCGCGCAGTTCCGCGCCGATCACGGTCTTGGCGACGCGCCGATCCTGCTGGCCTTGCCCGGCTCGCGCCGGGGCGAGGTCGATCGGCTGGCGCCCGTATTTGGCGCGGCGCTTGATCTATACCTGAAAGACCGCCCCGACATGCGGGTGGTGGTTCCTGCGGTCGCGCATGTGGCCGATACCGTGGCCGCCCATGTCCGGTCCTGGCCGGGTCAACCGGTCGTGGTGGACCCCCGCAACATCGACACGGATCAGGCGGTGGCCAGCAAGCGCGCGGCCTTTGCCGCAGCCGAGATCGCCCTGGCCGCGTCCGGCACGGTCTCGCTGGAACTGGCGGCCCAATCTACGCCGATGGTGATTGCCTACAAGCTGACCTGGCTGACCCAGAAGATCGCCGAGCGCATGGTCAAGCTGGATACGGTCACACTGGTCAACCTCGTATCCGAGACCCGAACGGTGCCGGAATGCCTGCTGGATGATTGCACGCCCGAAACCATCGCCGCCGCGCTTGGCGCCGTGTCGGCCGCGCCGGGCGCGCAGGAGCAGGCAATGGCCGTCACGATGGAACGTCTCGGCCGCGGTGGCGAAGCGCCCGGTCTTCGAGCTGCACGCGCGGTGTTGGAGCGGATGAAGCCGTGATGCTGGACCATGTGGTCTTTGCGGCCTCGGCCTTCATGGCACAGGTTCTGACCAATCTCGACAACCTCATGGCTCTGGTCGCCCTGATGATCGTCACCGGTCCGCAGCGCGCCGTTCTGGGGTTCCTGCTGGCACAGGGGCTGGTGATCGGCGTGGCCTTCCTGCTGGCACTGGGGGTCGAGGATGTGGTGCCGCACCGGGCTGGCTACCTCGGCACGATCCCTCTGGCCTTGGGGCTTTTCGGAGCCTTTCGACAGCTTCGCGGAGCACAGGCGCAGGCCGCCCCCGCTGTGCCGGGCAGCGCCTCGGCACTGGTGACCATGCTGGTGTTCACAAGTCTTTCGATGGACACGTTTGCGGTCCTCGCCCCCTTGCTGGCCGACTCGACCCCCGATTTCAGGCTGGCAGGTGTGCTAGGGGCCGGCCTGGCCGCTCTCTTTCTTGCGGTTGTGGGGCTGATCGGTGGGCGCGCCCAGATCATGACAGGACGTCTGGCACAACGCCTGGAATACCTTGTGCCCTATGTCATGATCTGCGCCGGGCTTTATATCCTCAGCAACTCGTGGACCGACGCGGTTCAGTAACCGCGCCAGATCCAGCCACCGCCAAAAATGCGGCTGCCCCCGGTTTCATAAAACACGCAGGCCTGCCCGGGAGAAACACCTTCCTCTGGTGTCAGCAATTCGACTTCGGCGGTGGTTTCGGTCAGCGGACGGATAATCGCTTCGCGCGGGGGGCGGGTCGAGCGGACCTTGACCGAGACGTGCCATGCCTTCTGCGAGGTGAAGGGCGCATCGCCTAGCCAGTTGATCTCGCGCACGGGGATGGTGCGGGTGGCCAGCATCTCTTTGGGGCCGACGACGACCTGTTTGCGGTCCACGTCCAGCTTGACGACATAGAGCGGCTCACTGAGCCCGCCGATGCCAAGACCGCGTCGCTGGCCGATAGTGTAGTGGATCACGCCCTCATGCTGACCCAGAACGCGGCCGTCGGCGTGAACGATCTCGCCGGGTTCGGCCGCGCCGGGACGCAGTTTCTCGATCACGCTGGCATAGTTGCCGTTGGGCACGAAGCAGATGTCCTGGCTGTCGGGCTTGTCCGCCACGCTCAGCCCGTATTGCGCAGCCATCTTGCGGGTCGCGTCCTTCGAGGGCAGGTGCCCCAGCGGAAAGCGCAGGAATTCCAGCTGCTCGGGCGTGGTCGAGAACAGGAAATAGGACTGGTCGCGGTTGGCATCTTCGGCGCAGTGCAATTCGGGGCCATTGGGGCCCATCTTGCGCTGGATGTAGTGGCCGGTGGCCATGCAGTCGGCCTCGAGATCCTTGGCCGTTTCCAGCAGATCCTTGAACTTGACGCGCTCGTTGCAGCGGATGCAGGGCACCGGAGTCGCGCCGGCCAGATAGCTGTCGGCGAACTCGTCGATCACGGCGTCCTTGAAGATGTTTTCATAATCCAGAACGTAGTGCGGAAAGCCGCGCTCCTCGGCCACGCGGCGGGCGTCGTGGATGTCGATCCCGGCGCAACACGCGCCCTTTTTGGCCAGCGCCGCCCCGTGGTCATACAGTTGCAGCGTCACACCGACCACGTCATAGCCCTGATCCGCCAGATAAGCCGCCACGACCGAGCTGTCGACACCGCCCGACATGGCAACGACCACCCGCGTTTCCGACGGGGGTTTGGCAAAGCCAAGCGAGTTCAGAGGAGTCTCGGTGTCGAGGGCCATGGGCTGTTCCAGTCCGGGTTAAGAAAGACCGGCAGAATATAAGAAAATTCTACGCACTCTCAAGAGGCGGTTTCACGCCGCATTAAGTAGACTGACGCCAGCTTTGTGACAAAAGAAAAAGGGTCGTAGGATGTATTTGCACAAAGTTGAGGGACCAAGGTCGATAACCCTGCCGGATGGAACGGTTCTGTCGCGGGCCGATCTGCCGCCGCCCGATACCAGTCGGTGGGTCGCCTCTAGGAAGGCCATGGTAGTGCGCGGCGTACTGTATGGCCTGATCACGTTGTCGGACGCCAA
>NZ_JBXWRT010000011.1:0-135895 GCF_059613045.1 Ruegeria sp. BHSC037
CCCGCTGGACCGACCTGTCGCCAAGGTCATGTTAGACAGTGCGGCTTGGGCGACGGGCGGCGTTCTGGTGTCGCTGCTGCTGCTGCGCTGGTTGGAAGGGCTGGGCGAGGGCGGTGCCGACGACAGCCATTGGGGGATGGGCCTGCTGTCGGCCATTTGGCTGCTGTTGGCATTCGCGCAGGTGCAGCGGTTTGCGCTGGGCGGGCGATTGAACTGGGTGCGGGTCGCATTGGGCGTGTTTTTCGCCGCGCATGGCCTGTTGTGGCTGGCGCTGGCTGCGACAGTGGCCAACCCTGTTTTGCGTTTTGGCGCAGATCCTGTTCTGGGACCTCCGATCGTGAACACGCTTGCCATTGCCTATTTGCTGCCGGCCCTTGTCATCGGTCTGTTCGCGTGGCGAATCCCCACGATGCCGGCCCAGTTGCGGCTGGTCTGCCAGGGGGTGTCCATCGCGCTGGGTGCCTTGTGGCTGGGCCTGACCATCCGGCATTTCTGGCAGGGTGCGGCAGGAATGTATGAAGGCAACGGCGTGTCCCAGCCCGAGCTTTATACCTACACGCTCGCGCTGCTGGTGATCGGCGCGGCGCTGTTCTATCAGTCGTTGGCCCGCGGTTCGAACCTGATGCGCAAGGCCGGGCTGGCGGTGATCGGGCTGGCGGTGGCCAAGGTGTTCCTGATCGACATCTCAGGCCTGGGCGGCCTGATTCGGGTGTTTTCGTTGCTGGCTTTGGGGCTGGCGCTGGCGGGTTTGGCTTGGCTGAACCGCTGGGCCAAGCTGCGCCATTCGCCGCAGGGGCCGGAAGCTCTGGACCAATAGGCACAACCGGCCTATAAGCCCGGCCATGCAAGACGTTCTGGCCATTATCATTCGAATTATTTCCCCGGCGCTCTGAGTTTCCGAGACGCCGGGCAAAGGTGCTTGAGTTCATCGCACCGACCGCTTCGATCCAAACACGCCAAGATCATCCAAGGGACGCCTCTCCATGTGCGCCGACACGACCCAGACACCCGACTATAAAGACACGCTGAACCTGCCCCGAACCGAATTCCCCATGCGCGCCGGCCTGCCCAAGCGCGAGCCCGCATGGCTGGACCGATGGGAGAAGATCGGCGTCTATGACCGACTGCGCGAAAAGCCGGGGCGCAAGCCGTTCATCCTGCATGACGGCCCGCCATATGCCAACGGGCACCTGCATATCGGCCACGCGCTCAACAAGACGATCAAGGACATGATCGTGCGGTCGCATCAGATGATGGGCTTCGACGCGCGCTATGTGCCCGGCTGGGACTGCCACGGCCTGCCGATCGAATGGAAGATCGAGGAACAGTACCGCAAGAAGGGCAAGAACAAGGACGAGGTTCCGGTCATCGACTTCCGCCAGGAATGCCGCAAGTTCGCCGAAGGCTGGATCGATATACAGCGCGAAGAGTTCAAGCGCCTGGGCATCACCGGCAACTGGGCCGATCCCTACGTCACCATGGACTATCACGCCGAGGCGGTGATCGCGGACGAGTTCATGAAGTTCCTGATGAACGGTACGCTGTATCAAGGCTCGAAACCGGTGATGTGGTCGCCGATCGAGAAGACCGCTCTGGCCGAGGCCGAGGTCGAGTATCACGACAAGGAAAGCTTCACCATCTGGGTGAAGTTCAAGGTGGTGAACACCGGCGACACCACGCTGGACAACGCCTATGTTGTGATCTGGACCACGACGCCCTGGACCATGCCGTCGAACAAGGCCGTGGTCTATGGCAAGGACATCTCGTACGGGCTGTACGAAGTGACCGGCCGCCCCGAGGAATGCTGGGCTCGGATCGGTGACCGGTACCTGCTGGCCGACAACTTGGCCGCCGACGTGTTCGCGCGCGCGCGACTGGACGACACCATGTACCGACGCCTGTGTGACGTCACGCAGGACGATCTGGCCAAGATCCAGCTGCAGCACCCGCTGGCAGGGGCCGAAGGGTCCAACGGCGAATGGGACGACATCCGCGATTTTCGCGCGGCCGATTTCGTGACCGATACGGAAGGCACCGGCTTCGTCCATTGCGCGCCCTCGCACGGGATGGAGGAATTCGAGCTGTACCGCGATCTGGGCATGCTCGAGCAGGTCATCACCTACAACGTGATGGACGATGGCAGCTTCCGCGCTGACATGCCGTTCTTCGGTGGCAAGTACATCCTGTCGCGCAAGGGCGGCGAGGGCGACGCGAACAAGGCCGTGATCGACAAGCTGGCCGAGGTCGGCGGGCTGCTGGCGCGTGGCAAGATCAAGCACAGCTATCCGCATTCGTGGCGGTCCAAGGCGCCGATCATCTATCGCAACACACCGCAATGGTTCGTGTCCGTGGACCGCAAGCTGGACGACGGCATGAACCAGATGGGCGACACCATCCGCGAACGCGCCCTGCGCTCGATCGACGAACTGGTGAAATGGACGCCGCCGTCGGGCCGCAACCGCCTGTATTCGATGATCGAGGCACGCCCCGACTGGGTTCTGTCGCGCCAGCGTGCCTGGGGCGTGCCGCTCACGTGTTTCACCAAGAAAGGCGCTCTGCCCACCGACCCGGATTATCTGCTGCGCAACGCGGAAGTGAATGCCCGCATCAAGGCCGCGTTCGAAGAACACGGTGCCGATGTCTGGTACACCGACGGGTTCAAACAGCAGGTGCTGGACGGCATCGTCAACCCTGACGATTATGACCAAGTGTTCGACGTTCTGGACGTGTGGTTCGACTCGGGCTCGACCCACGCATTCGTTCTGCGCGATCGCGAGGATGGTGCGCCCGAGGGCATCGCCGATGTCTACATGGAGGGCACCGACCAGCACCGCGGATGGTTCCACTCTTCGATGTTGCAGGCCTGTGGCACGATCGGCCGCGCGCCGTATCGCAACGTGGTCACGCACGGGTTCACGCTGGACGAGAAGGGCAACAAGATGTCCAAATCGCTCGGCAATACCATCGTGCCGGAGGAGGTCATCAAGCAATATGGTGCCGACATCCTGCGCCTGTGGGTGGCCCAGACCGACTATACCGCCGATCAGCGGATTGGGCCGGAAATCCTGAAAGGGGTCGCCGACAGCTATCGCCGTCTGCGCAACACGATGCGTTTTATGCTGGGTTCGCTGGCCGATTTCACCGAGGCCGACCGGATCGACCCGGCCGAGATGCCGCGTCTGGAACGTTGGGTGCTCAGCCGCCTCGCCGAATTGGACGAGCAGGTCCGCAAGGGCTATGCCGCGTTCGACTTCCAGGGCGTGTTCAGCGCGGTGTTCAACTTTGCCACGGTCGACCTGTCGGCCTTCTATTTCGACGTGCGCAAGGATGCGCTGTATTGCGATGGGGACACCCCGCGCCGCAGGGCCGCGCGCACGGTGCTGGATATCCTGTTCCACCGTCTGACCACCTGGCTGGCACCGATCCTGCCGTTTACGATGGAAGAGGTCTGGCTGGAGCGGTTCCCGGGCGAGGACAGCTCGGTGCATCTGGTCGACTTCCCCGACACGCCTGCCGATTGGCGCGACCCCGCGCTTGAGGAGAACATGGCCAAGATCCGCCGTGTACGTCGTGCGGTGACCGCCGCGCTGGAAGTGCAGCGCCGCGACAAGGTCATCGGCTCCAGCCTCGAAGCCGCGCCGGTCGTGCATGTCGAGGATGCCGAAACCCGTGACCTGCTAGCCACTTTCGACGTGGATGACTTGTGCATCACCTCGGGCCTGACTGTCACCGCCGACCCGGCCCCGGCCGAGGCCTTCCGCCTGCCCGAGGTCGAAGGCGTCGGCGTCGTGTTCGAAAACGCCGAAGGGGCCAAGTGCCAGCGTTGCTGGAAGATCCTGCCGGATGTGGGGCGCCACGCGCATCCCGGTGTCTGCGGTCGCTGCGACACCGCCCTGAGCTGAACGTAAACCCCGAAAGCCCCCCGCCATAGCGCGGGGGCTTTTTTTGCGACTTGCGGGCGGCGTGCTGATCTGAAACCCTGCAGCCATGCCGATGATTGCGGTTCAAACCCAGTTCGGATGCCTCGGGATCGAGGAAGAAGGCGGCGCCATCACTCGGCTGGTCTGGGGCGGCCAAACGGAGGGCGATACGACTCCGCTGCTTGCCGAAGCCGCCTCGCAGGTGATGGCCTACGCCGAAGGCAGCCTGCGCCGCTTCGACCTGCCGCTGCACGTCAACGGATCAAAGTTTCAGCGTGCGGTCTGCGCGGTGATGTCTGCAATTCCCTTCGGTGACACCCGCACCTATGGCGACATTGCGCGCGAACTGGGGCACCCCGCACAGGCCGTGGGACAAGCCTGCGGAGCCAATCCGATTCCGGTGATCATTCCCTGCCACCGGGTGTTGGCTGCGAACGGGCTGGGCGGGTTTTCCGGCCAGGGCGGAATCGAGAGCAAGGTGGCCTTGTTGCGCCACGAAGGCGCCGCGAGCCTGCTGATCTGATCACCGGAATCCAGTTGCAATCCCCCGCAAAGCGTCCCAACCTGAGATGGAATTCGACAGCGAAGGACCGCATTGCATGACCGCTCAGACAGACCCGGCTGCCCGCAAGAAAGCCATCATCGACCGCCTGATGGCCCTGGAAGCCCAGGAGCTTGAAGTCGCGCAGGCCCATCACGAGGCCTTTTTGAAAGAGTCGCAGCTGGACGATCGCGAGGTGCATGACAAGGACGACATCGCCGCCTCGCGCGAGAGCGCCGATCTGGCGGCGGCTTTCGACGGGCCGGTGCATGCACATCATGCCAAGATCGACGTGATCGAAAACACCGATTTTGGTCCGAAACAGACGGTCGAGCCGGGCGCGGTGGTCAAGCTGAATGACCGGCATTTCGTCGTCTGCGTCTCGACCACGCGATTCGACGTTGACGGGGACACCTATATGGGGATTTCACCCCAAAGCCCGATTTACCTTGCGATGGCCGGTTTGCAGAAGGGCGACGTGTTCACCCACAACGGAACCGAATTCGAGATCCAGGAAATCCTGTGAGCTTCGGCCTCGCCCTGCGCGGCGGGGTCATCCGGTCCTTTGCGGGATCAGTTGCTGGGCAATACCAGCAAACACCAGATACAGGCTGGTGACGACAAGGCCCCAGTGCGCCCAGCTTTGCGGGTGGAAATCGACCCAGGCGGCCCATCCGGCGAAAAACGTCCAGGCGAAGGCCATGGGCAGGGAAATGTTGCGCCAGCGTTCCGTACGCACGGGGTGGATGAATTTCAGCGGCAGGAACATCGCCACGGCCAGCAGCGCCACAAGGATCAGGCTGAACCAGAAATCGGGTTTCAGCGCGAAGATCACCACCACGACCATGTTCCAGCAACCCGGGAAGCCGGAAAAGGAATTGTCCTTGGTTTTCATCCGCGTGTCGGCGAAATACATCGCGCTAGCGAAGGTGATGACGATAATTGCGAACCAGCCGGTCCAACCGTCCATCAGGCCGGATTTGAACAGCGCATAGGCCGGAATGAACACGTAGGTCAGATAATCGATGATCAGGTCCAGCAGCACCCCGTCGAACTCGGGCGCGTTTTTCTTGACGTGGTAGTGCCGCGCCAGGGGTCCGTCGATTCCGTCGACAATGAAAGACACCACCAGCCAAAGGAACATCAGGCTCCATTTTTCCTCGACCGCTGCCAGCATGGCCAGCATGGCAAAAACGGCACCAGTCGCGGTGAACAAATGGACGGCTAAGGCTTTGAATCTGAGTGTCATGGCCCGTGTCATGTACGATGCGCGCCCGAGATGCAAAGCAAAATCCCACCCCTAAGGGTCTATGCAGGCGGTCGCGGCGATTCCGTTGCGTTCAGGCCTTGGGGTGGGTGCGGTTGTAGACCTCCATCAGCCGCGCGGTATCGACGGCGGTATAAGCCTGCGTTGTGGACAGAGACGCGTGTCCCAGCAGTTCCTGAATGGCTCGGAGGTCGCCACCGGCCGACAGAAGGTGCGTGGCAAAGCTGTGGCGCATGGCATGGGGCGTGGCCGTTGCCGGCAGGCCCAACTGCATGCGCGCCTTTGCCATGACGCCTTGGATCGCCCGTGGGTTCAGCGCCTTGCCACGCACACCGCGGAACAGTGGGGCGGTTGCACTTTGCGGGTGCGGGCACAACTCCAGGTACCGGTCCACCGCCTGCCGTGCGGCGGGAATGACCGGAACGATTCGCTCCTTGTCGCCCTTGCCGACGATTCTGAGCGTCTCGGGCAGGGGCGCGTCGGCGCCGGTCAGCGAGAGCGCCTCGGAAATGCGTAGTCCGCAGCCATAGAGCAGGGTCACCACGGCCACGTCGCGGGCGGCGACCCAATCCGAACTGGATTGCAACTCGACCGCCTCGATCACGGCGCGGGCGGCGTCTTCGGCTAGGGGGCGCGGCAGCTTTTTGGTGAATTTCGGCGCGCGGGTGGACAGGACGGCGGTGGGCTCGAACCCCTCGCGCTCGGCCAGCCAGCGGTAGAAGCTTTTGACGGCCGACAGCTTGCGCGCCAGGGACCGAGCGCCGACGCCGGTGTCGCGCTGTTGCGCCATCCAGGCCCGCATGTCCGAAACGCTGATCCGTTCCAGCGCGGCCAACCCCTGACGTTCGCTGTGATGCAGGGTCATGAAGGCCAGGAAATCGGTGACATCCCGACGATAGGCGTTGGTGGTGTTTTCCGACCGGCCCGCAAGCGCCGAGAGACTCTCCAGCCACACTTGTAGCGCATCGCGGCAGGCCGGAGAGATCAGGCTCATGACAGCCAGTGGCGCATCGACCGTTCGAACACGCCGGCGAAAAACGCCAGCAGATCGGTGCCCAACTGCGGAGAGAAATGCCGCGGGTCGCGCGCGCCCATCACGATCATGCCCGGCAGGCGGCCCGTGCCCAGGTCCAGCAGCATGCAGGCTTCGGATTGAAGTTCGCCGGCCTGATCACCGTGCACCAATCGGTTGGGTTGGTGAATCTCGCGCAGCACGACGTCGCGGGCCGGGCCGCCGCGGTCGTGGCTCAGGTAGCGGTCGATGAAGCCGGGTTCGGCCACCGTTAGAATACCGTCCAGCCTGGCGATTCCCGGATCGTGTTGCGCGGCCGTAGTTTCCAGAACAAGAGTGATCCGGTCGACCCGCAGGATGTCGGCGACGTCGGTGCCCAGTGTGCGCAGGAAATCCTCGAACTCCGCCGGTTCGAGAAGACGCAGGATGGCGCGGTGCACCTGGTTGGTGCCGGCCAGGTTCTCGTAGGCGGCGGCGATGACCGAGCGGTGCGTGTCCTCCAGACGATCCAGCCGCGCCTCGAGCCGCTGCATGGCGATTCCACGCAGGTCGATGATGTTGTCTCCGCGGGCGCGTTCGTTCGCGGCGACCAGCGCCTGCATCAGGTCCTTGTCGTCCAGCACCGCATCCGGTTTTGCCAGAATCGCTGCGCGGAGGTTGTCCTCGAGTTTGGGGTTGCTGCTCATATCCTGTCCGGTCTTTTTTGTTGGGTGCGTTATAGCACGGGTGCCCGGAAATACCTTGGGAAAAATGCACGTTTAGGTGGATTAGGTGCCGAGTGTGGGGACTTGGCTCCCGCCTGCACGGGCCTGATCGCTGATCAGGCCCGTGCAGTTGGGCCAGGCGCGGCCCCTGGCGGGGCCGCGCGGTGGTGCTTGGGATTAGCGGTTCACAGGATTTTCTGGCCGGTCTTGGCCCAATCCGACAGGAAGGCCTCGAGCCCCTTGTCGGTCAGCGGGTGGTCAGCCAGCTTCTTGATCACGGCGGGCGGGGCGGTGATCACGTCGGCGCCGATGCGGGCGCTGTCGGCCACATGGTTCACGCTGCGGATCGAGGCGGCTAGGATTTCGGTTTCGAACCCGTAATTGTCATAGACCTGACGGATGTCGGCGATCAGGTCCATGCCGTCGAGGTTGATGTCGTCCAGACGTCCGATGAAGGGCGAAATGAAGGTCGCGCCCGCCTTGGCCGCCAGAATCGCTTGGTTGACCGAGAAACACAGGGTAACGTTAACCATCTGGCCCTCGTCGCTGAGCGTCTTGCAGGTTTTCAAACCGGCCCAGGTCAGCGGCACCTTGACGGCGATGTTCGGTGCGATCTGCGCCAGCTTGCGGCCTTCGGCGATCATGTCCTCGGCCTCGGTGGCGACGACTTCGGCGGAAACCGGGCCATCGACCAGGTCGCAGATTTCCTTGGTCACTTCCAGAATGTCGCGACCCGATTTCAGGATCAGCGAGGGGTTGGTGGTGACGCCGTCCACCATGCCCAGGTCGTTCAACTCGGCGATGGCGTCGATTTCGGCTGTGTCTACGAAGAATTTCATCGGGGCAGTCCTTTGATGGGTTGGCCTTGCTCGCGGATGCCTTTACCTCAAAGAGACCCGTGCTGAAACCCCTGCTGAAGAAAGGCGCGCATTGAGCGACCCGGTGCATTTCGACCAAGGTGAGCTGGTGGCGGTTGTGACGACCCAGCCTCTGGACCGGACGTTGGATTACAAGGCGCCCGAGGGGGGGTGTTTCCTGGGCGCCTTCGTCGAGGTGCCGCTGGGTCCGCGCAAGGTGTTGGGCGTGGTCTGGGGGGCCGGGCGCGGTGATTTCGATCGCAGCAAGATCCGCTCGGTCATCAGGGTGCTGGACGTGGCGCCCATGCGCCAAGAGATGCGCCTGTTCCTGCAGCGTGCGGCCGACTACACGCTGACGCCGATGCCGGCCATGCTGCGGCTGGCCACCCGCGCGCCCGGGCTGGGCGACCCGCTGTCGATGCGCAAGGTCTATCGGCTGGGCAGCGGCACACCCGACCGCATGACCGACGCCCGCGCCCGGGTGCTGGAGGTGCTGCGTGATTATGGCGGCCTGGCCTTTACTCTGAAAGAACTGGCCGAGATGGCCGGGGTCACTTCGTCGGTCGTCAAAGGGTTGGTCAAGCAGGGCGCCGTGCGTGAGGAGGACAGCCCCCGCGACCTGCCTTATCCGACGCTGGATCCGGACCGGCCCGGCAAGGCTCTGACCCCCGATCAGACCGCTGCCGCCGACACGTTGCGGGCGGCACTGCGCAGCGGAACTTATGGCACCACGCTGCTGAAGGGCGTGACCGGGTCGGGCAAGACCGAGGTCTACCTTGAAGCGGTGGCCGAAGCGCTGCGCATGGGCCGGCAGGCGCTGGTGCTGCTGCCAGAAATCGCGCTGACCGCCGAGTTTCTGACGCGGGTCGAGGAGCGGTTCGGCGCGCGCCCGGCCGAATGGCATTCCGGTGCCACGATGACTGAACGCCGCCGTGTCTGGCGCATGGTCGGGCAGGGCGATGCGCAGATGGTGGTGGGCGCGCGGTCGGCGCTGTTTCTGCCGTTCCGCGATCTGGGCCTGATCGTGGTGGATGAGGAACACGACACCTCTTACAAGCAGGAAGACGGGGTGCATTACAATGCGCGCGACATGGCGGTTCTGCGGGCGGCGATCTGCGGGTCGCGCGTGATCTTGGCCAGCGCGACACCGTCGCTGGAAAGCTGGGCCAATGCCGAGGCCGGCAAGTATGACCGACTGGACCTGACCTCGCGCTTTGGGGCGGCGGTGCTGCCGGACATGAAGACCATCGACATGCGCGCCGAGAAGATGCAGCCGGGCACCTGGATTTCCCCCAGCCTGCGCCAGGCGGTGCAGGCGCGCATCGAGAAGCGCGAACAGTCGCTGCTGTTCATCAACCGCCGGGGATATGCGCCGGTGACGTTGTGCCGGGCCTGCGGCGAACAGATCGCCTGCGACCACTGCGATGCGCGCATGGTCGAACACCGGTTCCTCAAACGTCTGATGTGCCACCAGTGCGGTGAGACCAAGCCCATGCCCGAGGCCTGCCCCGCCTGCGGGGTCGAGGGCAAGCTGGCCCCGGTCGGCCCCGGCATCGAACGTCTGGCCGAAGAGGCCGAGGCGACCTTTCCCGACGCCCGCATCGCCATGCTCAGTTCCGACCTGTTCGGCTCGGCCCGGGCGCTGAAGTCCAAGATCGAAGAGATCGCCGAGGGTGACGCAGATATCGTCATCGGCACGCAACTGGTGGCCAAGGGGCACAATTTCCCGAACCTGACGCTGGTCGGGGTGATCGACTCGGATCTGGGCCTGCACGGGTCCGACCTGCGCGCGGCCGAGCGGACCTTTCAACTGATGCGGCAGGTGGCGGGCCGGGCCGGGCGGGCCGACAAGCCGGGGACGGCGCTGCTGCAGACTTTTCAGCCCGAACACCCGGTGATCCGCGCGATTCTGTCGGGGGACGAGGAAGGGTTCTGGCGGGCCGAGGCCGCCGGGCGTCAGGCGGCCGGGGTGCCGCCCTATGGCCGGATGGCGGGAATCGTGCTGTCCGGCCCCGAGGTTGGGCCCGTCTTTGACATCGGCAACGCATTGGCGCGCAATGACGCGCCGCTGCGGCAGATCGGGGCACAGGTATTTGGGCCGGCCCCGGCGCCGATTGCCCGCATCCGTGGGCGGCACCGGGTGCGGCTGCTGATCAAGGCGCCCAAGGGGGCGCCGATCCAGGACGCCATCGCCCGCTGGATCGCACCGGTGCGCCTGAAGGGCGACATCCGCCTGACCGTCGATATCGACCCGCAGAGCTTCTACTGACCCTGCATCAGCGCAGACCCGATGTGCACGGGGGATTTCCTCTCGCCAGCCGGGCGGATTGGGCGTAGAGAACTCTCATGCTGAAACCGATGCCCCTGTCCCAGGCCCAGAGCCTGCCGTTCTGGCGCCGCCCCGTCACTTTGCTGTTCGTGATGGCGCTGACCATGCCAATTGCGTTCAATGCATGGAGCGCACTGCTGAACAACTTTGTGATCGAAGTCGCGGATTTCGACGGGGCAGACATCGGCCTGCTGCACACGGTGCGCGAAATCCCGGGCTTTCTGGCCGTTGGCGTGATCGCGGTGATCCTTTTCGTGCGCGAACAGGTGCTGGCCATGATTTCGCTGATGCTGCTGGGTGTGGCCACGGCGGTGACGGCCTGGTTTCCCAGCCTCGGCGGGCTGCTGTTTGTGACCCTGTTCAGCTCGATCGGGTTTCACTACTACGAAACGGTGAACCAGTCGCTTCAGCTGCAATGGCTGCCCAAGGACCGCGCCCCGCAGGTGCTGGGGTGGCTGGTGGCGATGGGATCGGCCGCGACGCTTGTGGTCTATGGGCTGATCGTGCTGACCTGGGATCGGTTCGATCTGTCCTACAACACGGTCTTTATGGCGGCTGGTGGTTTGACCGCGGTGCTGGCGCTGTTCTGCCTGATCGCCTATCCGCAATTCGATGCGCCGACACCGCAGACCAAGAAAATCGTGCTGCGCCGCCGCTACTGGCTGTACTATGCGCTGCAGTTCATGGCGGGCGCGCGGCGGCAGATCTTCGTCGTGTTCGCGGGGTTCATGATGGTCGAACGCTTTGGCTTCGAAGTGCATCACCTGACCAGCCTGTACCTCATCAACCTGATCATCAACATGGCCGCCGCCCCTCTGCTGGGCAAGGCCGTTGCGGTGTTTGGCGAGCGGCGCACGCTGATCTTCGAATATCTGGGCCTTGCCATCGTGTTTGCGGCCTATGGCGGCATCTACTGGTTTGGATGGGGCGTGCTGCTGGCGGCCATTCTCTACGTCATCGACCACGTGCTGTTCGCGCTGGCTTTGGCACTCAAGACCTATTTCCAAAAAATCGCCGACCCGGCCGATATTGCACCCACCGCGGCGGTGGCCTTTACCATCAACCACATCGCGGCGGTGTTTCTGCCGGCGCTGCTGGGGTTGTTGTGGGTCGTGTCGCCCGGGGCGGTGTTCGGTCTGGCGGCGGGCATGGCGCTGATCTCTTTGGCGCTGTCGCTGCTGATCCCGCGCCATCCCGAGCCGGGGAACGAGACCGTCTTTTCGAAATACGCCCCCGCACCGGCCGAATGACACCCGGGACGCTTGACCTCGACGGCTGACGGCCCTAGGCGCAAAGGCGGTTTCTGCAGGAGGTTCCCATGCCTACATTCACCGCCTTGACTACCCTGAAAGGCAAAGCCGCGGCCGAAAGCCTCGGCGAAGCGATGGAGCGTCTGGATCCCGAACCCACCGGCGTGGGCGTTTTTGAGGTCGAGGACGGCTCGGGCCTCTGGGAGGTCGGCGGCTATTTCACCGAAACCCCGGACGAGGCTGCACTGGCCCTGCTGGCGGCGGCTTTCGAAGCCAAGCCGTTCGTGGTGTCGGAACTGCCGGAAACCGACTGGGTCGCCCATGTCCGGCGCGAGCTGGCCCCGGTCGAGGCCGGGCGGTTTTTCGTCTATGGCAGCCACGATGCCGACAAGCTGCCCGAGGGACGCATCCCGCTGCTGATCGAGGCGGCGATGGCCTTCGGCACCGGGCACCACGGAACGACGCTGGGATGTCTGAAGGCGCTGGACAAGCTGATTGAGAATGGGTTCGAGGCCAGCAAGGTCGCCGACATCGGCTGCGGTACGGCGGTTTTGGCGATGGCGGCGGCGCGGGTCTGGTCGGGCGAGATTCTGGCCAGCGACATCGACGAGGTTGCCGTAGAAGTGGCCGAGGCCAACTTGAAGGCCAACGGCATGGCCGGGGCCGTCCGTTGTGTCGAGGCCGCCGGATTTGACCATCCCGACCTCCAAGCGGCGGCGCCTTACGATCTGATTTTTGCCAACATTCTGAAGGGTCCGCTGGTAGCCCTTGCGCCGGAAATCGCGCAGAATCTGCGCGGAGGCGGACATGCGATCCTGTCGGGAATCCTCAACGAGCAGGCCGACGAAGTGGAATCGGTTTATACACGAAACGGGTTCAATACGATGGATCGATCAATGATTGGTGAATGGACGACGCTAGTCTTAACCAAACAGGGCGCAAATTAGACCATTTGCAGGAGTTTTGTGGATTTTTGCCACGGTTTTGACGCATTCTCCTTCTACCGTCATCCAATGAATTTGGGGGGCGGTTTTTGGAGGCTGCCATGACAGGAAAACAACTTGAATTCGATCAGCGCGTTCATCGGCTGACAAAGAAACACAACAAGATGAGCCGCGGCTATCGCGCGACCATGCGCAAAGATGGTTTGGTCGTCATGAAACCCCAACGGGTGCGCTCGGCCGTTCCGCTGAAGGTTCTTGTCATGTGTCTGGTCGGGGTGTTTGCATTCAAGGCTTTCCTGTTGTCCAGCCTGGGACCGTCCGGGTACCAAACCCGGCTCGACGTGCTGAACGGCGGGACAGCGATCGAACAGGCCGGTGCATGGGTCATGCAGATCGATCCGGTGACACAATTCATGTCCGATCAATTCAAGGCGATCATCTACAAGCTGTCTTGAACGCAAACACCGCGCACCTTCCGGTCCGCGGTGTTCGTTTTTTGCCCCCGCCTCTGAACCGATGGCTGGAGTGAGCAAGTGAGTGGTGGTGGCTGTCGTTCAGCGGCGGCCTTCGGCGACTGCGTCGATGTCGCCCCGGCACAGGCCGATGTCTTCCAATTCACGATCGCTCAGGCCGTTCAGCGCCTTGCGGGTGATGCGGGCATCATTCCATTCGATAACGGCGTTCACGATCGAGGCCAGAAAAGCGCCGATACGGCCTGCAAAGCCGATCGAGCCAATTGCGGCGCGGGTGGGTTCCAGTGCAGCCATATCCTGCTTCCTTCTGGTTGGTGCTTCATTCCAAATGCTGCGCGGCAGCTAATGACGAAGGTGCGCCCGAGCAAGGCACAAAATTGCATGTGTCCCATGCAGATTTTGCAAGGGTCCCGATACCTGAAAAAGCCATGAAAAAAAGGTGAAAAATGACCCCCGAGCCATGTCGATTTCAGACCTTTCGGCGTCGGATTCAGGCCGCCGTGTCGCAGGTGGAGCATAGGTGTCGTTTTTGGGTGTGGTGTCAATTCGCTTGGAAAATGTTCACGCTTCGTGCTAATCGATGAAAAAGATCACGAAAACCCGAGCAGGCCGAGGCACAACATGCGAATTCTGGGCATCGATCCGGGGCTGCGCACCCTGGGATGGGGCGTCATCGAATCACATGGCAGCCGGCTGAGCCACGTTGCCAACGGCCTGTGCAAATCCGACGGGGATGATCTGGGCGAGCGGCTTTTGTCGCTGCACAACCAGATCGTCGAGGTGATCGCCGAGCATCAACCCGACCAGGCAGCGATCGAACAGACCTTCGTCAACAAGGACGGCGCTGGGACGCTGAAGCTGGGTCAGGCGCGCGGAGTGGCGTTGCTGACCTTGGCGCAGGCCGGGTTGCCGGTGGGCGAATATGCGCCCAACCGGGTCAAGAAAACCGTGGTGGGCGTAGGGCACGCCGAGAAGGAGCAGATTCTGCACATGGTCAAACTTCAGCTGCCGGGATGCCAGCCCAAGGGGGCCGATGCGGCGGACGCGCTGGCGATCGCTATCTGCCATGCGTTTTACGGAGCGACGCCGCAGGCCCGCATCAAACAGGTGGTCTCATGATCGGCAAGCTGACAGGACGCATCGACTACCGCGCGGCGGATCACCTTCTGATCGACGTGCGCGGGGTCGGCTACATCGTCTATTGCTCGGACCGCACCATGGCGGCCCTGCCCGGCGTGGGCGAGGCGGTCTCGCTGTACACCGATCTGGTGGTGCGCGAGGACCTGATGCAGCTTTACGGCTTTCTGTCACTGGTCGAGAAAGAATGGCACCGGCTGCTCTGCTCGGTTCAGGGGGTGGGGGCCAAGGTGTCGCTGGCCATTCTGGGGGCGCTGGGGCCGGACGGGGTCAGCCGGGCCATCGCGCTAGGCGATTGGGGCGCGGTAAAGGCGGCCAAGGGTGTCGGGCCTAAGACCGCGCAGCGCATCGTGCTGGACCTGAAAGACAAGGCGCCCGGCGTCATGGCGATGGGCGGCACGGTGACCGAGGCAATGGACGGCCCCGTGGCCGAGGTGGTTGAACCCGCAGACCCGGCGCCGGCCCCCGTGCGGTCCCCGAAACCCGGCGCGGGTGCGGCGTCGGCGGGTGCTTTGTCGGCGCTGTCGAACCTGGGCTATGGCCCGTCCGAGGCCGCCTCTGCCGTGGCCGAGGCCGCCGCCAATCTGCCCGATGCCGGCGAGGCCGAATTGATCCGCGCGGCGTTGAAACTGCTGGCTCCGAAAGGCTGAATGAATGGTTGATGCCGACCCGACCCTGCGCCCGCAGCCTCTGCCCGAGGACAACGACCGCGCCTTGCGCCCGCAGGGGCTGGACGAATTCATCGGCCAGGCCGAGGCGCGGGCCAATCTGCGCATCTTCATCCAGTCGGCCCGCCAGCGGAACGAGGCGATGGACCACACGCTGTTCCACGGCCCTCCGGGCTTGGGCAAGACGACGCTGGCGCAGATCATGGCGCGCGAACTTGGGGTGAACTTCCGCATGACCTCGGGGCCGGTTCTGGCCAAGGCCGGGGATCTTGCGGCGATCCTGACCAACCTCGAAGAGCGCGACGTGCTGTTCATCGACGAGATTCACCGCCTGAATCCGGCGGTGGAAGAGGTGTTGTACCCGGCGATGGAGGATTTCGAGCTGGATCTGGTGATCGGCGAGGGCCCCGCGGCCCGCACCGTGCGGATCGAGCTGCAGCCCTTTACCCTGGTCGGGGCGACCACGCGGATGGGCCTGCTGACCACCCCGCTGCGCGACCGGTTCGGTATTCCCACCCGGCTGCAATTCTACACCGTGGACGAGCTGCACGAGATCGTCACCCGCAACGCCCGCAAGCTGGGCGCGCCGGCCGATGACGACGGTGCGCGCGAGATCGCGCGCCGGTCGCGGGGCACCCCCCGTATCGCCGGACGGCTGCTGCGGCGGGTCGTGGATTTCGCCATTGTCGAAGGCGACGGTCGCATCACGCGCGAGCTGGCCGATGGCGCGCTGACGCGGCTGGGCGTCGACAATCTGGGTCTGGACGGGGCCGACCGCCGCTATCTGAAACTGATCGCCGAGAATTATGGCGGTGGCCCGGTGGGGATCGAGACCTTGTCGGCCGCCCTTTCGGAAAGCCGCGACTCGCTGGAGGAAGTGATCGAGCCCTATCTGCTGCAACAAGGCCTGATCCAACGCACGCCGCGCGGCCGGATGCTGGCGCAGAAGGCCTGGACGCATCTGGGCATGGCCGCGCCTAAGGGGCAGAGCGACCTGTTTGGTTGAAGCCGCCGGCCTCAGACTTTAAGGCTGGGGCGAGAGAATTTTCAAAAGACGAAGGGCAGGGCGTGACACCCGAAGAGATCCAGGCGCTGTTTACCCGATCCGATGGCGCGTTCCTGTTTGCGCGCTGGGGCCGTCCGATCGTGCCTATCGTGTTCGGGGTCGAGGATGAAACCCTGGCCACGGTCAAGGGCGCGTTCGAGGCGGTGGTTGCGCTGGCCGATCACAAGATGGCCGAGACCGACCCCGAACTGGGCGCGAACTGCATGGTTTTCTTCTTTCGCGAGTGGAGCGAGTTGCCCGAGGTTCCAGACCTGGATCGTCTGATACCCGATCTTGTCCCGCTGGTTGCGCGGCTGGAGGGCGCCGGGGCGAACCAGTACCGGATTTTCCGCTTCGACGAAGACGGCGCGATCCGAGCGGCTTTCGTCTTTCTGCGGATGGATCGCGAGTTGTCGAAGGTGCCGGCTGAAACCCTGGCCCTTTCGCAGGTCGTTCAGACCATTTTGCTGTGGTCCGACACGGCGTTCCGCGACCGCTCGCCCCTGGCCGTGGCGGGCGAGACGACGATCCTTCGGCCCGACATTGCCGGGCTGATCCGCGCCGCCTATGATCCGGTTCTGCCGGCGGTGGCACAGGACCCTTCGCACGCGCTGCGCCTGTTTGCCCGGATGGAGCGTCCGCAATGAAACACGTCTTTCCCATTCGCGTCTATTACGAGGACACCGACATGGGAGGCGTCGTCTATCACGCCAACTACCTGCGCTATATCGAGCGCGCCCGGTCGGATTGGGTCCGGAATCTGGGCAATGACCAGAACGCAATGCGTGAGGCGGGTGTCGTCTGGGTCGTGCGGCGCGTCGAGGCCGACTATCTTGCCTCGGCCAGGTTCGACGACGAGTTGATCGTCGAGACCGAGGTCGTCGCGATCTCGGGCGTGCGTCTGACCATGGCACAGCTGATCCGTCGGGGTGACACCGAGATCTTCCGCGCCACCGTCACCGCCGTCTGCATCAACAAGGACGGCAAGCCGATCCGGTTGCCGGCAGAGATTCGCGCATTGATGTAACAATTTGCTCAGGCCCGGCGGTTCTGATGGCATTTTGCACGCAACTGCGCTAGCGTTCGGTAAAACAAGGCCGAACAACGGCCGTCAGGCAAAACAAAGAGCAGGTTCATGGAAGCTGAAACGCTGGCGCTTGCGCAGGAGATCGATTTCTCCATGTGGGGGCTGTTTGCCCGCGCGACATTCATCGTCAAAGTCGTGATGCTGATGCTGGTCGTCGCATCCTTCTGGTCGTGGTCGATCATCATTCAACGGCTGATCAACTATCGCGCGGCCCGGCGCGAGGCGGAGGCATTCGATCAGGCCTTCTGGTCGGGCAATCCGCTGGACGAACTGTTCGAGCAGATCGGACCGCAGCCCGATGGCGCATCGGAAAAGATCTTCGCGGCCGGGATGATCGAATGGCGCAGGTCGCATCGCAACGACGGCGGGCTGATCGCGGGGGCCACGGCCCGTATCGACCGGTCGATGGACGTGGCCATAGCGAAAGAGGCCGAAAAGCTGAACAAGGGCCTGCCGATCCTGGCCACGGTGGGGTCCACCGCGCCCTTCATCGGGCTGTTCGGCACGGTCTGGGGCATCATGAACGCCTTCATCGAAATCGCCGAGCAGCAGAACACCAATCTGGCCGTCGTGGCGCCGGGCATCGCCGAGGCGCTGTTGGCCACCGGTTTGGGCCTGCTGGCGGCGATTCCGGCAGTGATCTTCTACAACAAGCTGAGCGCGGACAGCGACCACATCGTCGGTGGATACGAGGCATTCGCCGACGAATTCGCGACCATCCTGTCACGCCAGTTGGACAGCTGACATGGGCGCGGCGATGCAGCAATCGTCGGGCGGCAACGGGCGTCGCCGCGGACGCCGCCGCGGGCGTGCCCAGCCGATGGCCGAGATCAACGTCACCCCCTTCGTGGATGTGATGCTGGTGCTGTTGATCATCTTCATGGTTGCCGCCCCGCTGATGACGGTGGGTGTTCCGGTCGACCTGCCCAAGACGGCGGCCAGCGCCTTGCCCGGCGACAACGAGGAACCGCTGACCGTGACCATGACGGCGGATGGGCGGGTGCAGATTCAGACCACGGACGTCGCGCGTGACGAACTGGTCGGCAAATTGCGCGCCATCGCGGCCGAGCGAAGCAGCGACCGCGTGTTTCTGCGGGCCGACGGCGCGATCCCATATGCGCAGGTCATGCAGGTCATGGGCGCGTTGAACGCGGGAGGCTTTTCCAATGTGGGCCTGGTCACCGACACCGGCGGACCGTCGCTGGACGAAGGCCAAGAGTGAGGCCGCGCGGTGGATACCGGCACCAAGATTTCGGCGATTGCCCACGTCACCCTGATCGGCTGGGCCTTGTTCGGCGGCACCTTCCGCTCCGAGCCTCTGCCGATGGCCGTACAGGAGGTGTCGGTGATCTCGGCCGAGCAATTCGCGGCGCTGACTGCACAGCGGGAGGCTCCGGCGGTGGCGGTGGCGCCTGGTGGGCTTGAAACTCCGGACGCAGAACCCCCGGCGCCTCAGCTCCCTGAGCCGGTTGATGAGGAACCACCGCGACCCGAAACCGTGACTCCGCCGGAACCAGACCCCGAGCCTCAGCCCGTCCCCGTCGAGGCACCGCCCGAGCCGGAAATCATCGAACAGCCCCCGGTTCTGGCGGAGCCCGAACCCGAGATGGCCGTTTTGCCCGCCTTGCCCGAGTCTCAGCCGCGCCCCGCCGACAAGATCGCGCCGGAACCCATCGCGCCGCCACCGCCGGATGCCAAGCCCGATGACATCGAAACACCGGCCGTTTCATTGGATGAGGGCGCCGAGACCCAGCAAGAACAACAGGATCAGACCGCCCCTGAAGAGGCGACCGACCAGATCGTGACCGAAGCGGAACAAGGCAAGGACCTGTCGCCCCAACGTTCGCCGCGCCCGCGGGTACGGCCCAGCCGGCCGCAACCAACCGCTCAGGCCGAGGTGGCCGAGACCAATACACCATCCGAGCCGGCCCCGCAGGATCAGGCCGCCATCAACGATGCCCTGGCCGAGGCGCTGGGTGCCGCCGAGGAACCGGCCGGCCCGCCCCTGACAAGCGGCGAGAAAGACGCGATGCGTCTGGCCGTATCGCGGTGCTGGAATGTGGGGTCCCTCTCGACCGACGCCCTGCAAACCGTCGTCGTGGTCGGCTTTTCGCTGAACCGCGACGGCACGATCGTTGCGGGCAGCCTGCGGATGCTGGACAGCTCGGGCGGGTCGGCGGGCGCCGCGAAACAGGCATACGAGGCCGCCCGACGCGCGATTTTGCGCTGTGGTGCCAAAGGATACGACCTTCCTGCTGACAAATACGCGCATTGGAAGGATATTGAGATCACCTTCAATCCCGAGAGGATGCGGATCAAATGATGAAACTACTGACCAGCCTCCTTGTCGGCCTGACCTTGCTGTCGGCCCCGGCGTCTGCCCAGACAGGGCCGCTGAGGCTGGAGCTGGATCAAGGCATCATCGAACCGATGCCCTTCGCTGTGCCGAACTTCGTGCCCGATACCCCGGCCGCCACGCAATATGCCACCGACATCAGCCGCGTGGTCGCCACCGATCTGACCGGCACCGGCCTGTTCCGCGAAATCGCGCCCGAGGCCTTCATCAGCCAGGTCAGCAGTTTCGAGGCCCCGATCCAGTTCGCTGACTGGAAGGCGATCAACGCCGACGCGCTGGTGACCGGCGCGGTGAACCTCTCGGGCAATACCCTGACGGTGCGGTTCCGGCTGTGGGACGTGTTTTCGGGGCAGGAACTGGGCAACGGGTTGCAGTTTTCGGGCCCGATCGATGGATGGCGGCGGATGGCGCACAAGGTGGCCGATCAGGTCTATAGCCGCATCACGGGCGAGGGTGGCTATTTCGACAGCCGCGTCGCCTATGTGTCGGAAAGCGGCCCCAAGGATCAGCGGCGCAAACGGTTGGCCATCATGGACTACGACGGCGCCAATGTGCAGTACCTGACCGACAGTGCCGCCATCGTTCTGGCGCCGCGCTTTTCACCGGCGGGCGACCGGCTGCTGTACACCAGCTATGAAAGCGGCCGCCCGCGCATCTATCTGCTGGATGTGGGCCGGGTGAAAAAGCAGGAGCTGAAAACGCAGGACGGCACCATGAGCTTTTCGCCGCGGTTCTCGCCCGACGGTCGCTCGATCGTCTATTCGCTGACCCAGGGCGGCAATACCGACCTGTGGAAGATGGATCTGGCCTCGGGGCAGAGCGTACGCCTGACCAATACGCCTGCCATCGAAACCGCGCCAAGCTATTCGCCGGACGGTTCGCGGATCGTCTTTGAAAGTGATCGGTCGGGCCAGCCTCAGTTGTATGTGATGCCCGCCAATGGCGGCGAGGCGACCCGCATAAGCTTTGGCCAGGGCCGCTATGGCACACCGGTCTGGTCGCCGCGGGGCGATCTGATTGCCTTCACCAAGCAGAACAAGGGCCGCTTCCACATCGGCGTGATGCGCGTGGACGGCAGCGAAGAGCGTCTGCTGACCGCCTCGTTCCTGGATGAAGGTCCGACCTGGTCGCCCAATGGCAGGGTCATCATGTTCACCCGCGAAACACAGGGGGCCAGCGGGCGGTCTACGCTGTATTCGGTCGACATCTCGGGGCGCAACCTACGCCCGGTCCGCACACCGGACGGGGGCAGCGATCCGTCATGGGGGCCGTTGTTGAAATGAACTGATCGTCAATGATGGCGACGTTCACAAGGTACCTTGGCTGTGATAGACAGGCGTCAAACAACAAAATGGAACCAGAGGCGATTGAAATGAACGTATTGAGCAAGATCGCGGCACTGGGCGCGCTGGCGCTGGTGACCGCCTGTACCAACAATGATCCTTCGGCCCTGGGCGGGGCAGGCGGGGCCGGGGCGCTGGTGCCGGGTTCGGCCAGTGATCCGCGCTCGCCGGCCTATTTCCAGCAGGCGGTCGGTGACCGGGTTCTGTTCGCGGTCGATCAGTCCACGCTGACGCCCGAGGCGCGGACCATTCTGCAGGGCCAGGCCGATTGGCTGCTGGCCAATACCGACTATACCGCCACCATCGAAGGCCATGCCGACGAACAGGGCACGCGGGAATACAACCTGGCGCTGGGCGCCCGCCGGGCCAATGCCGCGCGCGAGTTTCTGATTTCGCGCGGGGTGGCCGGGAACCGCCTGCAGACCATCAGTTATGGCAAAGAGCGCCCGATCGAGATTTGCAGCACCGAGGAATGCTACTCCAAGAACCGCCGCGCGGTGACGGTGCTGACCGGTTCGACCGCGGGGTGACGGTATGAAGGTTGCAGGTTTGGTGCTGGCGGCGGCCCTGACCGTCGCCACCGGGGCGCAGGCGCAGGATCAGCAGACCCTGGCGGATATCCGGCAGGAGCTGACCGTGCTGCATGTAGAAATCCAGCGGCTCAAGCGCGAGTTTTCGACCACCGGCGCGCCCGCGCCAAACCTGTCCGGCAGCTCGATCCTGGAACGGGTTGATGCGATTGAGGCCGAATTGCAGCGGCTGACCCGCCAGACCGAGCAGTTGAACCAGCGTATCCAGAACATCGTGAGCGACGGCACCAACCGGATCGGTGATCTCGAGTTTCGGCTTTGCGAGCTGGAGCCGGGCTGTGAGTTCAGCGGCGAGCCGACCGCGCCCCTTGGCGGCGAGGACGCCGCGACGATCGTCACCCCACCGGCGCCGAACATCGCAGAGGGTGCCGGCCAGGTCGAGCTTGCCGTGGGCGAGCAGGCCGATTTCGACGAGGCGGCGCAGGCCCTGGCCGATGGTGATTTCCAGACGGCCGCCGACCTGCTGGCGCAATTCGACGCCAAGTATCCTGGCAGCCCGCTGGCCGCCGAGGCCAATCTGCGCCGCGGTCAGGCGTTGGAAGGGCTGGGGGACACGCGTGAAGCCGCGCGGGCGTTTCTGGCAAGTTTTACCGTCGAATCCGAGGGTCCCGTAGCCCCCGAGGCCCTGTACGAACTGGGCGCTGCGCTGGGCCGTCTGGGACAGGTCGAACAGGCCTGCATAACCTTGGGCGAGGTTTCGGTGCGCTTTCCCGATTCGGGTTTCGTTTCCGCGGCGTCGCAGGAAATGGCGTCGCTGGACTGCTCTTGACCCGCGACACCGAGAGCCTTCTTTCCGGGCTTCGGACGCGGCTGCCCAGCCCCTTGCCGCCTCGGCTGGGAGTCGCGGTTTCGGGCGGCAGCGATTCAACCGCCCTGTTACATTTGCTGGCGCGCGTCGCAGGGGGTGAGGGCATCCGCCTGTTCGCGGCCACGGTGGACCACGGCTTGCGTCCCGAGGCCGGGGATGAAGCGGCCCGGGTGGCTGCGCTGTGCGAACAGATGAATATCCCGCACACGATCCTGGAATGGAGGGATTGGGACGGGTCAGGCAACCTGCAGGATCAGGCCCGGCGGGCGCGGTATCAATTGCTGCGCGGTTGGGCGGCGGAACGGGGCATAGCGGCCATCGCCCTGGGGCACACGGCGGATGATCAGGCTGAAACCGTTCTGATGCGCCTTGCCCGCGCGGCTGGCGTTACCGGCCTGTCGGCCATGCCCATGATGCGGGACATGGGAGGCGTCACCCTGTATCGGCCCTTGCTGTTTGCCACCCGTGCCGATCTGCGCGCCTATCTGGACACGGAAGGGGTCAGCTGGGCAGAGGACCCTTCGAATCAGGACCGTCGGTTCGACCGGATCAAGGCCCGGCAGGCGCTGGCGGGCTTGTCCGAACTGGGGATCACTGCCGAAACTCTGGCGCGCGTCGCTGAGAACATGGGACGGGCAGATCAAGCCTTGCAACGATATGCGCGGGAAATGGCCCAGAGCATCGCGACCCAGCACGCGGGTAGTATCCAGTTGGACCGGGCGGGCTTCGCCGCCGCTCCGCCAGAAGTTCAGCGACGGCTGGTCGTGGGGTTCGTGCGTTGGATCGCGGGGGAAGACTACCCTCCGCGTCAGGCCACGGTCGCGCGCGCGATGGCCGCGATTGCGGCAGGGCAAGCCGCTGTGATCGGAGGATGCCAGATCGTTCCGTCCGGGAAATTTGCGTGGATTTGCCGAGAGCTGAACGCCGTGTTCGGGAAGGTTGCCAGGCCGGGCGACCTCTGGGATGGGCGCTGGATTCTGCGCGGGCCGGACACCGACGGCACCGAGACGCGCGCGCTGGGCGAGGTTGGACTGAGACAGTTACCGGACTGGCGCGCCGAGGGATTGCCGCGGGTCGTGCTGAGTTCGACGCCCGCGGTCTGGCGGGGCGATCACCTGCTGTCGGCGCCGCTGGCTGGTCTGGCCAATGGCTGGATGGCTGAAATCGTCCCCGCGCGGGCCCAGGTTCAGGCCGCGTTTTTATCGCATTGAACCTGCGCCAATCATCTCTATTTTAAGGGTCAACACGGCAGGTTGTGATCTGCCGAAGTCTTTTGGGAGATATTTCTTGGGCAACGCGCGCAACATCGCCTTCTGGGTCGTTCTGTTCCTGCTGATCCTTGCATTGTTCAACCTGTTCAGCGGTCCAGGTGGAACGCTTCAGAGCAACGAACGCACCTATTCCGATTTCGTCAGCGCCGTCGAAGCGGGCGACGTCAAGAACGTGACGCTGGACGGGGAACAGATCCGCTATACCACGGGGTCCGGCGGCAACTATGTCACGATCAAACCCGGCGATGCCGAGGTCACCAAGCTGCTGATCGAGAAAGACATCCCGGTTCGGGCAGAGAAGCAACAGCAATCGGGTTTCCAGTCGTTCCTGATCACGCTGCTTCCCTTCCTGCTGTTGATCGGTGTCTGGGTCTATTTCATGAACCGGATGCAGGGTGGCGGCAAAGGCGGTGCCATGGGCTTTGGCAAGTCCAAGGCCAAGATGCTGACCGAAAAGCATGGCCGCGTGACCTTTGACGATGTGGCGGGCATCGACGAGGCCAAGGAAGAACTGGAAGAGATCGTCGAGTTCCTGCGCAACCCGCAGAAATTCTCGCGCCTTGGCGGCAAGATCCCCAAAGGCGCGCTGTTGGTCGGCCCTCCGGGTACCGGTAAGACGCTGCTGGCCCGAGCGATTGCGGGTGAGGCCGGCGTGCCATTCTTCACCATCTCGGGTTCGGACTTCGTCGAGATGTTCGTGGGTGTCGGTGCATCCCGTGTGCGCGACATGTTCGAACAGGCCAAGAAGAATGCGCCTTGCATCGTCTTCATCGACGAGATCGACGCCGTGGGTCGCCACCGTGGCGCCGGTTACGGCGGTGGCAACGACGAACGCGAACAGACGCTGAACCAGCTGCTGGTCGAGATGGACGGGTTCGAGGCCAACGAAGGCGTCATCATCCTGGCAGCAACCAACCGCAAGGACGTGCTGGACCCGGCGCTACTGCGCCCCGGTCGGTTCGACCGTCAGGTGACCGTCGGCAATCCCGATATTAAAGGACGCGAGAAGATCCTTGCGGTGCATGCCCGCAAGACGCCGCTTGGCCCGGATGTCGATCTGCGCATCATCGCGCGCGGCACACCCGGGTTCTCGGGCGCCGACCTTGCCAACCTGGTGAACGAGGCGGCTTTGATGGCCGCGCGGGTCGGTCGGCGTTTCGTGACCATGGAGGATTTCGAGAACGCCAAGGACAAGGTGATGATGGGGGCCGAGCGCCGCTCGATGGTGTTGACTCAGGACCAGAAGGAAAAGACCGCCTATCACGAGGCAGGCCATGCCGTTGTCGGCATGACCCTGCCGCTGTGCGATCCGGTCTACAAGGCCACGATCATTCCGCGCGGCGGTGCGCTGGGCATGGTGGTCAGCCTGCCCGAGATGGACCAGCTGAACTATCACAAAGACGAGTGCGAGCAGAAGCTGGCCATGACCATGGCGGGCAAGGCCGCCGAAGTCATCAAATACGGCGAGGATCACGTCTCGAACGGCCCGGCCGGCGACATCATGCAGGCCAGCCAGCTGGCGCGGGCCATGGTGATGCGCTGGGGCATGTCCGACAAGGTCGGCAATATCGACTATGCCGAGGCGCATGAGGGCTATCAGGGAAATACCGCCGGGTTCTCGGTTTCGGCCCATACCAAGGAGTTGATTGAGGAAGAGGTCAAGCGCCTGATCCAGCAGGGATACGAGCGCGCGCACCAGATCCTGACCGACCATCACGAGGAATGGGAGCGTCTGGCGCAGGGCCTTCTGGAATACGAAACCCTGACCGGAGACGAGATCAAGCGGGTGATGAAGGGCGAGCCACCGCACGCAGGCGATGACGAAAGCGGTACACCCGATCAGGGTGGCGCGGCCAGCGTGACGGCAATTCCGAAGACCAAGCCCAAGAAATCTCCGCCCGAGGGCGGGATGGAGCCCGAACCCACTGCCTGACGCAAAAAACCCGGCCCACGCGCCGGGTTTTTTCTTGCCTTTCCTGCAATGGGACGCAGGCTGCGACGGATAAACCGACAGACAAGGAAACTCCCATGCCCGTTTTGCGCGAAACCGATTTCAAGGCTACGGTCGTCTGGCTGGGGCATGTCCCGGCCGGGGACTCTCTGCGTGCCCGCTCGGTAGACCGGCTGGACCTTGATTTCGCGGGCGACAGCGGTGCGCGCCATCAAGGGCTGAACCGCCCTTCCTGCGTGCGGGTCAGCAACCTGTATCCACGGGGCACGGAGATCCGCAACGTGCGCCAGTTGACGATCCTGTCGGCCGAGGAACTGGCCGATATCGCCGACGAAATGGGTATCGACAGCTTGGACCCGGGTCTGCTGGGGGCCAGCGTCGTTGTGCAGGGGATTCCGGATTTTACCCATGTCCCGCCATCCTCTCGCCTGCAGGCCAGCGGCGGGATGACACTGACCATCGACATGGAAAACCGCCCCTGCGTGCTGCCTGGCCGCGAGATCGAGGCTGACGCGCCCGGCCATGGCGCTGGGTTCAAGCCAGCCGCACAAGGGCGGCGCGGGGTGACGGCCTGGGTCGAACGACCGGGGGCCGTGACGCTGGGCGACACCCTGACCCTGTTTGTTCCCGATCAGCGCCCCTGGTCGCCCTGACGCGCAAGCGTTTCCCATTCGAAACCGCTGAACGGTGACAACGCCGTTTCGCGGCTCGAAAATGTCGGAATCCACATCCATTCCCGCAGAGCACGACGGTATGGGTTGAACAGCACCGGCGCTTGGCGTCGGTTTTGCACGGAATTCAATCAGGGACCTTGCCCAATGAGCTACAAATCCGACATTGAAATCGCGAGAGAGGCGAAAAAGCTGCCGATCCAGGAGATCGGGGCCAAGCTGGGCATCTCCAGCGACGATCTGCTGCCCTATGGCCACGACAAGGCAAAGGTCAGCCAGAGCTTCATCAACTCGGTTCAGGACCGCGAGGACGGCAAGCTGATCCTAGTGACCGCGATCAACCCGACCCCGGCGGGCGAGGGCAAGACCACCACCACCGTCGGTCTGGGCGACGGCCTGAACCGCATCGGCAAGAATGCGATGATCTGCATCCGCGAGGCCTCGCTGGGCCCGAACTTCGGCATGAAGGGCGGTGCTGCGGGCGGCGGCTATGCGCAGGTCGTTCCGATGGAAGAGATGAACCTGCATTTCACGGGCGACTTCCACGCGATCACCTCGGCGCACTCGCTGCTGTCGGCGATGATCGACAACCACATCTATTGGGGCAACGAGCAGGAAATCGACGTGCGCCGCGTTGCCTGGCGCCGCGTGGTCGACATGAACGACCGCGCCCTGCGCCAGATCACCTGCTCGTTGGGTGGTGTGGCCAATGGCTTCCCGCGCGAAGGTGGGTTCGACATCACCGTGGCCTCAGAGGTGATGGCGATTCTGTGCCTGGCCAACGACCTGAAGGATCTGGAAAAGCGTCTGGGCGACATCATTGTGGCCTATCGCCGCGACAAGTCGCCGGTCTATTGCCGCGACATCAAGGCCGAGGGCGCGATGACCGTTCTGCTGAAGGACGCGATGCAGCCCAACCTGGTGCAGACGCTGGAAAACAATCCGGCCTTCGTGCATGGCGGCCCGTTCGCCAACATCGCGCATGGCTGCAACTCGGTCATTGCAACCAAGACCGCGCTGAAGGTGGCCGACTATGTCGTGACCGAGGCCGGTTTCGGGGCCGATCTGGGCGCCGAGAAGTTCATGAACATCAAGTGCCGCAAGGCGGGCATCGCGCCGTCGGCGGTGGTGATCGTGGCCACGGTGCGTGCGATGAAGATGAATGGCGGCGTGGCCAAGGCCGATCTGGGCGCCGAAAACGTCGCGGCTGTACAGTCGGGCTGTGCCAACCTGGGCCGCCACATCGAGAACGTGAAATCCTTCGGTGTGCCGGTCGTCGTCGCGATCAACCACTTCGTCACCGATACCGATGCCGAGGTTCAGGCGGTCAAGGATTATTGCGCCGAGCATGGGGTTGAGGCGGTTCTGTCGCGCCATTGGGAGCTGGGCTCGGAAGGGTCCGAGGATCTGGCCCGCAAGGTCGTGGAACTGGCTGATGCCGGCACCGCGAATTTTGCGCCGATCTACCCCGACGAGATGCCGCTGTTCGAAAAGATCGAGACCATAGCCAAGCGTATCTACCGCGCCGACGAGGTGCTGGCCGATGCCAAGATCCGCAACCAGCTGAAGGAATGGGAAGCCGCCGGATACGGCAACCTTCCGGTCTGCATGGCCAAGACCCAGTATTCCTTCTCGACCGATCCGGCGTTGCGCGGGGCACCCACCGGTCATTCGGTTCCGGTGCGCGAAGTACGCCTGAGCGCCGGTGCTGGCTTTATCGTGGTGGTGTGCGGCGAGATCATGACCATGCCCGGCCTGCCCCGCAAACCGGCGGCCGAGACGATCCGACTCAATGACGCAGGCCAGATCGAGGGCTTGTTCTAAGCCGCCGAATAAGACATCTCGTGGTCCGGGGAATCCCCGGGCCATGAGGAGATTGCGATGTCCACTCTGACACCGCCGCAGGACTGTAGAACCATGCAGGAACTGCGGAATCAGATCGACAAGCTGGACCGTCAGCTGATCGAGTTGCTGGTGACGCGCGCAACCTATATCGACCGCGCGTCCGAGCTGAAGCCGGGCGAGGGCCTTCCGGCCCGAATCCCTGAGCGTGTCGAAGACGTGGTGCAAAAGGTGCGTTCGAACTCGGTCGATTTGGGCCTGGACCCCGATCTTGCCGAAAGGCTGTGGCGCATCCTGATAGATTGGTCGATCGCGCGCGAAGAGCGTGTGCTTGGCCCGAACTGAACGAACCGGGTGCCGCATGCGCCCGGCCCGGTGTTTAAACAGAAGGGATCGAGGGATGGTAGCCCAGGTTATCGACGGCAAGGCGTTTGCAGCAAAGGTGCGCGCGCAGGTGGCCGACAAGGTCGCGAAGCTGAAAGAGGAACACGGCATCACGCCCGGTCTGGCCGTGGTGCTGGTGGGCGAGGACCCCGCCAGCCAGGTCTATGTCCGCTCGAAGGGCAAGCAGACCGTCGAGGTCGGCATGAACTCGTACGAGCACAAGCTGGACGCCGATACCTCCGAACAGGACCTGCTGGCGTTGATCGACAAGCTGAACAACGATCCGGCGGTGCATGGTATCCTGGTGCAGTTGCCGTTGCCCAAGCATCTGAATGAAGACCTGGTTATCAATGCGATCAACCCCGCCAAAGATGTGGATGGGTTCCACATTTCGAACGTGGGCCTGCTGGCCACCGGGCAGAAGGCCATGGTGCCCTGCACCCCGCTGGGCTGCCTCATGATGCTGCGGGATCATCATGGCTCGCTGTCCGGCTTGGATGCGGTGGTGATCGGTCGGTCGAACATCGTGGGCAAGCCGATGGCGCAACTGCTGCTGGGCGACAGCTGCACCGTGACCATCGCGCACAGCCGTACCAAGAACCTGCCCGACGTGGTGCGCAGTGCCGATATCGTCGTGGCCGCCGTGGGCCGCCCCGAGATGGTGCCCGGAGACTGGATCAAGGAGGGCGCAACTGTGATCGACGTGGGCATCAACAGGATCGAGCGCGATGGCAAGACCAAGCTGGTCGGGGATGTAGACTATGCAAGTGCGGCCGAACGGGCAGGTGCGATTACCCCCGTTCCGGGCGGTGTCGGACCGATGACGATCGCCTGCCTGCTGGCGAATACCCTGACGGCCTGCTGCCGGGAAAATGGTCTGCCCGAGCCCGAAGGTCTGACCGCATGACCACAGGTTGCGGCCAGAGCATGGCCGCAACCTGGCGACCGGCTGGACGCAATGGCCGGCCATCCTGACTGCTCGGATTGCACACGAATAGTTTACTGGCGACCGATCGTATTGGATGCCGGTCGGTTTCATGATAATTCCATCTTATCAGAGTGTTGAAAGGTGAACGCGCCCGGCAGTCCCGGCCTGAACGGTGTGGGATCGGGGTGGGGTGGTGAGTTGGAATGACGTCGATGTTGCGCGGTATCGGGGCCGAGTGCACGCCGCAACGGCTTGTGGCTGGTTTTGTCTTTGTTCCGTTGTTGGCCTACACGGTCAATCCGTTCAACGAACTGGAATTGTCCTACCCTCTGCGGTTGGCGTTTTGGACCGGACTCATGGCTCTGGCGATTCTGGCGGTCAGAAGTGGGCGAAAATTCGCCTTGCGACGTTTTGGGCATTTGGGAATGACGACGCGCGACTATGCCGTCGCGCTGATGATCATTTTGTTTTTTACGCCGGTGTTCTGGGCCTTCACCGTGCTCCTTTTTACGGCTTGCGGCTACCAGTCTCCGGGATTCGGCGCGGTCGGTGCCTATGGGGTGTTGTTGGGAACAGGCCTTGTTCTGGTGTCCAAAAGCAGCAGGAATGACTCTGCCGAGCAGCGGCCCATGGAATGCCCGCGTCTGGTTCGGCGCCTGCCCGAGGATTTCTCGGGCGACATTGTTCGGCTCAGCGCTCGGGGTCACCACGTCGACGTCGTGACGACGCAGGGGGTCTACACCGTGCGTCTTCGCCTGAGCGATGCCATGGACGAAATGGACCCGGTCATCGGCCATTGTGCGCACAGGTCTCATTGGGTGACCGAGGCAGCGGTCGAGGGTGTCGAGAAAGCCGGTGGCAAGCTGTTCCTGCGCCTTTGCAATGGCGATCTTGTCCCGGTCAGCCGGAAATACAAACCGAATCTGGAAGAAGCCGGTCTGGTCTGACCGGTCACCGCGTCATGGCGGTGAGGCGCGGCTGCACCCCGGTCAGGATCGCGCGCGCCTCGGGCCCCATCAAGCCGGACAAAGCGGTATCACTGCTGCGCAGCCCTCCGGTATAGGTGCCATAGGCCGGAAGAATCAGCCGCTGATCGTCGAAGAGAAACGCCGGACGTGTGATCAAACGGCCCCGGGCCCGCAGCCGCACCTTGGGGTGATAGTGACCCGAGACTTCGCCCTGCGCATCGTTTTGGGCGATGTGGCGAAATACCAGCGGCGCGCGGCGCCACTCGGCCAGGTGGGCGCCGCTCAGGGACACGGGCCCCGGATCGTGATTGCCCTCGATCCAGATCCACAGGCGGCCGGCCTGCAGGGTCGAGATCCGCAGACGGTCCGCCTCATCCAGCGTATCAGCGGCCTCAATGTCGTCGAAGCTGTCTCCAAGGCAGATCACGGTCTTGGCCCCGGTCCGCTCCAGGTCAGCGGTCAGGCGCGTCAGCGTGTCGCGGGTGTCATAGGGGGGCAGGGTTGGGCCGCCCCGCCGTGCCATGCGGGCCGATTTCCCCAGATGCAGGTCCGACACGCACAGCAGGTCATGATCGGGCCACCACAAGGCACCCGAGCCGAGGGCGTGCAGGCGCACGCCGGAAAACGAGAACGCGAGGCTGTTCATGGTCCGGTCCTTGCCTGATCCGCGCGTATTTTCAACCTGATTCTCAGTCCGGCGACAGACCCGCGGCCGCCAGCAGGCGGGCGCTTTCTTCGGCCAGAAGCCGTTCTTCGGCCGCGCCCTTGACCGGAACCTTTCCCACCTCGAGCAGCAACGGCGCCGCCAGCGGTGACACCCGATCCAGCCGGACCAGGTCGATCCGGTCGCCGATACGCGCGATCATCGCCTCGATCCGTCCGAAATCGACCAGCCCGCGCATGGCTTCTTCGCGGGTGATCTGCATCAGCAGGTGGTCGGGGTCGTATTTCAGCAGCGTGTCGTACAGGATGTCCGACGAAAAGGTCGCCTGCCGCCCGCTTTTGCGTTGGCCACCTGTATTGCGCTCGATCAACCCGGCGATGGTGGCCGAGGCGCGGAAAGTCCGCTTCATCACCGCATTGCCCGCCAGCCAGTTGTCCAACCCGTCGCGTAGGGCCTCGATCTGGAACAGGGGGCTGGGGTCGGTCACCGCGTCCAGGCCCCAGATCAGCGTGGCATAGTCGGTCGCGACAAAGCCCAGCGGGGCCAGCCCGGTTTCCTCCATCCGTTTGGTCAGCAGCAGGCCCAGCGTCTGTTGTGCGTTGCGTCCGGCAAAGCCGTAAACGCACAGGTTTTCGCGGCCGTCATTTGGAAAGCTCTCGATCAACAGCCGGTCACGCTCGGGCAGCCGCGACATCCGACGTTGCAGATCCAGCCATTCACCCGTATGTTCGGGCAGTTGCGGCCAGTCGGGCTGTGCGAACATCCGCAGGATGCGATCGCTCAGCTGAGTCGAGGTGGCGAACTTGGTGCCTGAGAAGGTGGCGACCTTGGGCTTTTTGTCCGCACGGCGCGTGACTTCGACAACCGTTTCGCGCAGTCCTTCATAGCGCACGATCTGACCGCCGATCAGGAAGGTGTCGCCGGGGGTCAGCGATGCGGCAAAGGCCTCTTCGACCTCGCCCAAGGGTTTGCCGCCCCGGTTGCGCTTCAGCCTGACCTTCAGGGTATCGCTGTCCTGGATCGTGCCCAGGTTCATGCGGATGCGTTGCGCCGCGCGAGGGTCGCGCAGCTGCCACAGCCCGTCGGGGCGCTGTTGCAGGCGCTGCCAGCGGTCATAGGCCCGCAGCGCATAGCCACCGGTGGCGCAGAACTCCAGACAGGCATCGAAGGCCGCGCGGGACAGATCGGCATAGGGCCCGGCCGAAGTGACCTCGGCATACAGGGCATCGGCATCGAACGGCCCGGCGCAGGCCGCGATCAGGATGTGTTGGCACAATACGTCACGCGGGCCAGAGCCGCGCGGCTCGCCGTCCAGGTCGTGTTCGCGCGCGGCCTCCAGCGCGGCAACACATTCGACCACCTCGAACCGGTTTGCAGGCACCAGCAGAGCCTTGGACGGCGCGTTGTAGCGGTGGTTGGCCCGCCCGATCCGCTGGACCAGGCGCTTGACGTTTTTGGGGGCGCCGATCTGGATCACAAGATCCACGTCGCCCCAGTCGATCCCCAGATCGAGGCTGCCGGTGCAGACGATGGCGCGCAGGTCTCCACGGACCATCGCCGCTTCGACCCGTTCGCGCTGTTGCCGGTCGAGGCTGCCGTGGTGGATGCCGATGGGCAGGCCTTCGTCATTGGCCAGCCACAGGTTGTGAAAGAAGATCTCGGCCTGGGCGCGGGTATTGTGGAAGATCAGCGTCGTCTTGTGCTGCCGGACCTGCTCCAGCACCGCCGGGATGGCATAGGCCGCGCCGCCCCCGGCCCACGGCGGCATTTCGGCCGTTTGCAACATGGCGATATCGGGGTCGGGGCTGGGGTCTGCCATAACGATGTTGCAAGGGTCGGGGTGGCGGGCCAGAAAGCGCGCGATGGCGTCCGGGTCCTCGACTGTGGCCGACAGGCCCACGCGCCGCAGATCGGGACACAGCGTCTGAAGGCGGGCCAGGGCCAGCATCAACTGGTCGCCCCGCTTGCTGTCGGCCAACGCGTGTATCTCGTCCACGATCACGCGCTGGACGCCCCGGAACATGCGCGGCGCGTCCTCGTAGGACGTCAGCAGCGCCAGGCTTTCCGGGGTCGTCAGCAGAATATGCGGCGGGTCCACGCGCTGGCGTTTCCTCTGGGTGGGGGTGGTGTCGCCGGTGCGGTCTTCGACCCGGATCGGCAACCCCATCTCATCGGCCGGGCCGCGCAGGTTGCGTTTGATGTCGGCGGCCAGCGCCTTGAGAGGCGAGACATAGATCGTGTGCAGCCCCTCATACCCATCGGCCAGTTCGATCAGCGAGGGTAGGAACCCGGCCATCGTCTTGCCGCCGCCCGTGGGCGCGATCAACAGCGTCGCCGGGGCCTGCGCCCTGTCGATCATGGCCTGTTGGTGCGGGTGGAGGGACCATCCCCTGGCAGAGAACCAGGCGTCTATTCGGGCGGGAGTCTGCGTCATGGACGCAGACTAGCCCGCCCGGTGTCAAAGCGGAATGCGGTTTGGGATCGTCTTATTTGACGATTTTCTCGTCCTTGACGAACATGTTCGCCCAGGCGCGGTCGATCAATTCGGGGCTCATCTGATAGGGGATGCCCTCGAACTCGCAGATCGAGATCATCTGGTCGATCAGGAAGATCGGCTGATAGTTCGCATAGACATTGTTGATGGTCGGGTATTTGACCTTCAACAGATGCACCAGCGCGGCCTCGTCCAGCGGCATTCCGCGCTTGCGGGCGACCATGGCAAAGATCTTCAGGAAGTTTTCCTGGTTCGGGCCGTCAATTTTGATCTTGAAGAAGATCCGGCGCAGCGCGGCCTGGTCGAAGATCTCGTTGGGGTGAAAGTTGGTCGAGAAGATAACCAGCGTGTCGAAGGGCACCTCGAACTTTTCACCAGACTGAAGACCCAGAATGTCCTTGCCTTCTTCCAGCGGAACGATCCACCGGTTGATCAGGGCCTGCGGCGGCTCGGCCTGGCGGCCAAGGTCGTCCACGATGAAGATGCCGCCGGTCGATTTCAGCTGCAGCGGCGCCTGATAGGTGCGTGCCGTAGGGTTGTAGACCAAGTCCAGCATGCTCAGCGACAGTTCACCGCCCGTGATCACCGTGGGGCGTTCACATTTGACATAGCGCGAGTCGAACCGCTTGCGGCGGCGCAGGCTGTTGGGGTCGTCGGGTTCGTCTTCGATCGCGTTGTGCACGATCGGATCATAGACGGTAATCACCTGGCCGGCATATTCGATCGCGCGCGGCACATAAACATTGTCGCCCAACGCATCGCGAATCCCGTTCGAGATTGAGGACTTACCGTTGCCCGGCGGACCATACATCAGGATCGACCGGCCAGCGCTGACCGCCGGCCCCAGATGGTCCAGAAGGCTGTCGGGCAGGACAAGATGACCCATGGCGCTGGTCAGTTGCTCGCGGGTGACTTGGATGTTGCGGATCGACTGGCGCTTGACCTGTTCGCGATAGGCATCCAGCGGCACGGGCATAGCGCCGAAATACTCGGACTGGCTCAGCGCATCCAGCGCCCGCGCCTTGCCGGCATCGGTCAGTTGATAGCCCATCTCGTTTCCGCTGTTGGCGTTCAGCGTGCCGGTCGCCTCGAGCAGTTTTTGTTCGCGGGCGATATCGACCAGTTCCTGCGTGACCGATGCCGGCAAGCAGACCGCCTGGGAAATCTGTGTGACCGTGTCGACGTTCTTGCGGAAGATGGTCTTGAGAAGGATGTCCCGCATCATCACCAGCGGAAGCTGCATTTCCTCCAGCCCTTTCGGGGAAGGGGGGGCCATCACGGAAGTGGTCTGCATATTCATGAGCGCTGCTCGTCCATCAAAATGTCACACGATAGTCCCCTGTTAAGGGGCGGATGTGGAAAATCTGGCGCAGCTTTGTGGCAGCACAATGGCGCGGGCGCGGCGCAGGAAAGATGGTTTAAGAACCGTAAATGGCGCCGAGAATTAGGTAGATGGCCAGAGCCCCGGCAAGCGCCAGACCCATAGGGAATTTCTTGCCCTGGTCCCAGCTTTCCCATTCTGGCGCGAACCGGCGCAGGCCGGTATGTTTCGCCAGTCGGTGGGTCGTGAACGCTGCCAAGACCGTGGCCATCAGGATGGCGGCAACCGACAGAAGGTCGCCCAACCAAACATAGGGGGCGGCGGCGGCGCAGAATTTGGCGTCACCGGCCCCCATGACGCCTGCGGCGTTCAGCAGGATGCCAAGAAACAGGACCACGATCAGGTGATACAACTGCCAGGCGTAGACCGGCAGCGAAAAGGACAGCGGGCCGAGCGTTCCGTGCAGCCAATCGCCCGACCAGGGTGGAACCGCGATCAGGCCCACCACCGCGAACACGGCCGCCAAGGCGACGACCGCGTGGTTCTTGATGCGCATCTCACGCATGTCGGTAAAGGCGACATACAGGCAAATGGGCAGGACAAAGGGCAAGAACCACAGTGCCGCGGCAGAAGGGATGGTCATCTATCAGGCTTCCTCGAGTGCGCGCAACGATCGCACCGCCTCGTCGAAATACTGCGGGTGCGTCGCGATGGCCTCGCGGAACAGGTTCTTTGCCAGGTTTACGTCGCCGCGCTTGACGGCCGAGATCGCCATCGTGTTCAACAACTCGGCCCGTTCAGCCTGGGTCATGGGAATCACGGGCATGGAATAGTTGCCCTGTGCGGCTCGGGCCAAGACCAAATTGTTCTTGGCGGTGAACAGGTTTTTGTCCTGGCGGATGGCCTCGGTGAACAGCCGCTCGGCTTCGGCATACTGGCCGCGGCTCAGTTTGGAATACCCCCAATTGTTCATGACACCGGCCGGTCGGGTCGTCAGACCCACGGCAGTCTCATAGAAATGATCGGCGCGTTTCCAATCCTTGTTGGCATCGGCGACCAAGGCTTCGAGGCGGTATCGCTTAAAAGTCTCGTGCGTCGGCGGCACGGAATCAAGGACTGCCTTGGCATCTTTCCAGTTTCCGCTGCGGACCAGCGCATCCGCATATTCCACCCTGTCGGCGCTGGTGGCACCGGGCATCGTGGTCACGCGTTTCCACGCGACCGCGGCTTCGGTGCTGCGTTTGGCGCGAACCAGAGAAATGGCCAGCCCACGCTGCAGGTCGATCCGGTCGGGGTTCTTGCTGGCGGCGCCCTGGAAATAGGTGACGGCCTCGTCCGGGTTCGACGCATTCAACATCACGTCGTTCAGGTTGGTCTCGTCGATGACGTTCACTTCCTGGAACGTACGTTCGACCTTTTCCTGCTCGGTTTCCTTGGCGCAGGCCGTCAAGATCAGCCCGCATGCCGCGACTGTGGGAATCAGAAAGCTGTGGCGCATTTTTTGCGTCCCTTGCTGCTCGTGCCTCTGTTATCGGTTCCTGCGCAACAGGAATGCCCCATCCCCTTGTTGCTCAAGCCGGAATTCTTGTTCTTGCGTAGTATTATTAACAGGATTTTCCATTTTTGCGAGTGCCAAGCGCAGATTGTCCCGGATTGCGTCACTTTCGCCATTGTCCAGCGCATAGGCCCGTTGGAACACCTGCGAGGCTTCGGCATATTCACCGGTTTCCATCAGCAACACGCCCAGATTGTTCCAGGCGATCGGCCATTCCGGGTCTTTCTCCACGGCTTCGCGCAACAGCGGTTCCGCCTGGCCAAGACGCCTGAGCCCAAGATTGGCGGTGCCGATCGAGGTCAGGATCTCGGCGGTCATCCCTTCGACCAGCGCTGCGCGGGTGAAAGACTCCAGCGCCAGTTCGTATTCTCCGGCGGCCATCAGGCGGTTGCCGACGGCAACTTCGTCGACCGGGCCGCCCTTGGGGTCGATCCCCGGGGGGTAGGGGCCTTGGGTCAGGCCTGTCTCGGTACACGAAACCACCGCGGATGCGGCCGCGGTGGTTGTCAGGATGAAAATCCCTGTTCTTGTGACGCGAAGCAGCGACGTCTGCATCCGGCTATTTGCTCATGTTCGTAAAGTCCATGATCCCCTTGGCCGAAGGCCCGATCAGAATGATCAGCAGCGGCGGGACCGTCAGCATCATTGTGGCAAGCGTCATTTTGGTTGGCAACTTGTTTGCGGCCTCTTCCGCGCGCATAACCCGCTTGTCACGCATCTCGCCCGCATAGACCCGCAATGCATCGGCGATCGAGGTGCCGAAAGTCGCCGATTGGATCATCACGGTCACGAACGAGCTGACGTCCTGCACGCCGCAGCGGGTGCCGAAGTCGCGTAGAACCGTGTCCTTGTCCTTGCCCGCCTTCATTTCATAGGCAACGGTTTCAAATTCCTGGGCGATTTCCGGATAGGATGATTGCATTTCGGACGCCACGCGAACGATGGCCTGATCCAGCGACTGACCCGCTTCCACGCAGACTAGCATCAGGTCAAGCGTATCGGGGAAGCCGGCGGTGATGGCTTCTTTGCGTTCTTCGATGCGGCGCGTGATCCAGTATTTGGGGATGTAATAGCCGATGGCACCGGGCACCAGCACGCGGATCATCATCTGCTGGCCGGTAAATTCCTGCCCGTTGTTGAACACGGTGACCAGCAACACCCCGATAATGATGCCGGAAATTCCCAAAGCGAACTGCGCAAAATGGAAGAACCGAACCGCGTCCTTCGACCGGTAACCGGCCTGACGCAGCTTGAGCTCCATGGCGGAATATTCTTCCTGGTCCTTCGGCTCAAGAAAGTTGGCGAATTTCTCCAACTGTTCGTTGCGGCTTGAATTGCGCAGCTGGTCCTTTTTGCTCTTTTTTTCGCGCTTGGGCGCCGCGTTGGCGCGCTGCAGCTTCTTCAGAGGGTCTTCGGGCTGGTTCAGCAGAATGGGGATGGTGATTAGGATCATGAACAGGCCCAGCACGCCCACGACGATCAGCGGCCCGAACTCTCCCAACTGCTGGGTCAGAAAATCATTGATTTGGTTCAGGATTTCCATGCTTGCCCCTTCAGACCTTGATGTTGGTGAGGATGCGCATCACGATCAGGTTCAAGGTCAGCATGATGCCGACAACGAAGCAGGCCGGGATGAACCACGGGTGATCAAGGACCGAGTCATAATAATTTGGGTCCTTCACCAGGATAAACAGCAGGCAGCCGACAGGGAACCCTGACAGAAACTTGCCCGACCATTGTGCCTCGGCGGTGATGGCCTTGACGCGCCGAAACAGACGGAAGCGGGCCCGGATCACCTTGGCAAGACCGGCAAGGATTTCGGCCAGGTTGCCGCCGGACTGCTGTTGAATACCCACCGCAACGGCCAAGAAGCGAAGGTCCTGCATGTCCAGACGCTCGGCCATGTCCTTGAGCGCTTCGCCCACGTCGCGGCCATAGGCGCATTCGTCGGCGATCACACCAAATTCGGTACCCAACGGGTCTTCGACCTCGTTGGCGACGATCTGGACGGACGATACGAACGGGTTGCCCACCCGCAGCGAGCGCACCATCAGTTCGACCGCATCCGGCAGTTGTTCCTCCAGCATGGCCATCCGCTTTTTGGCCTTGCTGTTCACCCAAGCATAGACCGCACCGACCCCGATCGCCACCGACAGCGCAACCCGCAACAGTGTCTCGGTGCGGGTGCCGATGCTCAGCCCCATGAAGGCAACGATCGACAGCAGGGCCATCATCATGATCAACTGGCGCGGGCTGAAGGCGATCGCTGCCTTTTGCGCCTTGTCGGCCAACAGGGAATAGAGCGGGATGCTCTGCGATTTCATGTGCTGCTGCATTTCCTTGCGCAGCTGTTCCAGCACCTGTTCGCGACCGACACCCTTGTCAAGCATGTCCAGACGGCGATTGACCTTGCTGTTCAGGCTGATGGACTTGCCGAAAGCCACCAGATAGATGCCTTCGACCAGCGCCAGAACCCCGACGAAGATCGCGACATAGATGAGCGCCTCGGTAGGCAGTTGCATGTCCGGCTCTCCTACATGGTCGTCGGTTCATAGATCGATGCGGGCAGGTCATACCCCCAAAGACGGAACCGTTCCGAATAGTGGCTGCGTACGCCCGTGGCCGTGAAGTGACCGATGATCTTGTTATCGGGTGTCAGGCCAACGCGTTGAAAACGAAAGATTTCCTGCATCGAGATCACGTCACCTTCCATGCCTGTAATCTCGGTGATCGAGGTCATGCGGCGCGAGCCGTCCTGCAGGCGGCTGGCCTGCACGATCAGGTTCACGGCGCTTGCGATCTGGCTGCGCACGGCCTTGATCGGCATTTCGATCCCGGCCATCGCGATCATGTTTTCCAGACGCGAGATACCGTCGCGGGCCGAGTTGGCGTGGATCGTGGTCATCGAGCCGTCGTGGCCGGTGTTCATGGCCTGCAACATGTCGATCACCTCGGCGCCGCGTGTCTCGCCGACGATGATGCGGTCGGGGCGCATCCGCAGGGCGTTCTTCAGACAGTCGCGCGGGCTGACTTCGCCCTTGCCTTCCACGTTGGGCGGGCGGCTTTCCATCCGGCCAACATGGGTCTGCTGCAGCTGCAGTTCCGCCGTGTCCTCGATGGTCAGGATGCGTTCGGCATCGTCGATGAAGCTGGACAAAGCGTTCAGCGTGGTGGTCTTACCCGAGCCGGTACCACCCGACACGATGATGTTTAGGCGGGTGGACACCGCGGCCTGAAGATAAGCGGCCATTTCCTCGGTAAAGGCGCCGAATTTCACAAGGTCGTCGATGCTGAGCTTGTCTTTCTTGAATTTCCGGATCGACACCAGCGATCCATCCACCGCGATCGGGGGGACCATCGCGTTGAAACGCGACCCATCTGCCAGGCGGGCGTCAACATAGGGGTTCGACTCATCGACACGCCGGCCCACGGCCGACACGATCTTGTCGATGATCCGCATCAGGTGCTTTTCATCCTTGAAGGTGACGTCGCTCAGCTCTAGTTTGCCGAACCGTTCGACAAAGATCTGATGCGGGCCGTTGACCAGAATATCGCTGACCGTGTCGTCCTGCAGCAGCGTTTCCAGAGGACCGAGTCCGGTCACCTCGTCATACAGCTCTTTGTTCAGCTGCGAGCGGTCTTCGCGGTTAAGAACGATGTTCTTGGCTTCCAGGACTTCGCTTGCGATGGCGCTGATCTCGGCCCGAAGTTCCGCCTCGGAGGCGTTTTCCAGCGCAGCCAGGTTCAGGTTTTCCAGAAGCTCGCGATGCAGCTCGATCTTGATTTCGCTCAGGCGCTCTTTGCGCTTGCGCTCGCGGTCCATTCCCTTGACTTCGCCCTGTTTTTTGACCGCGGGCTTGCGCGCGACGGCCGTCGAAGATGACGGCTGGGCCGAGCTGGCAGGTGCTTCCGGCGACTTGGCGTTCTCGGTCGGCGTGGCCACCGGCTGAGCGGCTGGTTGCTTCTTGTATCGTGAAAACACGGCGGCTCCTCCCCTTGGGGGCTGTGATTATGCGGCCTCGGCGCTGTTGCTGCCGAGGCTGTGCAATGACTGAGCAAGTTTGGCGATTTCCCGACGCAGCGGGTTCTTGGCGGCGGAATTGGCCAGCGGCAATCCGTGATCGCCGGCCTGAAGAACCGGTTTGCCACCATCCGGCAGCTGCAGGTCGATTGAAATGCCCAGGCTTTCGCCCATGCGCTTGACCCGGCTCTTGCCATTGAGATCGGTGAATTTCGGCGCGCGGTTCAGCGCGAAACGCAACTTGTTGAAGGGCAGTTCCTCGGCCTGAAGCGCCCGCTTGAGACGCAGCGCGTTCTGGGCCGAGCGCATGTCGAGTTCGATCAGGGCGAAGTACACATGTGCAGCCTGCAACACCGTTTCGGACCAATGCACCAGCGTCTTGGGCATGTCGATCAGAACGTAGTCATAGTGTTTGCGGGCCATGTCGATCACGCGCTGAATATCTTCGGGCGTGAGAAGGTCCAGCGGCACCATGTCCGACGGGGCCGTCAGCACGTCGAGCTTGTCATCGAATTTCTGCAGCGCCTGTGCGAACACGTCATCATCCATGGCGGCCGTGTCCGACAGCATCTCGAACACGGCTTCGCGGCGGGGAAGATCCAGATAGGTCGATACGGTCCCGTACTGAAGATCAAGGTCGATCAGGCAGACCCGAGGGGCATCCTTGCCCGAAACGGTCGCAAGTTCCCAGGCAAGGTTCACCGCCATGGTCGTGGCGCCGACGCCGCCGGCCAATCCTTGAACCACCAGAAGCGCGCCTTCCTTCGGCGACCCGGCCGCCAGCGGCACAGCGGTTGGTTGCGGCACCGGTTCGGGATCGGGCTGGTTTATTCGGTCGATGGCTTCTTGCAACTCGTTTTCCGGCAGAGGGTAGGGAACGAACTCGTCCGCCCCCTTGCGCAGCAGTTGATGCAGCGCCGCCGGCGTGACGTCTTCGGCGATCAGAACAACCTTGATGTTTTTGTCCTTGGCCTTCGTGATGATCTCGCCCATCAGCGTCAGATCGTCTTCATCCTCGCCATCGATGGCCAGAGCCACGAATTGAAGGGATTCGGCTTCGGGTTGGTTGAAAAAGGCAAGCGCTTCGGCAAAACCAAGATCACCCCAGCGTTCACCCAGGGCGGTTTCCATGTCCTCGATCAGCAGGTCGAAGTTCTGCACGTCCCGGCTGATCGTACATGCCAGAATGGCGGTATCATCATTTTGCGGCGTGGCGCTCGTCATTAACACAATCCTCGTCGTAGGAGCGCAGCAAACGTCGATACGGTCGAGAATCGTGTGTCGGTTTGCTGTCGCCCTGTTGCGGCCAATTTCGGCCGCAGGTCACCCAATTGTTCACAATGTCGCTTGGAACTGGGGCAAGAATGGGGCGCAAAAAAACCAATTGTAGGGAAACGGGCGACGATGTCGCCCGATTTCCAATTATTGTTCGCTGGTCTCGCCCAGCGCCGTCTCGCGGCTCAACTTGCTCGGGTAGGTCGCGCTTTCGACATACTCGCGATAGATGACCTCGGCGTATTTCCCATCCAGGATGTTGGGATGGCGGTCCACAAGGCCGGATACCTCGGTCACGGTGCGCCGGTTGCGGCGGTCGCGATTCGGTGTCGCCACCAAAGGCTTGGTCTTGCCGAACGACACCAACGCCTCGAGGCGCGCGCGTGAGATCCCCTGCTGAACAAGGAAATTCACCGCCGCATTCGCGCGGCGCAGACCCAGGTTGTAGTTGTAGCTCTGCGAGCCGACCGCATCCGTGTGTCCATAGACGCGGAACCGGGCTTCGGGGAACTGTTTGATCCAGTTGGCCTGCTGCAAGAGGATCCGGCGCGCCGACTCGTCCAACTGGGCGCTGTCGAAGGCAAAGTTGATTTGGGTCGGGACCTCGGCCGCGAAGCGCTGAGCCAGGATCTGGCCATAGGACAACTCGCCGTTCATGACCTGAACGTTGTTCAGGGTCGCATTGCCAAAGGCGCCTTGGTCGATCTCGTAGCCGGCTTCTCGGGTGCAGTTGGCAACCGCGACTGCAAGACCCAGTGTGATCATCCACTTTTGCATTGGTCTGTCCTCCCTATCAGTCCAGGACATAGCCGTAGGAACTGCCGAAATCCTGTTTGGCAACTTCCGACGCCGCGCCGTTGCCCGTGCGCTCGGTGCGGGCTACACGACCATTGACGAAAAGGTCGAATTCGCTTGGCGGTTTGACCCGATCCGTGGGCAAGGCCAGCGCTTCGCCGCGCGTCGGCGACACAAGATGCGCGGTGATGATGATCACCAGTTCGCTCTGCTCGCGCTGGTATTCGGCGCTTCGGAACAATGCGCCCAGCACTGGAACGTCGCCCAGCCAGGGGATCTGATTGCTCAGGTCGGTAAAGTCGTCCTGGATCAGGCCCGCGATCGCAAAACTTTCCCCGTCGCGCAGTTCAACCGTCGTGCTGGTCTGGCGCGTGATGAAACTGGGAACGTTGTCGCCGTTGATGGTGAAGTTCGAGCTGGTGTCGATGCTGGACACCGACGCGGCCATCTCGAGGTTGATCAGGTCACCGTCAACGACCCGCGGCACAAAGTCGATCTCGACGCCGAAGGCCTTGTATTCGATGGCAACCACGCCGTCATCCTGCGGCACGGGAATCGGAACCTCGCCACCGGCGAGGAACGTCGCCTCCTGGCCGGACAGGGCCGACAGGTTCGGTTCAGCCAAGCTGCGGGCCAAGCCTTTGGCTTCCAGCGCTTCGAGCAGCAGGCGAACCTGGGTCGACCCCGCGCCGAAGCCGAACAGGATGGCGCCCGTATTGGACTGGGCCACCGGAATGTTGTTGGCCAAGGCATTGGTCAGGGCGCCCTGGTTGTTCAGAGTGTTGATGCCGCCGGTCACGTCACCGCCGCCAAAGCCCAGTGAGGCTGACAGGTTCTTGGCCACCGAGCGGTTCATTTCGGCAAAGCGGACCTTCAGCATGACCTGCTGCACACCACCGACATTCATCAGGTTCGATACGCGTTCGGGGGCGTAGCGCTCGGCCAGTTCCAGTGCCCGCGCCAGCTTGGCCGAGCTGGAAACCGTGCCAGACAGCACGATCCCGTCATTGGCGGTGCGCACCTCGATCGGTTCGTTTGGCAGAATCTGCTTCAGGCGCTCTTTGAATTCGGTCACGTCCGGTGCGACCCGAACACGCACATTGGTGATCAGATTGCCGGCGCCGTCGAACAAGGTCAGCGTCGTCATGCCGGGCGCCTTGCCCAACACATAGATGGTGCGGTCCGAAAGCGACGAAATATCCGCGATGCCCGCATTCGCGATGCTGAGCTCCGCGAAAGGTGTTTCGCTTTCTACTACGATGGCGCGGTTGATCGGCACATCCAGCGTTTCCGCCGTACCTTTCTTGACCACGCGAAGATTTTCGGCCCAAGCGGCATCGAAGCCGGCCGGGCTCGTAACAAGCGCTACCCCCAAAAGGGTTGCGCCAATCCAGGAACGAAATGTCATGTGACCTGCCTCTCCGATCACCACTCAGTTTTTTGTGGGTCTGTTGCCCTATGATGGCGAACTGTGCGCGAATTCGGGTTTTATTGCAATAATCAAGGGTTTCCGGAATTTTCCTTATGTGGAGAATGGGCAACAACCAAAACGAGAGAAGCCGCGCACAAAGCGCGGCTTCATTCCGAATTTGGCTGGCAAGCTATTGAGCAAGCATCAGTTTGTGCAGGGGATCGGCGTCTCTACGATCTGATCGCCCCGGCGGGTCCGAATGGTGCAGACCTTCTCCTCTTGCTTGACCGGAGCTGGTGCGCTCTCCTTGATGCCCAACAGCTTACGCTGGTCCATTTCGATGGCGCTTGCGACGGTTTCATCCTGTACGCCCACCAAAGCCAGCGACAGCCGCCCGGTGTTTTGCGCCTGCGCCAGCGCCGCGATCTGTTCGGGGGTGGCGGCCACCGTCACCGTTCGGGCAATGGTCGTGCCCGTCACGTCGGAACCGGCCGTCTGGTCCACGGCGATCAATTCGATATTCGGCTGGATCAGGCGCGTGATCTCGCCGTTCGCGCCCTCGACCGCGCCCCGCAACGACCCGGTCCAGTACACATCGACCACATCCCCGGGGCGCAGGAAGCCCGAAACGCCCGAGGCCACGTCCACACTGATGGCAAAGGCGCGTTTGCCCTTTTCCAGCAACGAGGTCAGGCCGGCTGGTTCACCCGGTTTGGTGATCTTCACCGCCATGATGGCCTCGTCCTTTTCCATCGCACGCAAAACGAACCGCTCGTTCTGGCCCGTTTCGGGGAACAGCGCGGTCATGTCGGTGAACGTGCCTTCGGGAATCGCGTTTTCGGGCCATTCGACCACGCGCACATCCTCGGCGGTCAGCGGTTCACCATATTTCAGTTTGCGAGTCGAGACGATGACGCCCACGGTTGGCACCACGTCGACTTTGGCATTCGCGAGCGCCTCTTGAGCCGCCTGTCTTTCCCGGGCCAGTGCGTTTTGATACTCGGCAATGTAATTTCGGGCCATGTACACCGCGCCACCAGCTAGGGCGACCCCGATGATCAGGACAAGTCCAAAAACAGCTCGCATGCGTTCACCTCTTTATTTTGTTGGTCGCACGTGTATCGGCCCAAACAAGACATTGAAACAGCATATTTGATAAATCGGAATTGTGTCGAAATGTGGGACAAATTCCGGATTTTCGCCAGGGTTGTTGGAGAAACGCTCCAAGTGACGTCCCCGCGCAGCAAAGCGCCGCGCGAAATTCTGTCTGGTCAACCTTGGCAATGCCCGAGACTCACCCGGGAAGTGTTTCGAGGCCTCAACTTCCGCTGGTGCCCGCGGTCACGATTCCGCCGTTCCCTCCAGCGCTGGTGCCAGTGCTGACGGTTGAACCGCTCAAAGCGGTGTCAACGTTGCCACCCATGTTGGTGGTGGCCGTTTGAATGACCAGATATGTCACCATCGACAGTCCCACGACCAGCGCGGTTATGACAACCCAATCAACTGTGACGGCACCTTCTTCATCGCGAATGAAATCACTTGCAACTCGAATCATGGCGTATACCTCTTAACCGTCGGCGTCCCGTGTCTTGCGCGAACCGCGCAGCAGGTGCCGACCATACCGTTGCTTTCTTCTCCTCGTGCAACCCGGCTGCCCGTCCATGGCGGACAGCAGGTTGGCCGGGCGGGGAACTATGCTCGGTTCAACACACGAAGTCTTACGTTTTGGTTAAAAAAAAGGCCGCGCCAGTTTGGCGCGGCCCAGAATGCATGTTTCGGGGCTTAGCTGCCGCCGGTGCCGGTGCCTGCGGTGGTGATACCACCGGTTGCGCCGGCGTTGGTGCCGGTCGAAACGGTTGCACCGCTCAGAGCGCTGTTCACGTTGGTGGCCAGGCCGGTCGCGCCGCCCGAGATCTGCGTGTAGGCAACGGTGCCCAGGCCCACGACGGCCGCGGTCAGAACGACCCAGTCAACAGTCACGGCGCCGCTTTCGTCGTTGCGGAATTTTTTGAAGAGCTTGATCATGTTACGTCCCTCCTAAAGGATCACTAAGCTAATAAAACCTCGGGGTCTTTCCAGAGCGTCCTCTCTCAGTCTGCTCATGACCGTCTCGGTATGGCATTATGTTTGCCCTGCCCGCATGGCAGGATTTGGGCCAAACAGATGATTTTCTTCCGCGTGCTTAACTTTTTAGTCATTTTTCTTTCAACGCACTGAATTATAACAAAAAAAATTTTCTCATATCTTCGGGGCGGGGAGCGTTCCGATGCAAAATTGCGGCAAATGAGGCAAAAACGCCCCAATTCATGTGGTTTTTCTGGCCCGCAGCGCGGATTCGCGTAACAAATCAACGCCAAAAGAAGATGAGGCAGGCAAGATGAGAATCCCGAGCGTACTGACATGCGCCGGCGTATTGGCGTTTGCAGCAGCTTTCGTTGCACCGGCCCAGGCCACCGATATCGAACCGCGCGGCGTCTACAAACGGATCAAGGCGCCCAAACCGGGTGCGCGCCCGCATGTCACCGTCCAGATATCGGCCGAGGAACATGCCAAGGCGCCGTCGGCCCCCAGCACAGGCGCCACGCTTGTCGTGCCCGACATCATTGCCCGCACCAAAGTACCGGCGGCCAACCTTCCGCAGATCCAGCCCGAGAAAACGCCCGAAGGTGCATACAAGGCCTTCTGGGCGAGGATTTCGCCTGACATGGCCCAGGCTGGTCCGGGAAGGCTGGATCCAGCGCTTCAGGCGCTGGCAACGGTCGGGGTCGCTTCGCCGCGGCTTCAAACACTGCAGCGCATCGTCGAGCAGCGCGGCGTGGATATCCTGCGCTCGACCGTGGGCACCAAGGTATCGCCCGCTCTGGTGCTGGCGGTGATGTCGGTGGAGTCCGGCGGACGCGAGACGGCCGTCAGCTCGGCCGGGGCGCAGGGGTTGATGCAGCTGATGCCCGCCACCGCCAAGCGGTTCGGGGTGACTGACAGCATGCTGCCGGAGCAGAACATTGCCGGTGGCGTGAAATATCTCGACTGGTTGATGGGAGAGTTCGGGAGCGATCCGATCCTCGTGCTCGCCGGTTACAACGCAGGCGAGGGCGCGGTGCGCAAGCACAATGGCGTGCCGCCTTACGCTGAAACCCGCGACTATGTGCCCAAGGTGCTGGCGGCGTTCCAGGTCGCCCGCGCCTTGTGCGCCACACCTCCCGATCTTGTTTCCGACGGTTGCGTGTTTCAGACCATGAAGTGAAAAAGGCCCGCGCAATCGCGGGCCTTTTCAATTCCCAACGCCAACCGGGTCAAGCGACGATGGTCGCCTCGGTCGCCGCGCGCATGTCTTCTTCGGTGACGCCATCGGCCAGTTCTACGATCTTCAGGCCGCCTTCGACGACGTCCAGCACGCCCAGGTTGGTGATGATGCGGTCAACCACGCCCTTGCCGGTCAGCGGCAGGGTGCATTCCTTCAGCACCTTGCTGTCGCCGTGCTTGTTGGTGTGGTCCATCACAACGATGACCCGTCCGACCCCGGCCACCAGGTCCATCGCGCCGCCCATGCCCTTGACCAGCTTGCCCGGAATCATCCAGTTGGCCAGATCGCCTTTCTCGTCGACCTCCATCGCGCCCAAAATCGCCGCCGCGATCTTGCCGCCGCGGATCATGGCAAAAGACGTGGCGCTGTCGAAATAGGCGGTGCGGGGCAGTTCGGTGATGGTCTGTTTGCCGGCGTTGATCAGGTCGGGGTCCTCTTCGCCCTCATAGGGGAAGGGGCCCATGCCCAGCATGCCGTTTTCCGATTGCAGGGTGATGTCCTTGTCGCCCACATAGTTCGCCACCAGCGTCGGAATTCCGATGCCGAGGTTCACATACATGCCGTCTTCAAGTTCCTCGGCCGCACGCGCGGCCATCTGATTGCGGTCCCAGGGCATTACGCTTCCTCCTTCTTGCGGGTGGTGCGCTGTTCGATGCGCTTCTCGTGCTGACCTTGAATGACCCGGTGCACATAGATGCCGGGCAGGTGGATGCAGTCGGGATCCAGCGAACCTCGCGGCACGATCTCTTCGACCTCGGCCACGCAGATCTTGCCGCAGGTCGCCGCCGGCACGTTGAAGTTGCGGGCGGTCTTGCGGAACACCAAGTTGCCGGTGTCGTCGGCTTTCCATGCCTTGACGATGGCCAGATCGGCAAAGATCCCCTCCTCGAGGATGTAGGTCTCGCCGTTGAACTCCTTGTGCTCCTTGCCCTCGGCGATCACGGTGCCGACGCCGGTCTTGGTATAGAAGCCCGGGATACCCGCGCCGCCGGCGCGCATGCGCTCGGCCAAAGTACCTTGTGGGGTGAATTCCAGCTCAAGCTCGCCCGACAGGTACTGGCGCATGAATTCGGCGTTCTCACCGACATACGAGCTGATCATCTTCTTGACCTGCCGCGTCTGCAGCAGAATGCCGATGCCGAAATCGTCGACGCCTGCGTTGTTCGAGGCAAAGGTCAGATCCTTCACGCCCGACTCCTTGATCGCCTGCAGCAGCAATTCGGGAATGCCGCACAGGCCGAACCCGCCGGCCGCGATCAGCATGCCATCCCGAAGTATCCCATCGAGGGCCTCGGTGGCATTGGCATAGACTTTCTTCATGGAAAACTCCCCCAATGACATGGTGATGGGCAGGTTGTGCCGCCACGTCATTGGGAAGTCAATGAAACCTGCGGGCGGGTGGTATTTCTACCTAACCGCCCGCGGGGGCCGGGATCAGCCAGCTTTCTTCTTGGTGGCTTTCTTCTTGGGCGCGGCCTTTTTGCGGGTGCCTTTCTTGGCCGCCTTCTCATTGACCAGTTCCACCGCCATTTCGGGCGTAACGTCCTCGGGCTTGATGTCCTTGGGCAGGGTCGCGTTGACCTTTTCCCACTTCACATAAGGCCCATAGCGCCCGTCCAGAACCTGGATCGCGCCGCCATCGGGATGCTCGCCCAGTTCCTTCAGCGGTTTGGCCGCAGCCCGTCCCCGCCGCCCGGGGTTGGCGCGCTTTTCCGCCAACAGTTCGACGGCCCGGTTCATGCCGATTTCGAACACGTCGTTGGGATCCTTGAGATTGGCGTAGACCGGCTTCGCCTCGTCCGGTAGCTGGTGCATGATATAGGGACCGAAGCGCCCGAAATTGGCGCTGATCATACCGCCCTCGGGGTGTTCGCCAATCTCGCGCGGCAGGCTCAGAAGGGTCAGCGCCTTCTCAAGGTCCATGGCATCCTTGTTCCAGCCCTTCGGCAAAGAGGCGCGCGGCGGTTTCTTGTTCTCGCGCGTGGCTTCGCCGCGCTGGACATAGGGGCCGAAGCGTCCGGATTTCAGCCAGATCTCATCCTCGCCATCCATGCCCAGCAGACGTTCCTCGCCCTCGGCTCCTTCACCGGCGATGGGGCGGGTATAGGTGCATTCGGGGTAATTCCCGCAGCCCACGAATCCGCCGGTCCGCGAGGTTTTCAGATGCAGCCGTCCGACCCCGCATTTGGGGCAGATGCGCGGATCCAAGCCATCCTCGCGCGGGGGGTACAGCTGCGGGGCCAGCGCCTCGTCCAGCTTGTCGAGCACTTCTGAAATCCGCAACTCGGACGTCTCGGCGATCGCGGCCGAGAAATCGCGCCAGAACTTGGACAGCAGGTCCTTGTAGTCGCGGGCGCCGGCGCTCACCTCGTCCAGCTGCTCTTCGAGGTTGGCAGTGAATTCGTATCCCACATACTGGCGGAAGAAATTCAGCAAGAAGATCGTGACGATCCGGCCCTTTTCCTCGGGGATCAGGCGGTTCTTGTCCTTGCGGACGTAACCGCGGTCCTGAATCGTGGTGACGACCGAGGCATAGGTCGAGGGTCGCCCGATACCCAGTTCTTCCATCCGTTTGACTAGGGTCGCCTCGGTATAGCGCGGCGGGGGCTGGGTGTGGCGTTGCAGCGCCAGAACCGTCTGGTTGTCCGACAGGATGGCCTTCTTGTCCGCGCCGTCGGCGGTAGCCTTGTCAAACTGATCCTTCAGCGTGGTCTTGGCAAAGCGCGCCGGATCACCCTGCATGATCTGGGGCAGGCGCTTGTCATCCTCGTCCTCGACATCGTCGCGGCCTTCCTCGTAGACGCGCATGAAGCCGTCGAATAGCACGACCTGACCGGTGGCGCGCAGGCCGACCTGACCGTCATCGCTGCCGATTTCGACGGTGGTGCGTTCCAGCCGCGCGGCCGCCATCTGGCAGGCGATCGTACGTTTCCAGATCAGATCGTACAGCTTGCGCTGATCGTCATCCGACAGTTTCAGGGCGGCCGCATCCTTGGTCATGTCCGTGGGCCGGATGCATTCGTGCGCTTCCTGCGCGTTCTTGGCCTTGTTCTTGTACATGCGCGGGCTGTCCGGCACGTATTCGGCACCGAACCGGTCCTTGATCGCGTCCCGCGTGGCCGCCACGGCCTCGGGCGCCATGTCGATGCCGTCGGTTCGCATATAGGTAATGTGCCCGGCCTCGTACAAACGCTGGGCTACCTGCATCGTGTGGCGCGCGCCCATACCGAACTTGCGGCTGGCTTCCTGCTGCAGGGTCGAGGTCATGAACGGAGCGCTGGGGTTGCGCGCGGCCGGCTTGGCCTCGACCGAGGTCACGCTCAGCGCGCGGCTGGTGATGGCCTGCACTGCCAGTTCGGCCTGGGTGGCGTTGGCGATGTCATGCTTGTCCAGCTTTTTGCCGGCCAGCGTGACCAGCCGCGCCTCATAGGTTTGGCCGCGCGGCGTTTCGAACAGCGCCTTGACCGACCAATATTCGACGGGCTTGAACGCCTCGATCTCCATCTCGCGCTCGACGATCAGGCGCAGGCAGACCGATTGCACGCGTCCGGCCGATTTCGCGCCGGGCAGCTTGCGCCATAGAACCGGCGACAGGTTGAAGCCGACCAGATAGTCCAGCGCGCGCCGGGCCAGATACGCCTCGACCAGAGGCATGTCGACCTGGCGCGGGTTCTGCATCGCCTTGGTCACCGCATCCTTGGTGATGGCGTTGAAGGTCACGCGCCGAACCTCGGTGTCCTTCTTGATCGAGCGGCGTTTGGTCAGCGCCTCCTGCAGGTGCCAGCTAATCGCCTCGCCCTCGCGGTCGGGGTCGGTGGCCAGGATCAGCGCGTTGTCATCCTTGAGCGCATCCGCGATGGCCTTGACGTGTTTGCGGCTATCGGCGGCGACCTCCCATTTCATGGAAAAATCGTGGTCCGGATCGACCGATCCGTCTTTCGGAGGCAGGTCGCGAACATGGCCGTACGAAGCCAGAACCGTGTAGTCGGGGCCGAGATATTTGTTGATCGTTTTTGCCTTGGCCGGGGATTCTACAACAACTACAGGCATTTAGTCTAAAACCTCGCTCGACGGATTGGGCGGCATGTATGGCCGTGCAAGATGTGGAGGGCAAGGCGGATTTGTCAATGCACTGTATTGCGCGTCCGAATTCCGGTGCGCTGCGAGCCGGTGAAACGACAAATCGAACCCGGGTCAGACGGCCAGAGACAACAGCCCGCCCGCCTGTCTTTGGATGCGCCCCGCCAGCTCCAGTTCGACCAGAATCGGGCCGACGGCGCTGGCCGGAACCTGCACGTCCCGGATCAGTTGGTCTTCGGCCACCGGCGAAGGACCAAGGCGCGACAGGATCATGCCCTGCAAGTCGTCGGTCGAAATCGGATGCACGTGATCCGGAGCGGGCTGCGGGGCAGCGGACGCATCGAACAGATCGGTCGTCTGTGGAGGCAGGGCTTCGATCACGTCGTCGACCGATCGCACCAGCGTGGCGCCTTCGCGGATCAACAGGTTGCACCCCGCCGCGCGCGCGTCGAACGGATGGCCCGGCACGGCCAACACGTCGCGCCCCTGGTCCAGAGCGTCGCGCGCAGTGATCAGACTGCCGGATTTGGCAGCGGCTTCGACCACCACCACCGCCTGCGCCAGGCCCGAGATGATCCGGTTGCGACGGGGAAAATGCCGGGCTTGCGGGGTGACGCCCATGGGCTGTTCGGACAGGCGCAGACCCCGCAGCGCTATATCGCGGGCCAAATCCGTGTTCTCGGCCGGATAGATGACGTCGACACCACCGGCCATCACTGCGACCGTTCCAGATTCCAACGCGGCCTTGTGGGCAGCGGTATCGATTCCCCGCGCCAACCCCGAAACCACGACATAGCCTTGTGCGCCCAGCCCGTCTGCCAGTGCGCGGGCCATCCGTGCGCCCAACGACGAACAGTTCCGAGCCCCGACAAGGGCAATCATCTTCCGATGCAGGATTGACGTATCCCCAATTGCCCAAAGCAGGGGGGGCGCATCGGACAAGTCCGCCAGCATTGAGGGGTAGTCAGCCGAGCCAAGGCACAAAAGCCGCGCTTTGGCGGCTTTTGCGGCCTTGAGCTCTGCCTCGATCACGCCGGGTGGGCATGTTTCATACCCTTTGACTCCGGCAGCGCGTGCCACTTCCGGCAGCGCGGCCAGCGCATTCTGCGCCGAGCCATGTTCGTGCAGCAGGCGCCGGAACGTGGCCGGGCCGACCTTGCGCGAACGCATCAGACGAAGCCAAGAAAACCGGTCCTCTTCCGTGGTGGGTGGGAGTGGGGGGTGAATGGAAGATTGCTGCTCTTCGGTCATCCGTGGCTCCGCCTGATTGCAGAACTGGTTTACGGCTGGCCGGGTTAACAGCGCGTGAATCTCGAAAAATTTTAGGAGTTAAGGCGAGTGTTTTAGGCGTGATTGTCGATATAATATTGAAAAGATAACGAAAATTTTTTTCCTGCCTGGCGTCCGCGCGGGTGCGAAATGTTTGGAAGGGCGGCCCCGGTTAACCGAGCCGAGGCCGCACTGACCGTGGTTCGCCTCAGGCGGCAGACCCGCCCACGGTAAGGCCATCCATCAAAACGGTGGGCTGGCCCACACCGACCGGAACCCACTGGCCGTCCTTGCCGCAGGTTCCCATACCCGGATCCAACGCCATGTCATTGCCCAGACCCCGGATACGCTTCAGCGCCGACGGGCCGTCGCCGATCAGCGTCGCGCCCTTGACCGGGGCGCCGATCTTGCCGTTCTCGACCCGGTAGGCCTCGGTGCAGCTGAACACGAACTTGCCGTTTGTGATGTCGACCTGGCCGCCGCCGAAACCCACGGCCCAGATGCCGTCCTTGATCTCGGCAACCAGATCCGCCGGGTTGGCATCGCCGCCCAGCATGATCGTGTTGGTCATGCGCGGCATTGGCTTGTGCGCATAGCTTTGCCGCCGTCCGTTGCCGGTGGGGGTCACCCCCATCAGGCGCGCGTTCTGGCGGTCCTGCATGTAGCCGGTCAGGATCCCGTCCTCGATCAGCACGGTGCGCGAACTGGGCGTGCCCTCATCATCCACGGTGATCGAGCCCCGGCGATCGGGGATGGTCCCGTCATCCACCACGGTCACGCCCTTGGAGGCGATCCGCTGCCCCATCAGCCCGGCGAAGGCCGAACTGCCCTTGCGGTTGAAATCTCCTTCCAAGCCGTGGCCGATCGCCTCGTGCAACAGGATGCCAGGCCAGCCGGGGCCCAGTGCGACTTCCATCACGCCGGCCGGAGCTGGAACGGCGTCAAGGTTGACCAAGGCAATGCGCAAGGCTTCGCGGGCCTTGTCCTGCCAATCGGCCGGATCAAGCAGCCCGTCGAGCCCGACCCGTCCGCCGCCGCCGGCCGAACCGCTCTCGCGGCGGCCGTTCTGCTCGACGATGACCGAGACATTGACCCGCGTCATCGGGCGCACGTCGCGCACCAGGGTCCCGTCAGGGCGCAGGATCTCGACCTCCTGAACCGATGCGGCAATCACCGCGCTTACCTGAACAACGCGCGGATCAAGGTCGCGGGCGAAGCTGTCGATCTGGCGCAGGGTCTCGATCTTGACCGGAAAGCTGGCGGATTCGATCGGGTCCTCGTCGGTGTACAGTTTCTTGTTCGTCGCTCGCGGTGAGTCGGCAAGTGTCCCTCCACCATCCCCGACGGCCAGCCGCGCGGTTTCGGCCGCGCGTTTCAATGCCGGGATGGATACGTCGGTAGAATGGGCATATCCTGCTACTTCACCCTGAACCGCCCGCAGGCCGAACCCCTCGGACGCATCGTACGAGGCCGACCGCAGACGACCGTCATCAAAGACAAGAGATTCGGACTTTCGGCGCTCGACGAACAGCTCGCCGTCCTCGGCGCCATCGGTGGCTGACCGCAGCACGGCCAGCGCCTCGTCTTGCGGCAAAACGGTTTCGAACGGGCGAAACGGGGCGTGAGTCATTGGTTGCGGCCTTTCGGATTTGATCCAGATCAAAAATAGCGTCTGTTTGACGCAAGCATTTTGCTTTATCTAGCCCCCGGAATATGGTTTTTAACGCGGCCAAAGACAACGGGAGAGGTGTGACCGATTCACACCTGTTCGCCAGAGACGCAAAGATCAAACGATCAGGACAGAAAATGAAGAATGCTTTGATGCTTTCGGGGGTGTTCGCAGCCCTCTCCAGCCTTCCCGCCATGGCTCAGGACCTTGAGATCATCGGCAAGCCGGTCGACGGCGGCATGGGTTTCCAGCCCGCGGCCACCAGCCTGGCCGAAGGGATTCAACGCCTTGATGGCATGATTCTGGTGATCATCACCGCGATCTGTCTGCTGGTCGCAGGCCTGCTGGTCTATTGCATCGTGCGCTACAACCAGCGTGCAAACCCGACGCCGGCGCGATTCTCGCATTACACCCCGGTCGAGATCGCCTGGACCCTGGGCCCGATCCTGATTCTGGTTTTCATCGGGGCATTCTCGCTGCCGGTTCTGTTCAAGCAGCAGGAAATCCCCGAGGGTGACGTCGTCATCAAGGTGACCGGCAACCAGTGGTACTGGACCTACGAGTATGTCGATCACGAATTTGCCTTCGACAGCTATCTGTTGGGGCACCCCGCCACCCTGGACGAAAGCGCCCGTCCGGCCGATGCCGAAGTTACGCCGTTCGTTCTTGATGACGCGATGCGCGCCAAGCTGGCCGATGCCGGCTACAGCGAGGATGAGTGGCTGCTGGCCACCGACACCGCCGTCGTGGTGCCCGTCAACAAGGTGGTGGTGATGCAGGTCACCGCGGCCGACGTGATCCATTCGTGGACGATTCCGGCCTTTGGCGTCAAGCAGGACGGTATTCCGGGCCGCCTGGCCGAGCTATGGTTCAAGGCCGACAAGGAAGGCATCTATTTCGGTCAGTGTTCCGAGCTGTGCGGCAAGGACCACGCTTACATGCCGATCACCGTCAAGGTCGTCAGCGAAGAAGCCTATGAGGAATGGCTGAAATCGGCGCAGGAAGAATATGCCGGCTTGCCCGCGTCGTTCCAGATCGCTGCGAACTGACCGCCTTAGGGCCTGAGGCCCGATCGAAACCAAGGACAGGCTGCGCGGGTTTCGCGCAGCTTTCGCACCACAAGGACCTGTCATGACTGACGCGAGCATCAATGCCAGCACACTTGCCGCACAACCCCGTGCGGACGAGGCCGGCTTTGGCGACTATTTCGCGCTGCTCAAGCCGCGGGTGATGTCGCTTGTCGTGTTCACCGCGTTGGTGGGGCTGCTGGCCGCACCTGTGTCCGTGCACCCCTTCGTCGGGTTCTGCGCGATCCTGTTCATCGCCATCGGCGGCGGCGCCTCGGGTGCACTGAACATGTGGTGGGATGCGGATATCGACAAGGTAATGAAGCGCACCAAGGGTCGTCCGATCCCGTCGGGCAAGGTCGAACCCGGCGAGGCGATGGCGCTGGGCCTTGCCCTGTCGGGCCTGTCGGTGATCATGCTGGGCTTGGCGACCAACTGGTTCGCGGGCGCGTTTCTTGCCTTTACCATCTTTTTCTATGTCGTGATCTACACGATGTGGCTCAAGCGCCTGACACCGCAGAATATCGTGATCGGCGGCGCTGCGGGAGCGTTTCCCCCGGTGATTGGCTGGGTTGCCGCCACGGGTTCGATGACGCTCGAACCGTGGCTGATGTTTGCCCTGACCTTCATGTGGACACCGCCGCATTTCTGGGCGCTGGCGTTGTTCATGCGCTCGGATTATGACGACGCGGGCGTGCCGATGCTGACAGTGACGCATGGACGCCGCGCCACACGGACCCATATCCTAGTCTATACCGCATTGCTGGCCCTGCTGGCCGTGGGCACTGCTTTCTCGGGCATCGGTGGCCCGATTTACTTGGCTGTGGCCGTAGTTTTGAACGCGCTGTTCCTGCAGGGGGCCTGGGCCATCTCGCGTCGCACCGAAGACGATGCCGAGGCGGACAATTTCAAGGTCGAGCGCAGCTTTTTCAAGCTGTCGCTGCTGTACCTGTTCCTGCATTTCGGCGCGATTCTCGCCGAGGCGTTGCTGAAACCCTACGGGTTGGGAGGCTGGTCATGAGCCTGCGCAAAAGCCATGAGCTGCACCAGCGCCGGTTCGGCCGCAACCTGGGTGTTGGGCTGACGTTGGCGGCGTTCATCGTGATCATCTTCGGCCTGACCATCGTCAAGGTCTCGGGCAGCGATTTCGGTGTGTCCACCGAGGAGGTTCAGAACTGATGGCTTTGACCGGACCGCAGAAGACCGTTGCGCAGACCGTTGGTCTGGTTGTTCTGATGGGCAGCCTAGCCTGGGCGGCTGTGCCGTTTTACGACTGGTTCTGCCGGGTCACCGGGTTCGGGGGCACCACCGGAGTGGCTGAGGCCACGCCTGATGAGATCCTCGACCGTGTGGTGACCGTTCGCTTCGACGCGTCCAAGGCCAAAGACATGCCGTGGGAGTTCAAGCCCGTCGAGCGCGAGATGAAGGTGCGTATCGGCGAGACCGGTCTGGCGTTCTACGAGGCGTACAACCCGACGAACAAGCCAGTTGCGGGACAGGCATCGTACAACGTGACGCCCTATTCCGCCGGAGGATACTTCCAGAAAATCGCCTGTTTCTGCTTTGAAGAGCAGGTTCTGGAGCCCGGTGAGCGGGTCGAAATGCCCGTAACTTTCTTCGTCGACCCCGAAATGGTGGAAGACCCCGAAGCTCAGTATGTTCATACGATCACGCTGTCGTATACATTCTACGAAATCGACCTGCCCGAGGGCTATGCCGCCCTTGATGCGCAGGCAGAAACAAACACGAACTAACGCCTGTAGGTGAGGGACGCTGATGGCACACGCAAAAAACCACGATTACCACATTCTGGCCCCGTCGATCTGGCCGCTGATCGGCTCGATCGGTGGCTTCGTCATGCTGTTCGGAGCCGTCTTGTGGATGCACGGAGTGACGTCCTTCGTGTTCTGGGCCGGTCTTGTGGCGGTTCTGTACACGATGTTCGGCTGGTGGTCGGACGTGGTGGCCGAAAGCCGCGCCGGTGACCATACACCGGTCGTGCGCATCGGTCTACGCTATGGCTTCATCCTGTTCATCATGTCCGAGGTGATGTTCTTCTTTGCCTGGTTCTGGTCGTTCTTCAAGCATCGGATGTACCCGATGTACGAGTATGCCGGTACTGAATACGTCCAGCCGGATATCCACGCGGTGGATCCGTTCCACCTGCCGCTGATCAACACGCTGATCCTGCTGCTGTCGGGTTGTGCCGTGACCTGGGCACACCACGCCCTGGTGCACGAAAATGACCGCAAGGCACTGGTCCAGGGCCTGGCAATCGGCATCTTTCTTGGGGTCGTTTTTACGGCTTTGCAGGCCTATGAATATTTTGAACTGCTGGCCCACGAAGGATGGGAATTCGGCGGCGACCAGTTCTATTCGAACTTCTTCATGGCCACCGGCTTCCACGGTGCACATGTGATCATCGGCACCATCTTCCTGACGGTCTGTCTGATCCGTGCGATGCGGGGCGATTTCACTCCGGAAAAACACATCGGCTTCGAGGCGGCTGCCTGGTATTGGCATTTCGTCGACGTCGTCTGGCTGTTCCTGTTCTTCGCGGTTTACATTTGGGGCCAAGCACCGCTGATGTAACGCCCGCGAGGCTGTCGAATTGCAAAAGCCGCCCCTCGGGGCGGCTTTTTCTCGATCAGGGGCGCATGGGATTGCGCCCCGTACAATTGCACGGTTGCATTTCCGTGCGCACAGACCGTAACAAGACGCCGGCTTGACCCCGAGCCGGTATGACACGCAACAAGGGCCAGATATGCGCCGCATCCTGTTTCTGCTGATTTTCGGGTTCGCCGGGCTGGCGGTTCTTGTGTCTCTGGGCACTTGGCAGGTTCAGCGTCTGGCGTGGAAAGAGGGCATTCTGGCCGACATCGAAGCCCGGATCGCCGCCGATCCGGTATCGCTGCCCGAGGCGGTCGATCCCGATGCCGACCGTTATCTGCCCGTCGAGGTTTCGGGCGAGATGCTGCCCGGCGAAATCCATGTACTGGTTTCGGTCAAGCAGGTCGGGCCGGGCTATCGGATCATCGCGCCGTTCCGAACTGGTGATCGCACGATCCTGGTGGACCGGGGCTTTGTCCCCACAACGGCCAAGCAGGCCGAGCGCCGGACCGGCCCCATGCAGGTTGTCGGAAATCTGCATTGGCCGGATGAGATCGACAGCTACACCCCCGATCCGGACCCGGCGGGCAACATCTGGTTTGCCCGCGACGTGCCCGCGCTGGCCGATGCGCTTGGGGCCGAACCGATCCTACTGGTTGCCCGCAGCCAGACCGATCCCACCATCACGCCGCTGCCGGTGGATACGGCGGGTATTCCCAATGACCATCTGCAATACGCGGTGACATGGTTCGGCTTGGCGCTGGTCTGGGCCGCAATGACCGGATATTTCCTGTGGCGCGGCCGCGCCCCATCAGAAAGTGACGCGCAATGAAATACATCTCGACCCGCGGGCAGGCGCCCGAACTGAGCTTTGAAGAGGCGATGCTGACCGGTCTGGCCCGCGACGGTGGCCTTTACCTGCCTGCCGAAATTCCGGTTCTGAGCCAGGACGAGATCGCCGCGCTGGCCGGGCTGCCCTATGAGGAGATCGCGTTCCGCGTTATGTGGCCGTATGTCAGCGGCTCTTTCGCCGGGGACGAGTTCAAAGAGATCATTGCACGCGCCTATGCCGGGTTCGGTCACGATGCCCGCGCGCCGTTGAAGCAGCTGAACGAGAACCACTTTCTGCTGGAACTGTTTCACGGGCCCACGCTGGCCTTCAAGGATTTCGCCATGCAGCTGATCGGTCAGCTGTTCCAGGTGGCGCTGAAACGGCGGGGCGAGCGTGTTACCATCGTGGGCGCCACCAGCGGTGATACCGGATCGGCCGCGATCGAGGCGTTTCGGGGGCTGAATGCGGTCGATGTGTTCATCCTGTTCCCGCATGGCCGCGTGTCCGAGGTGCAGCGCCGCCAGATGACCACCCCCGCCGACAGCAACGTGCACGCGCTGGCCGTCGATGGCGATTTCGACGACTGTCAGGCCGCCGTGAAGGACATGTTCAACGATTTCGACTTCCGCGACGGGGTCAAGCTGGCGGGGGTGAACTCAATCAACTTTGCCCGGGTGCTGGCGCAGGTGGTCTATTATTTTTCGGCCGCGACCAGCCTGGGTGCGCCGCACCGCAAGGTCAGCTTCACGGTGCCCACCGGCAATTTCGGCGACATCTTCGCCGGCTATATCGCCAAGCGGATGGGTCTGCCCATCGACCGTCTGGTGGTGGCGACCAACCAGAACGACATCCTGCATCGCTGCTTGTCGGGGCAGGGCTATTTCAAGGGCGACACCATCCCCTCGATCAGCCCGTCAATGGACATTCAGGTCAGCTCGAACTTCGAACGCGCGCTGTACTATGCCTATGGCGAAGACGGGCGGGCCGTGGCGCAGTTGATGGACGAGTTGAAACAGGGCGGCTTCCACGTCAGCCAAGGCGCGATGGAGGCTCTGCGCGAAAGTTTCGACTCGGGTCGTGTGTCCGAAGCGGAAACGCTGGCCACGATCAAATCCACGCTGCAACACAGCGCCGAGTTGGTCTGCCCGCACACTGCCGTGGGCATCAAGGTGGCCGAGGACACCCGCGCCGCCGATGTGCCGATGGTCACGCTGGCCACCGCGCACCCTGCGAAATTCCCCGCCGCGGTCGAGCAGGCCAGCGGTGTGCATCCGCCTCTTCCCTCGCGCATGTCCGATCTGTATGAACGTCCGGAACGGGTGACCCGCATCGCCAACGATCTGGGCGCCATCGAGGATCATATCAAAAGGCACATTGCTGAGTGACTGTCAGACTGGACCAACTAACGAACGGCTTTCGGATCGTCAGCGAACAGATGCCGGGGCTGCAATCGGCCGCCATCGGCATCTGGGTGACCGCCGGCGGGCGGCACGAGCGGATCGAACAGAACGGCATCGCGCATTTCCTCGAGCACATGGCCTTCAAGGGCACCGAGCGGCGCTCGGCCCTGCAGATCGCCGAGGCGATCGAGGATGTGGGCGGCTATATCAACGCCTATACCTCGCGCGAGGTGACGGCCTATTACGCCCGGGTGCTTAAGGATGACGTGGCGCTGGCGATGGACGTGGTCGGCGACATCGTCCTGAACCCCGTCTTCGACCCGCGCGAGATCGAGGTTGAGCGCGGCGTGATCCTGCAGGAGATCGGCCAGGCGCATGACACGCCCGACGACGTGATCTTTGACTGGCTGCAGGAACAGAGCTATCGCGATCAGCCGCTGGGCCGCACCATCCTGGGGCCGACCGAACGGGTCAGCGCCTTTTCGCGCGACGACCTGTCGGCCTTCGTAGCCGAGCACTATGCGCCCGACCAGATGATCCTGTCGGCGGCGGGCGCCGTCGATCATGACCAGCTTATGAAACTGGCCGAAGAGATGTTCGGCCATCTGCAACCCCGCAAGGGGCTGCTGCCTGAGCCCGCCCGGTTCACCGGCGGCGAGGCGCGGCGGGACAAGGTGCTGGAGCAGGCGCATTTCGCGTTGGCGCTGGAAAGCCCGGGCTATCGCGATGACGAGATCTATACCGCACAGATCTATTCGACCGCGCTGGGCGGCGGCATGTCCTCGCGCCTGTTCCAGGAAGTGCGCGAGACTCGCGGGCTGTGCTATACGATCTTTGCCCAGACCGGCGCCTATGCCGACACGGGAACGACCACAATCTATGCCGGAACCTCGGCCGATCAGGTGGGCGAGCTGGCCACCATCACCATCGACGAGATGAAGCGCGCCGCCGAGGACATGAGCGCCGAGGAGGTTGCCCGCGCCCGGGCGCAGATGAAGGCCGGGATGCTTATGGGGCTGGAAAGCCCCTCGAACCGGGCCGAGCGTCTGGCCCGGCTGGTGCAGATTTGGGGCCGTGTTCCACCGCTCGAGGAAACCGTGGCCAAGATCGACGCGGTCAGCACCGCTGACGTCCGCGCCTTTGCCGAGAAGATGGCGGTTCAGGCCCCGGCGGCGCTGGCGCTTTATGGGCCGGTCGGTAGTGCGCCGACGCTCGAGCAGTTGCAGGAGAGGCGCGCGGCGTGATGCTGTTGGGCAGACGCAGGCTGAAACTCGAGACCGAGCGGTTGAGCTTGCGCCCGCCCGTGCATTCCGACTTCAACGACTGGGCCGCGCTGCGGCTGGCCTCGCGCGAGTATCTGACCCCGTGGGAGCCGATCTGGGCCAAGGACCATCTGACCCGCAAATCGTTCACCAACCGTGTCTACTGGGCGCAACGCTCGGTGGCCAATGGCACGGCAGTTCCGCTGTTCCTGTTCCGCCGCGCCGACGACGTTCTGGTGGGCGCCATCACGCTGGACAACATCCGCCGGGGGCCGGCGCAGGCCGGAACCCTGGGATATTGGACCGGGCAGGTTTTTGCCCGGCAGGGGTATATGCGCGAGGCCATCGGCGCCGTGGTGCATTACGCCTTTACCCGCCTGGACCTGAGCCGGATCGAGGCCGCCTGCCTGCCGGAAAACGCCGCCTCTCGCGGGCTATTGGAAAGCTCGGGCTTCAAATACGAGGGCGTGGCGCAATCCTATTTGCAGATCAATGGGCGTTGGCGGACACATGTACTCTATGCGTCGCTGCGTTCGGACCGGCGCGGGCGGACGGACGCGGGCTAGGCCGCCCGTTCGGCGCTGGTGCTGGCGGGACTGTTTGCAAAATCTTGGCCCCGTGACGTGACTCGGGTACCGGATGCGCTAGACTGTCTGGCATGAGGAGTATTTTGACGGGTCTGATCTTGCTGGCAGGGACGGCGGCGGCGCAGGAGCGTCGGCCGAGCCATTGCATCGCCATCGCCCAGAACACCCCCGGAATCCAATATCTGCACAAGGCGGCGTGGCAGGATCCGGTGCCCGAATTTTCGGTCCGGATTAGCTATGTCGCGCATGCGTCCTTTCTGATCCAGACACCGGGCGGGCTGAATGCGGTGACCGACTATACCGGCTTCATCGGCGGCGCGGATCTGATCCCCGACATCGTGACGATGAACCACGCCCATGACACCCATTGGACCGCCTATCCCGATCCGGCCATACCGCATGTGCTGCCGGGGTGGGGCGAGTTCGGGCAGGGCATCGAACACCATCTCGATCTGGGCGAATTGCTGGTGCGCAACGTTTCGACCGATATTCGGTCCGCGTATGGCGGGGTGGAAGAGCGCGGAAACTCGATCTTCGTGTTCGAGGTCGAAGGCCTGTGCATCGGCCATCTGGGGCATCTGCACCATGTGCCATCCGACGAACAGTTCGCGGCCTTGGGGCGGCTGGACGTGGTCATGGCGGCGGTGGACGGGGGCACGACCATGCCCTTGCCCGAGATGATCTCGGTCCTGCAACGGCTGAAAAGCTCGGTCATCATTCCGATGCACTGGTTCTCGGGATATTCGCTGGACCGGTTCCTGGCCGATATCCGATCCGACTTTCCGGTGCGCCGGGACGGGGTTTCGGAAATCGAAGTATCGCTGCGGACCTTGCCGGACCGCCCGACGGTGGTGGTGCTCGAGCCGCGATACTTGATGGAGCTGGAATAAGCCTTGCCGTCCGCCGCAGGCTTGGGCATGCAGAGGGCATGCATTTGAACCCTGCCGACGAAACCTTTGCCGAAACCATCCGCGCCTGCCTGGGTGACGATATTCTGCGCTCGGTCGAGCCGCGTTATCTGGAAGAGCCGCGCAGCCGCTTTGCCGGGCATGCGGGTCTGCTGGCCTTGCCTCGCACGGTTGAGCAGGTCGCAGCCTTGGTGCGGTTGGCGTCCGAGGCCCGCGTGCCGGTGGTGCCATACGGTGGCGGCACTGGCCTTGTGGGCGGGCAGGTCATGGCGGATGGCCCCGCGCCCCTGATCCTGTCGCTCGAGCGGATGCGCGCGATACGGGCCGTTTACCCAACCGAAAACATCCTGATCGCCGAGGCCGGCGCGGTGCTGGCCGACATTCAGGCCGCGGCCGAGACGGCCAACCGGCTGTTTCCGCTGTCGCTGGCGGCGCAGGGGTCCTGCCGGATCGGGGGAAACCTGGCCACCAATGCCGGGGGCTTGAACGTCCTGCGCTATGGCAACGCGCGGGATCTGTGCTTGGGGCTCGAAGCGGTTCTGCCCAACGGGGACATCTGGCACGGGCTGGGGCGGCTGCGCAAGGACAACACCGGCTATGACTTGCGCAACCTGCTGATCGGATCCGAGGGCACGCTGGGGGTCATCACCGCCGCCTCGCTCAAGCTGTTCCCGCGTCCTGCCGGGCTGGGCACGGCGATCTTTCAGGTGACCAGCCCCGAAGCGGCGATCGACCTGCTGGCACTGGCCCGGGACCATCTGGGCGAAACCGTCAGCGCGTTCGAACTGATCCACAGACAGGGGCTGGATTTTCTGGCAGAGGTCTTGCCGGACGTGCGGCAACCCTTTGACACACCGCCGGAATGGTCAGTCCTGATCGAGCTGGGATTGCCGACCGAGCACGAGCCCGAGGCGGCGCTGGAGTCCTTGTTCGTCGCTGCCGAGGCCCGCAGTCTGGTGTCAGACGGCGTCATCGCCCAGAGCGCCGCGCAGCGCGACGCGCTGTGGTCGGTGCGCGAACGCATCCCCGAGGCGAACCGGTTGATCGGTTCGGTGTCCAGCCACGATATCTCGGTTCCGATTTCGCGGATCCCCGACTTCATCCGGCAAGGCGGCAGGGCGATTGCCGCCCTTGGACCGTTCCGGGTGAACTGCTTTGGTCATCTGGGGGACGGCAACCTGCACTACAACGTCTTCCCGCCCAAAGGCCGCGACCGGGGCGAGTTCAATGACCGGCGCGCCGCGATCAAGCGCACGGTTCATGACTTGGTGCAAGAATTTGAAGGATCGGTCAGTGCCGAGCATGGGGTGGGCCGTTTGAAGACCGGCGATCTGGAACGCTATGGTGATCCGGCCAAACTGTCGGCCATGCGCTCTATCAAGGCTGCTTTGGACCCGCTCGGCATAATGAACCCGGGCGCCGTCCTGTCAAATGCGTGAGTGCGGCCCGGTGCGCCGGGCCGCAACTACCAATCCGTTACGATGCGGGCAGGATAACCTTGTCGATGACGTGGATCACGCCATTGCTGGTTTCGATATCTGCCTGAACGACATTTGCGTCATTGACCATGACACCGTTGTCGAGGTCGATTGTGATCTCTCCACCCTGAACGGTGGCGGCAGTCATGTCGTCGGACAGATCACCCGACATCACCTTGCCCGGAACCACGTGGTAGGTGAGGATCGCGACAAGCTGATCCTTGTTCTCGGGCTTCAGAAGCGTTTCCACGGTGCCTTCGGGCAGAGCGGCAAATGCCTCATCGGTGGGCGCGAAAACGGTGAAGGGGCCTTCGCCCTTCAGCGTGTCAACCAACTCGGCCGCCTGTACGGCTGCGACCAGAGTGTTGAAACTGCCGGCGCTTACAGCGGTGTCCACGATGTCCTTGCCGTGGCCGTCGGCCATGGCAGCGGTCGAAAACAGGATACTGGCGACGCCGGCAACAGCGAATTTGCGAAACATGATCTACTTCCCTTGTTGAGGATGTCATCGGCGACATCAGGGGCGATACGGCGATAGGCCGGAAAGGGATCATGTGTCGGCGGCAAAAAACCGACTGGAAAACGAACGACCCTGCGCTAAGCACGCGGTGTTTCCAGCGGCAAGTCACGAAATCGTGACTGTTGTCTGTTCACAGCCCTTCGAATTCGCACAGGACATGGACGTCCATGCCCATCTCCTCCAGCACCTTCCGCCCACCCAGCTCGGGCAGGTCGATGATGAAGGCGCAGCTTACGATTTCACCGCCCAGACGTTCGATCAGCTTGATGCCTGCCGCAGCAGTGCCGCCGGTGGCGAGTAGGTCATCGACCACCAAAACCTTTTCGCCGGGCTGGATCGCGTCATCGTGGATCTCGACGATGGCCTCGCCGTATTCCAGCTTGTATTCCTCGCTGATCGTGGTGCCCGGCAGTTTGCCCTTCTTGCGGATCGGAACGAAGCCGACACTCAGCTGGTGCGCGATCGCGCCCCCCAGGATGAAGCCACGCGCCTCGAGCCCCACGACCTTGTCGATGCGTTCGCCGGCATAGGGGTGCAGCATCTGATCGATGGCCATGCGAAACCCACGCGGATCGGCAAACAGGGTCGTCACGTCGCGGAACATGATCCCTTCGTGGGGGAAATCGACGATGGTCCGAATGTAATCCTTGACCGTTTTGCTTCTGGACATGGGGCGACCCTTCTTGCGTCAGAACACGGCGGTGTTTGGCGCATCGCGGCCAGTCATGCAAGCGGCAGTTGCCGGCCTGCGCGTTTTTGCTGCGGAGGGGGCGGCTCAGGCCGGGCGGCGCAGTACCGCAGTGGCCACGCCCATTCCGATCAGGGTCAGTCCTCCGAAACGGGTCATGCCGGTGATGATGCCGGGGCGGCCGATTACGCGGCGCAGCCGGTCGGCCAGCAGCGCATAGGCCAGGGCGTTCAGCCCGGCCAATCCCACGAAAGTGGCGATCAAAATGGCGAATTGCGGGCCCAACGGCTCGGCCGGGCGCAGGAATTGCGGCACGAAGGCGATGAAGAAAGCGATGGATTTGGGGTTCAGCGCAGTGACAGCGGCCGCATGGCCGAACACGCCGCGCGCGGTGACGGCGCGCTTGGTAGCAACCGCCTGCATACCGCCGGACGGCGCACTGCGCAGCAGCTTGATGCCCAGCCAGACGAGATATGCGGCGCCCACCCATTTCAGCACCGAAAACAGGGTGGCCGACGCTAGCACCAGTGCCCCAAGCCCCAGCAACGACGCGGTCATGGCGATCAGGTCCCCCAGCGCAACCCCTGTGGCCGAGGCCACGGCCACGCTGCGCCCTTTGGACAGCGCATAGCTCAGCACCAACAGAACCGTCGGTCCCGGGATCAGCAGAAGGGCGGTCGAGGCGGCGACGAAGGCCAGCCAAAGTTCAAGATCCATCACGCACCTCAGTCAGATCCGCCGCAGCAAGCCTGAAAAAACACTTGGCCGAAAGGGCCATTCATAACACCCGGCCTGCCACCGCATCCAGCTTGGCCAGCAATAGCGGGTCGCGCTTTTCCGGAGCTGTCAAAATCGCGTGGTCCAGCGCCCGGTCGCAGCCATGCGGGCAGGGCGCGCGGTCTGCTCCCAGCAGGGCGGGCAGGCCTTTGACCAACGCGCGCGCCTTCTCGGCATTACCGGTCAGCGTCGCGATGATCGCGGTCACGTCCACCTCGCCGTGATCGGGGTGCCAGCTGTCATAGTCGGTAACCATCGCTACCGAGGCGTAGCAAAGCTCGGCCTCGCGGGCCAGTTTGGCCTCGGGCATGTTGGTCATGCCGATCACGTCGCAGCCCCACTGCTCGCGGTACATCTTCGATTCCGCCAGCGTCGAGAATTGCGGCCCTTCCATCGCCAGGTAGGTGCCGCCACGGTGCACGGTGATACCGACCGCCCGGGCGGCGGATTCACAGGCATCGCCCAGGCGCGGGCAGGTTGGATGGGCCACGCTGACATGGGCGACGCAGCCGGTGCTGAAAAAGCTTTTCTCGCGGGCGAAGGTGCGGTCGATGAACTGATCCACGATCACGAAATCTCCCGGCGCCATGTGCTCGCGGAAGGACCCGCAGGCCGAAACCGAGATCACGTCGGTCACCCCCAGCCGCTTCAGCGCGTCGATATTGGCGCGATAGGGCACCTCGGTCGGTGAATGCACATGCCCGCGCCCGTGGCGGGGCAGAAAGGCCATCCCGATGCCGTTCAATGTCCCGGTCAGGATCTGGTCGGACGGCGCGCCCCAGGGCGTTTCCACGGTAACCCATTGCGGCGTTTCCAGCCCATCGATGTCATAAATTCCCGATCCGCCGATGACGGCAATCTTTGTCTGGGCCACGTTCGTTCTCCGCTGCGATACCTGCCTCTGGGAATTTCTGCGGTCTCATCGGGCATTTGGCAAGGCTTGCCGGTGTTTTTGCGCCCCACAGGGGCCACAAGGCGCGCGGCCTTGCAGTTTTTGCATGACAGCCTGCCATCGATGGGCTAGCAGACAGCGCCGAAGGCGGGTATACGACCGCCTTCGCGCGAACATTCTGACCCACAGGACCATTTCATGCCCCGAGCCTTGCTGGCAAGCTTTGCCAATCGCCTCGCTATTCCCGATCTGAGCTGGATGCCGGACGAAAAGCTGACCCCCGCCCGCCTGCGGATCGAGCTTCTGTCGGGCCTGACCGTCGCCCTGGCCTTGGTGCCCGAAGCGGTGGCCTTTGCCTTCGTCGCCGGGGTTCATCCGCTGGTGGGCCTCTACGCGGCGTTCCTGGTGGGGCTGATCACCGCGCTGATTGGGGGCCGTCCGGGTATGATCTCGGGCGCAACCGGTGCGCTGGCGGTCGTCATGGTGGCTCTGGTGGCGCAGCACGGGGTCGAATACCTGTTCGCCACGGTGGTCTTGATGGGCATTCTGCAGATCATCGCGGGGGCCATGCACTGGGGCCGGTTCATCCGACTGGTGCCGCATCCGGTGATGCTGGGCTTTGTCAACGGCCTGGCCATCGTAATCTTTCTGGCGCAACTGGGCCAGTTCAAGGTGCCGGGCACGATGGAAAACACTGGCCACGGCATGAGCGGCGGTGAATGGCTGTCCGGGATGCAACTCTATACGATGCTGGGGCTGGTCGCGCTGACCATGGCGGTGATCTGGGTGATGCCGCGCATCACGCGCATCGTGCCAGCGCCGCTGGCGGGCATCGTCGTGGTTGCCGCGTTGGTGATCGGCATGGGGCTGGATGTCCCGCGCGTCGGTGACCTGGCCTCGATCGAGGGCGGACTGCCGAAATTCCATATCCCCATGGTTCCGCTGAACTGGGAGACCTTCGAAATCATCCTGCCCTACGCCGTGATCCTGGCCGCCATCGGCCTGATCGAATCTCTGCTGACGCTGAACCTGGTGGGCGAGATTACCGGCAAGCGCGGCGGTGCATCGCAGGAATGCATCGCGCAGGGCACCGCCAACGTCGTGACCGGGTTCTTTGGCGGCATGGGCGGCTGTGCGATGATCGGGCAGTCGATGATCAACGTGAAGTCCGGCGGCCGCACGCGCATCGCGGGGATCGCTGCCGCGCTGTTCCTGCTGGTGTTCATACTTGTCGGTTCGCCTCTGATCGAACAGATCCCGCTGGCCGCGCTGGTTGGCGTGATGTTCATGGTGGTGATCGGCACCTTCGCCTGGAACTCGTTCAACATCCTGCGCAAGGTACCGCTGACCGACGCCTTCGTCATCGTTCTGGTCACCGTCGTCACCGTGATGGAAGACCTCGCCGTGGCCGTCGTGGTCGGTGTGATCGTTTCGGCGCTGGCCTATGCCTGGAACAACGCCAAGCGCATCCACGCGGTCACCCGCGACTCCGAAACCGAGAAAGGCGCCAAGGTCTACGAGATCAAGGGCCCGTTGTTCTTTGGCTCGTCCGAGGGGTTTGTTGAACTGTTCGATGTCCAGAACGACCCGGAAACGGTGATCGTGGACTTTGCCGACAGCCGAGTGGTTGACCAATCGGCCCTGCAGGCCATCGAAAACGTCGCCGCGAAATACGAGGCGGCAGGCAAGCGTGTCATGCTGCGCCATCTCAGCCGCGACTGTCACAAGCTGCTCAAGAAAGCGGGTCACCTGATGGTCGATAGCGACGATGACCCGGATTACGGCCTTGCGGTCGACTATTCTGTTCGAACCGGCATTCTGGGCGGCCACTGAGGAAATGCGAGGCTCTGCCTCGCGCTCCGGGATATTTACAGCCAGATGAAGAACGCGCGAGTCCTTCATCTGGCCAAAATTATCCCGGGGGAGTCGCGCACAGCGCGGCGGGGGCAGAGCCCCCAAACCCGGCTCAATCGTCTGGACGATTGAGGGAAAACAATTCCGTAACCACCGAGTAGTCGCGATAGCCAAGCCGCGACAATGGTTGAAAGGTGGTGACGTCGAACTTGCCGTCCTTCAGGCAGTCATCGCGCAGGTGCACGCCGATGACCTCTCCGAAAACCACCCGGTTGGCTTGGCCAGGCAACGTGACGATCTGGGTCAGTTTGCATTCCAGCGCGGCAGGGGCGCCTTCGATGCGGGCGCATGGGATGGTTTCGCATTCCACCGGTGTCAAGCCGGCGTGGGCGAACTCGTCCACCTCTTTCGGAAGGCTGGCCGAGCTTGCGTTCATCGCATCCCGATGGGCCTGGGCCACCACGTTGACGCAAAAGACGCCGGTCGCCTCGATATTGGCGATGCTGTCCTTTCCGCTGTCTTGGTCGTGCTTTGTGCCGGTGGAGGCGAACATTACCTGCGGAGGAGTATAGGCGACCCCGTTGAAGAACGAATAGGGCGCCAGGTTGTTGATTCCGTCCGCGCCGCGGGTCGAGATCCATCCGATCGGGCGCGGCGTGATGATGGCGTTGAACGGGTTGTGCGGCAATCCGTGACCGTCTTCGGGGCGATAGAACATCTGATCTCCAAGCGTTTGCTCAAGGCCTAGCGAAGTGCTAGGGCGATTTCCAGAGTCGAAAAGAGGGCCGCGGTGCAGCAGTTCGGGATCAGGCCGGAAGAGCCGGAGGATTGGTGGGAAGTCGAAGCCCTCTACGACCTGTGCTTTGCGCCGGGGCGCGAGGCGCTGTCGTCCTACCGCTTGCGCGACGATGTTCCGCCAGTGTCAGGGCTGTCGATGGTGGCGCGCGACGGGCAGGGGATTTTGGCCGGGGCCATCCGATTCTGGCCCGTTCATGTTGGCGCACACGATGCGCTTTTGCTGGGGCCCGTGGCCGTCCACCCAACCCACCAGGGCGAAGGGTTGGGTGGTTTTCTGATCCGTGAAGGCATCGAAGCGGGGCGGGCCAAAGGGTGGGAGCGGGTCATGCTGGTCGGTGACGCGCCCTACTATTCACGCTTTGGGTTTGCCCGGCTCGAGGGGGTAGAGATGCCGCCGCCAACCAACCCGGATCGTGTGCTTGGCCTGGATTTGGCGCCCGGCGCCTGGAAGGGAATAGGCGGAGAAGTCACGCGTTGGACACGCTGACCTATTGAAAGCGCGCGCACTGATGCCGATCTTTCGGGGGCAGGAGGAGACCGGATGCACGATATTTTGCGAGTGCAGCGCCCTGACCCCGAAGCCGAGCTTGACCGACTTGCGGGATACTATCGCGACGCCGGGGGCGCCGGCGTGAAGTTTCTGAACCGCATGGGCGGATCGGCGGAATCATTGCTCGAGCAATTGCCAGTTCCGGTTCGATCGGGTCTGACGGGGGCCACCGAACAGGCGCTGTGGGTGGCCGTCCGTGCGGCGAACGGATCGCGGCGCGCAGTTCCGGATCAAGAGCCGTGGGTCAACACGATCGTCGCCACCACCATGGGCGCAGTTGGCGGTACGGGTGGCTTGACCACCGCGCTGATCGAACTGCCGGTCACGACGACCATGCTGTTGCGTGCGATCCAGGGGGCTGCCGCCCGCGAGGGGTTCGATCCATCGGCCGAAAACGTCAAGTTCGACTGCGTGCGGGTTCTGTCCGCCGCCGGCCCGCTGTCGCATGACGATGGCGCCGACCTGGGTTTCTTCTCGGTGCGCCTGACATTGACCGGCCCGGCGATACAAAAGCTGATCGCGGCCGTTGCGCCCAGACTGTCGGTGGCGCTTGGTCAGAAATTGGCCGCGCAGACCCTGCCGGTGCTTGGGGCCGTTGCCGGGGGCGGCATCAACTATGTCTATTCCCGTTATTACCAGCAGATCGCCCGGGTTCACTTCGGCCTGCGTCGGTTGGCCGTCGACGCCGACATTCCACATGAAGATCTGGTTCAGCGGTTGGAGCGCCGCATAATTGGGTGACAGATCGCCCCAAATTGGACAATTCCGCCTGAAGTGGTAGTTTGAAACTGACCGACCTGCGGGATAAGCGGGCGGTTTAGCAGGAAAATGAGGCCTGTCGAGAGGATGCTGAACGTGAAAGACGCCGGGATTTCGTCGGACGGCGCATTCGCCTCCGAGCCACTGCCGGTCATTCGGCAAGTGGCGGCCTTGTGCCATCGACAGACGCAGGCAGGGCTTGAAGTTCTGTTGATATCTACGCGCGGGTCCGGCCGCTGGATCATTCCCAAGGGTTGGGCAATAACCGGTCTGAGCGACGCGGAGTCCGCCGCGCGCGAGGCTTGGGAAGAGGCCGGCGCGACCGGCCATTGCGACACCCGGCGTATCGGAAGTTTCGCCCATGCCAAGCACCACAAGCGGCTGGGGCGCGTGATGTGTCTGGTCGACGTCTTCCCTCTGCGGGTCACCGAGGTGGCCGAAATTTTCCCCGAGGCCGGTCAGCGGCGCAGGGCATGGTTCAAGCTGGACGAGGGGGCCGACAGGGTTGCCGGGCGGGACCTGTCCGCATTGCTCCGGGGCTTTTCGCCTGCTGAGGTCCGGGGCTCAGCGAGAAAGGCTTGATATCGCCATGTCTGACGGTATCTATTCAACAACCGACTTTTGGGACGCAAGATGATTCAATACGCCCTGAAATGCAGCAACGGTCACGGGTTCGACAGCTGGTTCCAGTCGGCCGATGCCTATGACAAGCTCGCCAAGGCGGGCATGGTATCCTGCGCGCAATGTGGCTGCACGTCTGTTGAAAAAGCGATCATGACGCCTCGCGTGCAAACAGGGCGCACGGCCGAATCCCAAATCCCGCGATCCGCCCCCGACCCTGGCGCAGCTCCGTCCCGTGTCGAAATCGAACGCGTTCTGAAAGAGCTGCGCACCAAGGTCGAGGCCAACTCCGACTACGTCGGGCGGGATTTCGCGCGCGAGGCCCGCAAGATTCATCTGGGCGAAGCACCCGAGCGTCCCATCTATGGCGAGGCCAGGTTGGAGGAGGCGAAGGCGCTGATCGAAGATGGTGTGCCGGTGGCGCCTCTGCCTTTCGTGCCCAGCCGAAAGACGAACTGAGCGATGCATGTTCTGATCACCGGCGCCAATCGGGGGATCGGACGGGCTCTGGCCGATCTCTACAAAGGGCAGGGCCACCAGGTCACCGGCACCGCCCGCGATGGCAGTGCCAAGGTCAAACTGGACGTGACCAATCCGGCCGATCATGCGGCGATGGCGCGCGCGCTGCAAGGGCAACCGGTTGACCTGCTGGTGTGCAACGCGGGCGTCTATCTGGACAAGGGCCAGACGATCGAGGGCTATCCGGCCGAGATGTGGGCCCAGACCTTCGCCGCCAATGTGACCGGCGTGTTTCTGACTATTCAGGCCCTGCTGCCCAATCTGCGGGCCGCCCGCGGCAAGATCGCGATCATCTCGTCGCAGATGGCCTCGCACACACGGGCGCCAGGAGGGAGTTATATCTATCGTGCTTCAAAAGCTGCCGCGCTGAATCTCGGGCGCAACCTGGCGGTCGATCTGAAGCGGGACGGCATCGCCGTCGGTATCTATCACCCCGGATGGGTGCGGACGGACATGGGCGGTCAGGCCGCCGACATCACCGTCTCACAGGCCGTTGCCGGGCTGGCCGAGCGTTTCGAGGCGCTAAGCCTGGATACCACCGGGTGTTTCGAAACGTGGGACGGGCAGGCGCATCCTTACTGAGCTGCCAGCGCTGCTTTGGGAATCTCGTAGACTTCACCGGGATCGATGAAGATCACCAGAATATCGCCGCGGGTTTCCGACGTGATCTGTGCGGTTGCGCTGCTGGAATCCGGCTTTCCATCGGTGAAATAGATGCGGCGCACCTCGCCAGTGGGCAGTTGTACCGCCAGCGTGGCGGTTCCGTCCTCTTTACGGCGCAACTCGGCCGGGCAGCTTTGCAGGGGTTGGCCGGACAGGGCAGTGCAAGGCACGGTTCCCAAGGCGTTTTGACCATCCGTGCCGGACAGGGTGGCCACCTGGGCCACCGCAGGTGTGGACATCAGGGCAAGGGCGGAAACGAAACGCAGCATGAAAAACCTCATGGTGTAAACGGCTGATCCCACGCTGGCATTGCCGGCACCGGTTGTAAAGCGGCCGCGCGCCGCAGGGCGCGCCCCTTTGCACTCTTGCCCTATCGGGTCCCCTCGCATAAGACGCACGGGACCGGAAATCCAAGGCGCGGAGACATTTGCCCCCATGCCCGTACTCGTGATGAAATTCGGCGGCACATCCGTCGCCAACCTCGACCGCATCCGCCGCGCGGCCAAGCGCATCGGCGTCGAAGTGGCCAAGGGCTATGACGTCATCGTCATCGTGTCGGCCATGTCGGGCAAGACCAACGAACTGGTCGGCTGGGTTGACGAGATCTCGCCGCTTTATGACGCGCGCGAATATGATGCCGTAGTTTCCTCGGGCGAGAATGTCACCGCCGGTCTAATGGCACTGACCTTGCAGGAAATGGACATCCCCGCCCGCAGTTGGCAGGGCTGGCAGGTGCCGCTGCTGACCGATGGCGCCCATTCGGCGGCGCGGATCCTGGACATTCCGACCGACAACATCAACCAGAAGTTCGGCGAGGGCATGAAGGTCGCCGTGGTGGCGGGTTTTCAAGGCCTCAGCCCCGAGGGGCGGATCACCACGTTGGGTCGGGGTGGCTCGGACACCACCGCAGTGGCTTTTGCCGCGGCCTTCGACGCCGAACGCTGCGACATCTACACGGATGTGGATGGCGTCTATACCACCGATCCGCGCATCTGCGAGAAGGCGCGCAAGCTGGACAAGATCTCGTTCGAGGAAATGCTCGAACTGGCCTCGTTGGGGGCCAAGGTGCTGCAGACCCGCTCGGTGGAGCTGGCGATGCGGTACAAGGTGAAACTGCGTGTTCTCTCGAGCTTCGAGGAACAGTCCGACGAGGCCGGAACCCTGGTCGTCGACGAGGAGGAAATCATGGAATCCAATGTAGTCTCGGGTGTGGCCTATTCGCGGGACGAGGCCAAGATGACCGTCGTGTCGGTCGCCGACCGCCCCGGCATCGCCGCGATCATCTTCAACGCGCTCAGCGATGAGGGGATCAATGTCGACATGATCGTGCAGAACATCTCGGACGAGGGGCGCACGGACATGACCTTCTCCTGCCCCACCAACCAGGTGGCGCGCGCCGAAAAGGCGCTGCTGGCGGTCAAGGAGCGTGGTGATCTGAACTATGCCGAACTGGTCGCCGATACCGATGTGGCCAAGGTTTCGGTTGTGGGAATCGGCATGCGCTCGCAGTCGGGCGTGGCGGCCAAGATGTTCAAGGTACTCTCGGATGAGGGGATCAACATCAAGGTCATTACAACCTCCGAGATCAAGATTTCCGTGCTGATCGACCGGAAATACATGGAACTTGCCGTTCAGGCGCTGCATGATGCCTTTGAACTGGACAAGGCGGCCTGAGCGTTTCGGCCAAGGTCCCGCCTGACACCGCAGGATAGACCGGGCGATGGCAGACGGAATGGAAACGGAATCCCGCAAGCTGCTGGGGCGGCTGCGCGAGGAGATGGCAAGCGAGGCGGCCGGTCAGGAGCGTCTTGACCGGATCACGCACCTGATCGCGGACAGCATGCGGTGCGAGGTGTGCTCGATCTACCTGTTCCGCGACGACGAAACCCTTGAACTCTGCGCGACCGAAGGGCTTGCCCCCGAAGCTGTGCACCAGACCCGCATGCGACTGGGCGAGGGCCTGGTGGGGCGCGTGGCCAAGTTCGGCAAGGTGATCAATACAGCCGATGCGCCTTCGGAAAAGGGTTTCCGCTACATGCCGGAAACAGGCGAGGAGCGGTATTCGTCGTTCCTGGGCGTGCCGATCCAGCGGCTGGGCCAGAAGCTGGGCGTTCTGGTCGTGCAGTCGCGCGACGCGCGCGAGTTTTCCGCCGACGAGGTCTATGCGCTGGAAGTGGTCGCGATGGTGCTGGCCGAGATGGCCGAGCTGGGCGCCTTCGTGGGCGAAGGGGCGGCCTTGTCGCCGTTGCACCAGCAATCGCGGCTGTTGCGGGGTGGGCCCGCGCAGGAAGGGTCGGCCGAAGGTCATGTTTGGCTGCACGAACCGCGCGTCGTGGTCACCAACCCCATCGCCGATGATCCGCACCGCGAGCTTGAGCGCCTGAACGCGGCGGTCGAAGAACTGCGCGTGGGCGTCGACAAGATGCTGGAAATCTCGCGGGGCGGCGATACCGAACAGCTGCAGGTCCTGGAAGCCTATCGGATGTTTGCCAATTCCAAGGGCTGGATGCGGCGGATGGAGGAGGACATCGCCCGCGGCCTCAGCGCCGAGGCGGCGGTTGAAAAGGAGCAGTCGCAGGCCCGCGCTCGGATGAACCAGGTCACCGACCCTTATCTGCGCGAACGGCTGGCCGATCTGGACGATCTGTCGAACCGCCTGCTGCGCATTCTGACGGGGCAGGGCCGCGACAACGGCAAGGAGATGCCGCCCGATCCGATCCTCGTGGCGCGCAATATAGGCCCCGGCGATCTGCTTGAATATGGTCGGTCGCTGAGGGGCATCGTGCTCGAGGAAGGCTCGGTCGGCAGTCATGCCACCATCGTCGCCCGCGCCTTGGCCATCCCGCTGGTTGTGCATGTGGGCCGGATCACGACCGAGGCTTTGAACGGCGACCACATTTTGGTCGATGGCGACGAGGGGGTGGTGCATCTGCGCCCCGAGGATACCGTGGTCAGCGCCTTCCGCGACAAGATGGCCATGCAGGCCGAAGCGCAGAAACGCTATGCCTCGATCCGTGAAACCCCGACCGTGACCAAGGATGGCGAGCGGATAAACCTGGTGATGAATGCCGGCCTGATGGCCGACCTGCCGTCGCTCAAAACGTCTGGGGCCGAGGGCGTTGGCCTGTTCCGCACCGAATTGCAGTTCCTGATCCGCAACCAGATGCCGAAGCGGTCCGAACTGGTAGCGCAGTACAAACGCGTTCTCGATTCGGCCGATGGCAAGCGCGTGGTATTCCGAACGCTGGATATCGGGTCGGACAAGGTGCTGCCCTACATGAAGCATGTCGCCGAGCCCAACCCGGCGCTGGGCTGGCGCGCCATACGCGTGGGCCTGGACAAGCGCGGGGTCATGCGCATGCAGCTGCAAGCGCTGATCCGCGCCGCGGAGGGGCGACCGTTGACGGTGATGTTCCCCTTCGTGGCGCAAGCCGATGAATACCGCGAGGCCCGGTGGGAGGTGAACAAGACTATCGAGCGCGAAAAGCGCCTGGGCCATGTTCTGCCTGAAACGCTTGAAATCGGGGCGATGTTGGAAACACCGTCATTGGCCTTTGCCCCCCAGAAATTCTTTGACGAGGTCGATTTCATCTCGATCGGTGGCAACGACCTGAAACAGTTCTTCTTCGCCGCCGACCGCGAGAACGAGCTGGTGCGACGCCGCTATGACACCCTGAATGTCAGCTTCCTCAGCTTGATCGAGCGCATCGTCGAACGGTGCGGAATTTCCGACACGCCGCTGAGTTTCTGCGGCGAGGATGCCGGCCGCCCGATCGAGGCGTTGTGCCTGGCGGCGATGGGCATCCGCACCCTGTCAATGCGCCCGGCCTCGATCGGCCCGGTCAAGAGCCTGCTGCTGCGGTCCAACCTGCAGGAGGTCCGCAAGATCATCGCCGACGCCCGCCATCGCGGCGAACAATCGGTGCGCCCGGCGATCATGGAGTATCTGCGCGCCAACGGCTGAAGGCATGATGGCCGCGAAAAAAGGGCCCGTTAGCGAAATCCGGGCTTGCTTTTTGGGCTTGGTCTTTCTATCCAAGCCACAAATGTTAGCGGTAACAGGGTGTCTGGCTGCAGACTGCGCCGGATTGTCCGAAAAAGGGAGCCAGCCATGGTTTCACGCGTAATCCCCGTAGATCCATTCGATCTGGTCCTGTTCGGCGCGACCGGAGATCTGGCCCAGCGCAAGATCCTGCCGGGCCTCTACCATCGGTTCGAAGTGGGGCAGATGCCCGAAGATGCGCGCATCATCGGGACCGCGCGGTCGGATATGGACGATGACGGGTTCCGTGCTCAGGTGCGCAAATCGATGAAGGAATTCGCGCCGTCCTTCAAGAAAGACGTTCTGGACCGGTTCCTGGCCCGGGTCGAATACGTGCCCGTGGATGCGCTGGGCGAAAACGGCTGGGACAAGCTGGCCAAGTCACTGCGCCCCGACGTGGTGCGCGCCTTTTACCTGTCGGTCGGTCCGAAACTGTTTCCCGGCATCGCGCAGCGCCTGCATGATCACGGGCTTGCCACGCCCGACAGCCGCATCGTGGTCGAGAAACCCTTTGGCCATGACCTGGCCTCGGCCAAGGCGCTGAACGAAGGTTTGCGCGCCTGTTTCGAAGAACATCAGATCTATCGGATCGACCATTACCTAGGCAAGGAAACGGTGCAGAACCTGATGGCGCTGCGCTTTGCCAACTCGCTGTTCGAACCGCTGTGGAACGCGACCCACGTGGATCATGTCCAGATCACCGTGGCCGAAACCGTCGGGGTCGAAGGGCGTGGCGCCTATTACGACCAGTCCGGCGCGATGCGGGACATGGTGCAGAACCACCTGGTGCAGCTTTTGTGCCTGACTGCAATGGAGCCGCCTTCGACCTTTTCGCCCAACTCGGTGCGCAGTGAAAAGGTCAAGGTGATCGAAGCACTGGAACCTGTGGCCTCGACCGACATCGCCCGCGGCCAGTACCGGGCGGAAAAGGGCGGCGACGGGTATGTCGATCATGTGGGCAACCCTGACAGCCTGACCGAAAGCTACATCGCGCTGAAGGTACGCGTGGGCAACTGGCGCTGGGCGGGAGTTCCGTTCTATCTGCGCACGGGCAAGCGTCTGCGCGCGCGTGAATCCGAAATCGCGGTGTTTTTCCGCGACCCGCCGCACACGATCTTTCCCAATGTCGGCCCGCTGCACGGCAACGTGCTGGTGATCCGCCTGCAGCCCGACGAGGGCATCACCCTGCGCACCACGATCAAGGATCCCGGCCCGGGTGGCTTCCGCCTGACGGATGTGGCGCTGGACATGAGCTTTGCCGAGGCGCTGGGTGCCGATGTGCGCGCGCAGGACGCCTATGAGCGGCTGGTGATGGACGTGATCCGCGGGGACCAGACCCTGTTCATGCGCGGCGACGAGGTCGAGGCCGCCTGGGCTTGGGTCGATCCCATCATCAAGGGCTGGGAAGAGCGCGGCGACCGTCCCTCGCGCTATGATCAGGGCAGTTCCGGCCCGGAAGACGCATTGATGCTGATGCATCGCGACGGGCGCCGCTGGCGCCAGATCGGAGGTTGAGATGGTTCACAACGTCATCACCGATGTCACCCAAAGAATAATCGAGCGTAGCGCCGATCCCCGCCGCACCTATCTGCAGCGGATGGAGCAGGCTCGGTCCGAAGGGCCGGCACGCGCGCATCTGTCCTGCAGCGGCCAGGCCCACGCCTATGCCGGGGCAGGGGCCGATCAGCAGACGCTGGCCACCACCAGCGTGGGCAATCTAGGCATAGTCACCGCCTATAACGACATGCTGTCGGCGCATCAGCCGTTCGAGCGCTATCCCGAACTGATCCGGCGCGCGGCCCGTGCCGCGGGCGGCACCGCGCAGGTGGCGGGCGGGGTGCCGGCCATGTGCGACGGGGTCACGCAAGGTGAGGCCGGGATGGAACTGTCGCTGTTCTCCCGCGACGTGATCGCGCTCGCGGCGGCGGTGGCGCTCAGCCACAATACATTTGACGCGGCGGTGTTCCTGGGGGTCTGCGACAAAATCGTGCCGGGGCTGGTGATCGCAGCGCAGAGCTTTGGCCATCTGCCGGCGGTGTTCCTGCCCGCCGGCCCGATGACCAGCGGCCTGCCCAACGACGAAAAGGCCAAGGTGCGCCAGAAATTCGCCGCCGGCGAAGCCACGCGCGAAGAACTGATGGCCGCCGAAATGGCCGCCTATCACGGGCCGGGCACCTGCACCTTCTACGGCACCGCCAACACCAACCAGATGTTGATGGAGTTCATGGGCCTGCACCTGCCGGGCTCCAGCTTCGTCAACCCCAACACGCCGCTGCGCGATGCGTTGACCGAGGAAGGCGCCCGCCGTGCCCTGTCGCTCAGCGCGCTTGGCAACAATTACACGCCGGTGTGTCAGATCCTCGACGAACGGGCTTTCGTGAACGGCATTGTGGGGCTGATGGCCACGGGCGGGTCGACCAATCTGCTGATCCACCTGATCGCCATGGCCCGTGCCGGGGGTATCGTGCTGGACTGGCAGGATTTCTCGGACATCTCGGGCGTCGTGCCCCTGGTCGCGCGGGTTTATCCCAACGGTTTGGCCGACGTGAACCATTTCCATGCCGCGGGCGGGCTGGGGTATACCATCGGCACGTTGCTGGACGAAGGCCTGTTGCATCCCGACACGCTGACCGTGGCGGGGCAGGGGCTGCATCACTACACGCAGGAACCCAAGCTGATCGATGGCGCGCTGGTCTGGGAGGACGGCGCCGGCCACAGTCTGAACGAAAAGATCCTGCGCCCTGCCAATGACCCGTTCCAGCCCACCGGTGGCCTGTCGCGCCTGAGCGGCAATCTGGGTACCGGCGTGATGAAGGTCTCGGCCGTGGCGCCCGAACACCAGGTGGTCGAGGCCCCTGTGCGCGTCTTCCACGACCAGGACGAGGTCAAGGCCGCGTTCAAGGCCGGCGAGTTCACCGGCGATGTCATCGTCGTGGTCCGCTTCCAGGGGCCCAAGGCCAATGGCATGCCAGAGCTGCACTCGCTGACGCCGATCCTGTCGATCCTGCAGGGGCGCGGGCAGAAGGTGGCTCTGGTGACCGATGGCCGCATGTCGGGGGCCTCGGGCAAAGTGCCCGCGGCGATCCATGTCTGCCCCGAGGCGCTGGATGGCGGCCCGATCGCCAAGCTGCGCGATGGCGACCTGCTGCGCGTCGACGCGGTGCAGGGTCAGCTTGAAATCCTGACCCCCGGCGTGCTGGACCGCCCCGTCGCCACCGCCGATCTTTCGGCGCATCAATACGGGGTCGGCCGCGACCTGTTCACCACGTTCCGCAACGCCGTCGGCTCGGCCGATGCCGGTGCCAGCATTTTCGGAGCCTGATCCTATGTCCGCAAAAACCCAACGCACCCGCGAGATCTGCGGATTGGCGCCCATCGTCCCGGTTCTGGTCGTCGATGACGCCGCGCATGCCCGCCCGCTGGCCGAGGCACTGGTGGCCGGTGGCTTGCCCGCGCTCGAGGTGACCTTGCGCACGCCCGCCGCGCTGGACGCGATCCGCGCCATGGCGCAGGTGCCCGGCGGGGTCGTGGGGGCCGGCACACTGGTCACGCCCGAAGATGTCCGCGCCGCGAAAGAAGCCGGCGCGCAATTCGGCGTATCGCCCGGTGCTACTGATGCCCTGATCGCCGCCTGTGAGGCCGAGGGCCTGCCGCTGCTGCCCGGCGCGGCCACCGCGACCGAGGCGATGCGCCTGCTCGAGCAGGGCTATGACATGCTGAAATTCTTCCCGGCCGAAGCTTCGGGCGGGGCGCCTGCGCTCAAGGCGATCGGCGCGCCGCTGCCGCAGATCACCTTTTGCCCGACAGGCGGCGTTTCGCCCGCCAACGCGCGCGACTACCTGTCCCTGCCCAATGTGATCTGTGCGGGCGGCAGCTGGGTCGCGCCGAAACAGATGGTGGCGCAGGGCGAGTGGGCGGGGATCGAAGCCCTCGCGCGTGAGGCGGCCGCGCTGATGGATTGACCTCGCCTGACCCGGCGCTAGGGTGGGCGCCACAACAGGCAGGTTGATCCACATGACAGACAATATGTCCCTAGCCCAAGGGCGAAGTTATCTGGCCATTCCGGGCCCTTCCGTGATTCCGGACGCGGTGCTGCAGGCCATGCACCGCCCGTCGCCCAATATCTACGCCGGCGAGTTGGTCGAGATGATGCCCGACCTGACGGCCGACCTGCGCCGCGTGGCCCGTACCCGGCACGAGGTGGCGATCTACATCGCCAACGGCCACGGCGCGTGGGAGGCGGCACTGTCCAACGTTCTGGCGCCAGGGGAAACCGTGCTGGCTCCGGCTTCGGGGCGGTTCACCCATGGCTGGGCGGAAATGGCCGAGCGTCTGGGCGTCAAGGTCGACCTGATCGATTTCGGCCCCTCCAACCCGTGGGACATGGACCGGATTGCACAGACCTTGCGGGCTGATGCCAACCACCGGATAAAGGCGGTTCTAGCGGTTCATGTGGACACGTCCAGCTCGATCCGCAACGACATTCCGGCGCTGCGGGCGCTGCTGGACGATCTGAACCACCCGGCATTGCTGATGGCGGATTGCATCGCCTCGCTGGGCTGCGACCGTTTCGAGATGGATGACTGGGGCGTCGATGTCATGGTCACCGCCTGCCAGAAGGGGCTGATGACCCCGGCGGGCATGTCCTTCGTTTTCTTCAACGACCGGGCCAAGGCCAAACGGGCCGCGATGCCGCGGGTTTCGGGCTATTGGGACTGGCAGCCACGATCAGAGCCCGACTGGTTCTATCAGTATTTCGGCGGCACCGCGCCGACCCACCACCTGTATGGTCTGCGCGCCGCCCTGGATCTGATCCATGCCGAAGGGATTGAGCAGGTCTGGGCCCGCCATGCGCGGCTGGCACAGGCCGTCTGGGCCGCCTGCGAGAGGTGGGCCGAGGGCGGGGCGCTACACCTGAACGTTGGTGATCGCACGCATCGCAGCCATGCCGTCACCGCCCTGCGCCTGACCGAGGGTCGCGGCACGCCTCTACGCAGCTATACCGAGCGGCATTTGGGCCTGACCTTGGGTATCGGGCTGGGCATGGCGGACGAGGACGCGTGTTTCCGGCTGGGCCACATGGGCCATCTGAACGGTCACATGGTCATGGGCCTGCTGGGCGGCATCGAAACCGCCATGGCCGCGTTGGAGATCCCGCGCGGGTCCGGCGCGCTCGAGGCTGCGGCGGCGGTTCTGGCGGGCTAGGCGTTGCGCGCTGCCGCCAGCGCCTGCGGCAGGGCGGCGGCAAAGGCGTCCAGATCGGCCTCGGTGCCGCAACTGACGCGGATGCAGCGGTTCTGCGGGGCTGCAAATGGCATCCGCACAAAGATCCCTTGCGCCACCAGCGCCTCCAGCACCGCCTTGGCAAATGCTCCGTCGTGCCCACAGTCGATTGCCACGAAATTGGTGGCCGAGGGCAGCGGGCTCAGCCCGTTGTCACGCGCAATAGCGCCGATCCGGTCGCGGGCCGAGACTATCCGCGCCTGTACCTGCTTCAGCCAGTCTTGATCGTGCAGGGCGGCCAGCGCCCCGGCCTGCGCCATGCGGTTCATGCCGAAATGGTTGCGCACCTTGTTGAAGGCCGAGATCAACCCGGGCGCTCCGATCGCATAGCCGACCCGCGCGCCGGCCATGCCGTAAACTTTGGAAAACGTGCGCATCCGGATCACGCGCGGATCATCCGCCGCGACCGGCGCGGCGGTGCCGTCAGGCGCGCATTCCACGTAAGCCTCGTCCAAAACCAGCAGACAGCCGTCCGGCAGGGCGTCCAGCGCCGCGACGATGTCCGCGCCGCGGTGCCAGCTGCCCATCGGGTTGTCCGGGTTGGCCAGATAGACCAGCTTGGCCCCGACCTCGGCCGCCTTGGCGAACAGGGCGGCCGGGTCTTCGTGATCGTTGGCATAAGGCACCTTGTGGATCGCCCCGCCATAGCCCGCGACGTGGTAGTTGAAGGTGGGATAGGCCCCGTCCGAGGTCACGACCGCATCGCCCGGACCGACCATCAGGCGCACCAGATAGCCCAGCAGCCCGTCGATGCCTTCGCCGACCACGATGTTGTCGGGGTTGATCCCGTGGTGATCGGCCAGCGCATGGCGCAGATCGTGGTTCTCGGGGTCGCCATACATCCAGATGCCGTCAGCGGCCTGACGCATCGCCTCGATCGCGCGGGGCGAGGGGCCGAACACGCTCTCGTTCGCGCCCAGCCGGGCGACGAAGGGCGCACCGCGCTGGCGCTCCTGCGTCTCGGGGCCGACGAAGGGCACGGTTGCAGGCAGGGATTGGGCAAGCGGGGTGTATCTGGGTCCGGTCATGGGCGCAGATAATCCCAAGGGCATGGCCGGGGCAAGCCTTGCATGGGGCCGGGGCGTCCGCACTGATCTGCCCTCACGTCGGGCTGGCGTCGGCTGCGGGTTTCGGGGCATGGTTTGCCCGGAACATCAAACCCGGAGGCCCAGATGGCGCGCGTATCAGTCGAATACAGGAACCACATCGCCCACGTCACCCTGACCCGCGGCGACAAGATGAACGCGCTGGATGATGCGATGATCAAGGCGATCCTGGCAGCGGGGCAAGAGGTCGCCGCCTCGGACGCCCGTGCCGTGGTGCTGTCGGGCGAGGGCAAAAGCTTCTGCGCGGGGCTCGACATGGCCAGTTTCGCGACCATGGCGCACAAGGACCCGACCGAGTGGCTGATGACCCGCAGCCATGACGACGCGAATGAGATGCAGGAACTGGCGCTGGTCTGGCGCCGCGTGCCGGTGCCGGTGATCTGCGCCATTCAGGGCGTGGCTTATGGTGGTGGCCTGCAGATCGCGCTGGGCGCCGATATCCGCATTGCCCATCCCGACGCCAAGCTGGCCGTGATGGAGATGAAATGGGGCATCATCCCCGACATGGGCGGCATGGTCCTGTTGCCGAAACTGGTGCGGTCGGACGTGCTGCGCCTGCTGACCTACACCGCGCGGCCCATCGGTGCTGCACAAGCCGCCGATTGGGGGTTGGTCACCAGCCTGTCGGATGATCCGCTGACCGAAGCCATCGCACTGGCCGAGGATATTGCGGGCAAGAGCCCCTCGGCCATTCGCGCAGCGAAACGTCTGATCGAGGTGGCCGAATGCAAGTCGCGCGCCGAGGTTCTGCTGGCCGAATCCGCCGAACAGGTCGAGTTGATCGGCAAACCCGACCAGATGGAAGTGGTGATGGCCCAGATGCAGGGCCGCAAGCCCGAGTTCAAATAGAGCTCGCGGGCCGCAGCCAGTTAGCCCTCAGCCCCGCAGGCGCGTCGTCACCCCATAGGCGATGCCGCCTGCCAGCAGACCCCAGACCGCCGCGCCCAGGCCGAACACGGTGATGCCCGAGGCGGTGATGGCAAAGGTCAGGATCGCGGCTTCGCGCTCGGCCGGAACCTCGAGCGCGGCGAAGGTGGCATTGGCCATGACGCCAATCAGCGCAACGCCGGTCAGCGTGCCCATCAGCATCGGATCGGCATGGGCGGCAAACCCGGTGATGGCCACAGCGAATACCCCGAACAGGCAATAGAACACCCCAGCCATGACCGCAGACCAATAGCGCTGATTCCGGTCGGGGTGGCTGTCCTCGTTCGAACACATGGCGGCGGTGATGGCCGCGAGGCAGGTTGCAGGCGCGCCGAAGAAGGCCGACAGGATGCTGGCCCCGCCCACGGCCGAGAACAGCCGTCCTGCGACCGGGGCATAGCCAAAGCTGCGCATGACCGCGATGCCGGGGATGTTCTGAGTGGCCATCGTGACCACGAATAGCGGCACCCCGATGCCAATCATCGACGGGACCGAGAAAGTGGGCGTGGTCCAGACCGGCGCGGCCAGCAGGTGGTCGGGGCGGACCGATGGGCCGTCAGAAAACAGAACGACGACCAGCGCGGCGGCCAGAACGGCGGCGGGGACCGCCAGCAGTCTGTGCACGCGTCCAGCGATGAACCAGGTCAGGATCACCGGCAGGGCCTGCCAGGGGATCTCGACCGCGGCCTTGAACGGGACGATGCACAGCGGCAGCAGCACCCCGCCCAGCATCGCCTGCGCCAAGGAGGTGGGAATGGCCGCGGCCAACCGCCCCACAGGGCGCCACAGCCCGGCCAACACGGTCAGCGCACCTGCAAACAGGAACGCGCCGGTGGCACCCGAGAATCCCGCAGCCGGCGCGGCCGAAACCGCCAGCAGCGCCGCACCGGGCGTGGACCAGGCCACGCTGATCGGTTGGCGGTACCACAAGCTGAGCAGGATGGCAGCCAGCCCCATGGCAAGGGCGGCCATCATCAGCCCCGATGCCGCCTGCGGCCCCGAGGCACCCATGGCGTCCAGCCCCTGCAGGACAATCGGAAACGAACTGAAAAAGCCGACTATGGCCACGACCAGCCCGGTTGAAACGGTCTGCATCGGCGGAAAGGGTCTGGACATGGGGCCCTCGGTGGATTGGTCCCGAGATTGCTAGCAACCGTTTGGCCCGGTGAACAGGGGTGGGTGGAAAAAACCCCGCCGGGCGTACGCGGCGGGGTTTCTTCGAGCGAGTGCGGGGGCTGACGGATCAGGCGATCTCGGCCAGTCGGGCCAGCGCTTCGTTGATGCGGGCCTCTTCCTCTTCGCGGGCGGCTAGGTTGGCCTTGGCCTCTTCCACCACCTCTTCCGGGGCCGAGGCCACGAATTTGGGGTTGTTGAGACGCCCGCGCAGACCGCCCAGTTCCTTGGCCAGTTTGCCCTTGGCTTTTTCCAGCCGTTCCTTTTCGGCGCCGATGTCGATGATGTCGGCCAGCGGCAGGCCAAAGGACGCGCCGGGCGCCGCGATCGAGATCGTGCCCTTGGGCAGCGTATCGGCCTTGGTCAGGCTGTCGATCCGGGCCAGCCGCATGATCAGCGCCTCGTTCCGGTCCCAGGCGGCTTGGCCGTGGGCGTCGATCTCGGTTACTAGCATCGGCACGTACAGGCCCGCCGGAACGCGCATCTGGGCGCGGGCCGAGCGGGTGTTCTCGATCACCGAGATCACCCAGTTCATCTCGCGATCCGCGTCGGCATCGACCAGATCCGCGGCGGCATAGGTTGGCCAGTCGGCATGCACCAGCATCTTGGCGCGGGTGCCGGTCAGGCCCCACAGCTCTTCGGTGATGAAGGGCATGATCGGGTGCAACAGGATCAGGCACTGATCCAGAACCCAGCGCATGGTGGCGCGGGTCTCGGCCTGGGCCTCGGCATCGTCGCCCTGCAGCAGCGGTTTGGACAGTTCCACGTACCAGTCACAGACCTTGCCCCACACGAAGGCATAAAGCCCGTTGGCGGCATCGTTGAAGCGATAGCTCTCCAGCGCCGCGTCGACCTCTTCCCGCACGCGGGCGGTTTCGCCGATGATCCAGCGGTTCACGGCCGCCTTGGGCTGCAGGTCGGCCACGTCAAGTTGCGGCACGGCGTCGGTGAAGACCTCGTTCATCTCGGCAAACCGGACGGCGTTCCACAGCTTGGTGCCGAAGTTGCGATAGCCGGTGATGCGCTCGCGCGACAGTTTCAGCACGCCGCCGATGGCTGCCATCGACGCGTTGGTAAAGCGCAGCGCGTCGGCGCCGAACTCGTCCACGATTTCCAGCGGGTCGATGACGTTGCCGGTGGTCTTGGACATCTTCTTGCCCTTCTCGTCGCGGACGAGCTGGTGCAAATAGACGGTGTGGAACGGGATTTCGTTCACCACGGCCAGTTGCATCATCATCATCCGGGCGACCCAGAAGAACAGGATGTCGAACCCGGTGATCAGGACATCGGTGGGGAAGTAGCGCTCCAACTCCTCGGTCTGTTCGGGCCAGCCCAGTGTGCCGATGGGCCACAGGCCGGACGAGAACCAGGTGTCCAGCACATCCGGGTCGCGCCAGACCGGATAGACCAGCTTGGTCGGATCGCGGTCGATCGCGTATTGCGCCAAGCTTTCGGCGAACCGGTGGATCGCCTCGTGCTTGTCGGCCACCTCGATCACCGTGGCGTGGCTGAGCGGGCTGGGAATGTCGGCATTGTCATCCAGGAACTTTCCGGTGACGTCCTCGAAGCTGGCGGCGCACTCCATGACCGCGCCCCGGTGCAGCATGCCGCCTTCGTTCAGCAGCCGGCCCAGTTCGACCAGGTCCAGCTCGCCGTCGTTTTCGTCATCCTTGAAATCCTCGGCCGACAGGTCCAGCCCGTACCAGACCGGAATCTGATGCCCCCACCACAGCTGGCGGCTGATGCACCAGGGCTCGATGTTCTCCAGCCAGTGGTAATAGGTCTTTTCGCCCGATTCCGGGATGATCTTGACCCGGCCGTCGCGCACCGCGTCCAGCGCGGGGCCCACGATCTTTGACGTCTCGACGAACCACTGGTCAGTCAGCATCGGCTCGATCACCACCTTCGAGCGGTCGCCGAAGGGCTGCATGATCGGTTTGCTTTCGACCAGCGGCACCAGCGCGTCGGCGCCCTCGGCATCGGGTTTCAGCGCGGTCGATCCCAGGCGCGGATCGTCCGCACGGGTCATCACGGCCAGGCCTTCGGCGGTGATTTCTTCGACCACCTTGGCGCGCGCCTCGAACCGGTCCAGGCCGCGCAGATGGTCGGGCACCAGGTTGATCGCGTCGATCTCGTTCTCGGTGAATTCGCGCCCACGGGCATATTCCTGGGCCTTGGCGGCTTCGTCCGCATAGGGCGCGCCGTCGGCCCGCATGTGGCCGCGCGTGTCCATCAGGCGGTACATCGGGATCTTGCCGCGCTTGGCCACCTGATAGTCGTTGAAATCATGCGCGCCGGTGATCTTCACCGCGCCCGAGCCGAAATTCGGGTCGGGGTATTCGTCGGTGATGATCGGGATCTGGCGGCGATGCTCTTTCGGGCCCACCGGGATTTCGCACAGCTTGCCGACGATCGGCGCATAGCGTTCGTCCGACGGGTGCACCGCAACCGCGCCGTCGCCCAGCATGGTCTCGGGGCGGGTCGTGGCGATCGAGATATAGTCGCGCTCTTCCTCGAGGATGACGTTCCCGTCCTCGTCCTTTTCGACGTAGGTGTAGGTCTCGCCCCCGGCCAGCGGGTACTTGAAGTGCCACATGTGGCCGGCGACCTCGATATTCTCGACCTCGAGGTCCGAGATCGCGGTCTCGAAATGCGGGTCCCAGTTGACCAGCCGCTTGCCGCGGTAGATCAGGCCCTTGTCGTACATGTCGACAAAGACCTTGATGACCGCGTCATGAAAGTTGGGGCTGTTTTCGTGGCCCGTGCGCGGGTCGCCGGCCGCGCCGGCCATGGTGAAGGCGTTGCGCGTCCAGTCGCACGAAGAGCCGAGGCGTTTCAGCTGCTCGATGATGGTGCCGCCGTATTCGCCCTTCCACTCCCAGACCTTCTCAAGGAACTTCTCACGGCCCAGTTCGTTCCGACTGGGTTGTTGCGTGGCGGCGAGCATCTTCTCGACCTGCATCTGGGTGGCGATGCCGGCGTGGTCCTGGCCGGGTTGCCACAACGTGTCGAACCCGCGCATCCGGTGCCAGCGGGTCAGGATGTCCTGCAGGGTGTTGTTGAACGCATGGCCCACATGCAGCGCGCCGGTCACGTTCGGCGGCGGGATCATGATGCAAAAGCTCTCGTCGCGCGACTTGTTCGCGCCTGCCTTGAAGGCTCCGGCCTCTTCCCAGGCCTTGTAGATCCGGGCCTCGGCCTCGGCCGCGTTGAATGTCTTGTCCATCGCCATCGGGTGCGTCCTGCGTCATCGATCATGGGTCAGCGCCTGCAATAGCGAATGGCGGCGGGAAGGGAAAGGGCCAAGCACCCCGCGCACTGGACATCCGCCGCATCACGGCTAGGCTCGCGGTCTGAGGCAGCGAAAGGGGCGCGTCATGGAAAAGTTCGGCAAAAGCCAGCCGGTCTCCAGGACCGAGGATCAGCGGTTCCTGACCGGGCAGGGGCGCTACATGGACGATACGGTACCACCTGGCGCACTGCACGCAGTGTTCTTTCGCAGCCCGGTGGCGCATGGCGACATCACCGGGCTTGACCTTGACGCCGCCCGCGCCGCGCCCGGCGTGCGGCTGGTGCTGACCATCGACGACCTGATCGCCGCCGGAATCGACCCGGTGCTGAGCGCCACGATCCTTGTCAACCGCGATGGCACCCGCGCCGCCAATCCCCCGCGCCACATGCTGGCCCGCGACCGGGTGCGGTTTGTCGGCGAGCCGGTGGCGATGGTCGTCGCCGAAACGCTGGCGCAGGCCCGCGACGCCGCCGAACTGACCTGGATGGACACCGCCGACCGCCCCGCCAAGCTGGACCTTGCGCCGGGCGGTGAGCCGCTGCACCCCGAGGCGCCCGACAACCGCGCCTTTGACTGGGCCGTGGGCGACGAGGCCGCGACCCAGGCCGCCTTTGACGCCGCCGCCCATGTCGTGTCGCTGCAGGTGGCCGACAACCGGGTGATCGTGAACTCGATCGAGCCGCGCGGCTGCAACGCGGTCTGGTCCGACGGGCGGCTGCATTTCAGCTATGGTGGGCAGGGTGTCTGGGGGATGAAGGCGCAGTTGGCCGACAAGCTGCGGCTGGACCCGCAGGCGGTCCATGTCACAACGCCAGACGTGGGCGGCGGGTTCGGCATGAAGGCGATGCCGTATCCCGAGTATTTCTCGGTCGCGGTAGCGGCGATGCAACTGGGCCAGCCCGTGCACTGGATGTCGGACCGGACCGAGGCGATGCTGTCCGACCACCACGGGCGCGACCTGACCTCGCTGGCCGAACTGGCCTTTGACGAGGATCTTCGCATCACCGCCTACCGGGTGCACAGCCGGTGCAACCTGGGCGCCTACAACAGCCATTTCGGCCAGGCGATCCAGACCAACCTGTTCAAATGCGTACTGCCTGGCGTCTATGACGTGCAGAAAACCTATTTGCGGGTCGAGGGGTTCTATACCAACACCACCCAGGTCGACGCTTATCGCGGTGCCGGCCGCCCCGAGGCGATCTATGTGCTGGAACGCGCGATGGACCGCGCCGCGCGAGAACTGGGCGTCGATCCGTGGGAGCTGCGCCGCCGCAACTTCATCCGGCCCGACGCCTTTCCCTATGTCTCGGCCACAGGTGAAACCTATGACGTGGGCGATTTCGACATGGTCCTGTCCCGCGCCGCCGAACAGACCGCCGGTTTCGCCGCGCGCAAGGCCGCCGACGCCGAACGCGGTCTGATCCGAGGGCAGGGGATTTGTTACTATATTGAAAGCATTCTGGGCGACCCTTCCGAAGGCGCAAAAGTCGAATTCTGTCAGGACGGCACCGTGAATCTTTATGTCGGGACGCAATCGAACGGGCAGGGGCACGAGACGGTCTATGCCCAGTTCCTGTCGGATCAGACGGGGATCCCGGCCGACCGGATCCGGGTCGTGCAGGGCGACAGCGACCGCATGGCGCAGGGCGGCGGCACCGGCGGGTCGCGCTCGGTCACGGTCCAAAGCGCGGCGACGCTGGTCACGATTGACCAGATGATTGCCGCATTCACGCCCTATCTGGCGGATAAAATGGGGGTCGAGGAAAGCGATGTGACCTTCGACCATGAAACCTTTCGCGCGCCGGGGTCGAACCTGACGCCCACGCTGATCGAAGCGGCTGAAATGGCCCGCGCGGATGGCCGCGCCGACCTGCTGCAGCACGAGGCCCGCACGCGGCTAGAGGCGCGCAGCTATCCCAACGGCGCCCATGTCGCCGAGATCGTGATCGACCCGGAAACTGGCACAACATCGGTCGACCGCTATACGGTGGTCGATGATTTCGGCAATCTCATCAACCCGATGCTGGCCGAAGGCCAGGTGCATGGCGGGGTGGCGCAGGGCATCGGTCAGGCGCTGTGCGAACACGTTGTGCATGATGCCGAAGGGCAACTGCTGACGGCTACCTTCATGGACTACGCCTTGCCCCGCGCCGACGACCTGCCGATGATCAGGTTTACCTCGGCGCCGGTTCCGTCAACGGCCAACCCGATGGGAATGAAAGGCTGTGGCGAGGCAGGCACGGTCGGCGCATTGGCGGCCGTGGCAAACGCAGTTCAGGACGCGCTGTGGGATCACGGGGTGCGACAGGCGGACATGCCTTTTACACCGCGCAGGGTTTGGGAAATGCTGTCGGATGCAGTTGACGTGGATCGGTAGAAAACTCCTCGGATGGCTTGGCCGCCCGCTGCGGTCGGAACATTCCGGTGAAACGCGTCATCGCGAGCCGATCAGCCATGTCATCATCCTTGACGGCACCATGTCCACGCTGGAACCCGGCCGAGAAACGCATGCCGGCCTGACCTATCGGATGTGCCGCGAGATGGGTGGCAACGTCTCGGTGTTCTACGAAGGCGGTGTCCAGTGGGACAGCTGGAAATCCACTCTGGACGTTATGATGGGACGCGGGATCAATCGGCAGATTCGCCGGGCCTATGGCTATCTGGCGTCGCGCTATGAGCCGGGCGACCGGATTTACTTGATCGGGTATTCGCGTGGTGCCTATGGGGTGCGCAGCCTGGCGGGCGTGATCGACATGATCGGGCTGCTGCGCCCCGAACACGCGACCGAGCGCAACATCAAGCAGTCCTACCGCCACTATGAGAACAATCCGCGCGGCAAGGCCGCGCAGGATTTCCGGCGGCTTTATTGTCATGATGGTGTCGAGATCGAGATGATCGGCGTCTGGGACTCGGTCAAGGCACTGGGCCTGCGGCTGCCGCTGCTGTGGCGCCTGGCCGAAGAGCGCCACGCCTTCCATCATCACCATCTGGGGCAGGCGACGCGAAACGGCTATCACGCGCTTGCGATGGATGAGACGCGCGAAGTGTTCACTCCGGTTCTGTGGCAGGACACCGCCGACTTCAAGGGCCGTGTCGAACAGGTCTGGTTCCGTGGCACCCATGGCGACGTGGGCGGGCAGCTCAGCGGGTTCGAGCCGGCGCGGCCGCTGGCCAACATTTCGCTGGTGTGGATGCTGGACAAGGCCGAATTGCACGGTCTGCCGCTGCCCGAGGGCTGGCGCAGCCGGTTTCCCACCGATCCGCACGCGCCATCGGTCGGCACCTGGCGCGGGTGGGGCAAGATCTTTCTGCTGCGCCGCCACCGGTTGGTCGGGCAGGACCCGTCGGAACGACTGCACGTCTCGGTATCACCCAACGAGCTGCCGAAATGGGTGCATCTGCCGGCCGGGCCGCATTCGCACCCCGCGCAATAGGTTTCAGTCGAAACTCGCCGGACTGGGCGCACGGCGATGCGCGTCAAAGGCGGCGTGGATATCCGCCTCGAGGTTGCGCACCTGCGAAAGGGCGGGCAGCGCATCGGGCGCGAAGTAGCCCGCATCGCTGGTTTCGGCGCCTGGCTGCGGCGCGGTGCCGGACTCTGGGTCGCACAGGAAGAACAGCTTGTAGAAATCGCGGGCATCCGCCGGGTAGGGGTGCCGGGCCTTGTGGCGCAGGGCGTACAGGCTGTGCGCCCTGACCTGCAGCCCGGCTTCCTCAAAGACCTCGCGTTCGATGTTCTCTGCCGGAGAGCTACCGATATCTGCAAACCCGCCCGGCATGGCCCACAACCCGTCGCTGCGCTCGCGCACCAGCAGGATGTGGCCGTTCTGGATCACGGCGCCGCGGATGTCGATGCTGGGGGTGGCGTATCCGCCTGCATGGGGCGGTATCAGCCCCTCGATCCGCGACACGGGCACCCGGCCCAGATCGGCCAGCATGGCGCGGGCGATGCCGGCGATCTCGTCATAACGCTCGCGGTCGAAAGGGTCGGTGGTAAAGTGCTGGCCTGTCTCGGCCAGCGCTAACAATCGTTTGGCCTGCGCCAGCCAGGTATCCTCCGTCGCGGTCGGATCCCGGCGCACCGGGTATTACCGACGCCGGTCGCGGCGCGCACTCATGGGTTGGAAGGCGACACCCACATGCGCCTCGCAATAGGGTTTGCCCGGCTCGGCCGGCAGACCGCAGAACCAGAAATCATCCGTGGCCGGATCGCCCACGGGCCATTTGCAGGTCTTCTCGGTCAGTTCCATCAGAGACAGCTTCTTGGCCTTCTTCTCAACCTCGTTGACCTTGGCAAGCGCCTCGGGGCTGATTTCATTGGCCGAGGGCTGCGGCGGCAGCGGCTGGCCGGCCGGAATGATCTGGCGGCGCGGCGGCGTGGCCGGTTTCGCCTCGGCGGCCGGTGCGGCTGCCGCGGGGCGGGCCGGCTCGGTCTTGGGGGCGGGTTTGGGCTTGGCTTCGGCCTTGGGCGCGGGGGCCGGTTTTTCCTTGGGCTCGGCCTTGGCGGGTGCGGCGCCGGTGGTCCGGTTCGACAGGCCCAGGCGATGGACCTTGCCGATCACCGCATTGCGGGTGACCCCGCCCAGTTCCTTGGCGATCTGGCTGGCCGACTGGCCTTCGCCCCACATTTTCTTGAGCAGTTCTACGCGCTCGTCTGTCCAGGACATGGGTAGCCTTTCAAAAGCGGGAAAGCGGCCTCGGTCACGGGCCGCCTTCGGAATTCGTCTCAGCGCCCTATTCTAATCACTGCGGGCCGAGTTACAAGCGGTCATCGAATCAGATTGGGGGCAGGAATGCAGAATCTCGCGGATCAGGACATGCGCCGTTTCGGAGCGGTCAACTGGATTGGGTTGTGGACACTGGCCCAGCGCGAAACCCTGCGCTTTCTGGCGGTCTGGACGCAGACCCTGCTGGCGCCTCTGGTCACTGCTGGCCTGTTCCTGCTGATCTTCAACATCGCTGTCGGCCCGGGGCGGCCGGATGTGATGGGCGTGCCCTTTCTGACCTTTCTGGCGCCCGGGATCATGATGATGACGGTGATTCAGAACGCCTTTGCCAACACTTCGTCCTCGATGGTGATCTCCAAAGTGCAGGGTAACATCGTGGACACGCTGATGCCGCCGCTGTCACCGCTCGAAATCCTGCTGGGCTATCTGGCGGGCGGCATTGCGCGGGGCGTGCTGATCGCGCTGGTCGTGGCAGCGGCCCTGGCGCTGGTGTTGGGGCTGGTGCCGGCGCATCCGCTGATCGCGCTGGCCTTCGTGGTGCTGGGCGGTGCGTTCATGGGCGGTCTGGGCCTGTTTGCGGGCATCTTCGCCAACAAGTTTGACCAGATGGCGGCCATCACCAACTTCATCGTCACCCCGCTGGCCTTCCTGTCGGGCACCTTCTACTCGGTCGAGGCGCTGCCGCCGCTGCTGAACCGCCTCAGCCATGCCAACCCGGTGTTCTACCTGATCGACGGGCTGCGGTTCGGGATGATCGGCGTGTCGGACAGTTCGCCGCTGCTGGGGCTGGCCGTCTGCGGCGGGGCCACGTTGGCCGTCTGTGCGGTGACTTGGCAGATGCTGCGCACGGGCTACCGGCTCAAGGCCTGACCCGCCGCGCCCGACCTTCGCGCCACACCAGGATCAGCGCTCCGGTCAGGATGATGCCCGACCCGGTCACGCTGACCGCATCCGGGATCACGTCGAACACCGCAAAATCGTACAGGCCCGCAAAGATTAGCGTGGCATAGCTGATCGGCGCCACGAACGAGGCATCGGCCCGCGCCATGCCGTTGACGAAACAGGCCTGCGCACAGGCCATCAGCACCCCGATCCCGACCAGCGCTGCCCATTGCGCGGACGCAGGCGGTGCCCAGACCGCCAGCACCGCGACCGTGGCGATGGTCACACCCATCGCGTTATTGACCAGCAGGATCTGGATCGGCGCCTCGCGGCCCGACAGTTTCTTGATGAAGATCAGCTCCATCCCGATCACAGCCGCCGCACCCAGCGCCAGCAGGGCGGCGGGCTGAAAGCTTGCGGGCGTCGGGCGCAGCAAGATCAACGCGCCCGCCAACGCCACCGCTGCGGCCAGCCAGCGCCAGGGGCCGACGCCCTCTTTCAACAGCGGGATGGCCAGCACCATCGCGAATACCGGGTTCAGGAAAGATATCGCGGTGGCATCGGCAATCGGGATGTAAGCGACCGAGGCGAACATCAGCGAAATCCCCGCCCAGCCGAAACTGGTGCGACCCAGATGCAGCCCCCAATGCGGTCGCCGCAGCCGGGGGCGCAGCACCGCGACGGTGGCCGCGATCGCGACGAAAGCGAACAGGAACCGCCCGTGGCTGATCTGCAGCGGATGCAGCGGCGGGCCCAGCGCATCGGTGCCCAGCGCCTTGGCCAGCAACGTGGTGCCCGCGATGAAGGCGCTGGCGCAAAAGATCAGACCGGCGGCCAATGCCGGGTTGTGAGCCTTGGGCGTGAACATGGCCCAGCGGTGCGGCAGAGCGGCCCGAATGACAAGCCCCAAACGCCCACGGTTCCAACAAATTCAACTGTCATCGCGATTTCGGCTTTTCACATCGTGACGGTCCCGCTATACGAGCACCCATGATCAAAACCGTGCATATCCTGCCGCTCCGACGCCGACGCATCACCGCGTAACCGGCCCGTTTGATCCTGCGCGCGCGACCCAAATCCGCGCATCTCTCACCAAATCTGTTGACGAACCCGGTCTCAGTGTTTCAGTCACTGGGTTCAAGTTTTCCAAAAAGGATGATCCGATGATCCCGTCCGTTCTGCCGACCTACAATCGTGCTCCGCTGACCTTCGTTAAGGGCGAAGGCGCTTGGCTGACCGAGGCGGACGGCCGACGTTTCCTTGACCTGGGCGCGGGGATCGCGGTGAACGCGCTGGGCCATGCCCACCCGGCCCTGGTCAATGCCTTGACCGAGCAGGCGCATGCGCTGTGGCACGTGTCGAACCTGTACCAGATTCCGCAACAGCAGGCGCTGGCCGACAAGCTGGTGGATCTGACCTTCGCCGACACTGTGTTCTTCACCAATTCGGGCACCGAGTCCTGCGAACTGGCGGTCAAGATGGCCCGCAAGCATTTCCACGACAAGGGTCAGCCGGAAAAGGTCGAGATCATCACGTTCGAGGGGTCTTTCCACGGCCGGTCCTCGGCGGGCATCGCCGCGGCCGGGTCCGAGAAGATGACCAAGGGGTTCGGCCCGCTGCTGCCCGGGTTCGTACATGTCGCCTTCGGCGATCTGGAGGGCGTGACCAACGCGATCAACGACAAAACCGCCGCGATCATGATCGAGCCGATCCAGGGCGAGGGCGGTATCCGCCCCGTCCCCGATGTCGAGCTCAAGGCCCTGCGCCAGATCTGCGACGACAACGGGCTGCTGCTGATCCTTGACGAGGTGCAGTGCGGCGTCGGCCGCACCGGGAAACTCTTTGCCCATGAATGGGCGGGCATTACGCCCGACATCATGATGGTGGCCAAGGGCATCGGCGGGGGCTTTCCACTGGGTGCGGTGCTGGCCACCGAAGCGGCCGCCAGCGGCATGACCGCGGGCACCCATGGGTCGACCTATGGCGGCAACCCGCTGGGCTGCGCGGTGGGCTGCGCGGTTCTGGACCATGTGGCGACCCCGGCCTTCCTGGACGGCGTCAACCGCAAGGCGGGTCTGCTGCGCCAAAAGCTCGAGGGCCTTGTCGCCGATCACCCCGACGTGTTCGAAGAGGTCCGCGGATCCGGCCTGATGCTGGGCCTGAAATGCAAGGCGCCCAACGCCGACGTGGTCACGGCCGGTTATGACAACGAAGTCATCACTGTGCCCGCGGCCGACAACGTGATCCGCCTGCTGCCGCCGCTGACCCTGACCGAGGATGACATTGCCCAGGCCCAGATCCGCCTCGAGAAAGCCGCCCGGCAGGTTCAAAGCCAACTCGCCTCGGCCTGACGCCCCCTATTCCCAAATGCGCCGGGGGCGACGCGCCCCGGCAACCGACAGTGAAAAAGCGAACCGACATGAACCATTTCCTTGATATCCACAAAACCGACGCCGCCGCGCTGCGGTCGATGATCGACCAAGCCGGCGCGATGAAGCAGGCCCGGTTGGGCCGTCCCAAGGCCGCACCCGACGACGAACAGCCGCTGGCCGGCCGCATGGTGGCGCTGATTTTCGAAAAACCCTCGACCCGGACCCGCGTTTCGTTCGATGTGGGCGTGCGCCAGATGGGCGGGCAAACCATGGTGCTGTCGGGCAAGGACATGCAGCTGGGCCATGGCGAGACTATCGCCGACACCGCCCGCGTGCTGTCGCGCTATGTCGACATGATCATGATCCGCACCTTCGACGAAACCATCCTGACCGAGATGGCCGAATACTCGGACGTGCCGGTGATCAATGGCCTGACCGACCGCACCCATCCTTGCCAGATCATGGCCGACGTGCTGACCTACGAGGAACACCGCGGCCCCATCGCCGGGAAAAAGGTGGTCTGGACGGGTGACGGCAACAATGTCTGTGCCTCGTTCCTGCACGCGGCGGGCCAGTTCGGTTTTGACCTGACCTTTACCGGCCCGGCCCAGTTCGACCCCGAGGAAGAGTTCATGGGTTTCGCCCGCCAGAAGGGCTCGAAAATCGTGATCGAGCGCGACCCATACAAGGCCGTCGAAGGCGCCGATCTTGTCGTGGCCGACACCTGGGTTTCGATGCACGACTCGCAGTCGGCCAAGGAGCGCCGCCACAACCTGCTGCGGCCCTATCAGGTCAACGCGGAACTCATGTCCCACGCCAAACCCGATGCGCTGTTCATGCACTGCCTGCCCGCCCACCGCGAGGAGGAAGCGACCTCCGAGGTGATGGACGGGCCGAACTCGGTGATCTTTGACGAGGCCGAAAACCGACTGCACGCGCAGAAGGCGGTGATGCGCTGGTGTTTGGGTGTCTGAAGCCCCTTAGAAATTCTATGGGAGCCGCTGGTTCTCTTTCAATTCTGGAGGCTCCCATGCCGCACGTCGTCCTTGAATTTTCAGCCGGGCTTGAGCAATCGCATGATTTTCAAGCCATATGCGAAGATCTCTATAAGGTCCTCGCCACGCATGAGGAATTTGACGCACCAACGCTCAAAATTCGCGCGATGCCGATCCCGTATTCCCACATCGGGACCGAGCCGCAGACGTTCATTCATGCCACTCTATTCCTGATGCAGGGCCGGGACGAGCCGACGCGAACCGAACTGAACACAATCATTCTGGATGTTCTGGCCGCCGGTGCACCGGCGGTCGGCAGCATCACGGTGCGGGATGTAGAGATGAACCGCGCCACCTATGCAAAGCGCCTGGCGACCTGAGCTGCGCCTGCCGTCTAAACTCGCGGTTTCACGTCCCAGACCTGCAATCTGATCAAGGCCCCGACGCAGGCGAACAATACAAGCCCACACAATGCGGCCTTGGTGACGGTTTCCATTGCGCCCTCGATCAGCAGGGCATGTACGACGGTGCCTAGAATGGTCACCAGCGCAAGACTGGCATGGGCCAACCGCCAAAGGCGGAACCGCCATCCCAGTCGGCTGCGCAGCGCGGCTAGCGCCACGGCGGCGAACGCTGCCAACATGGCCACCACGCCCCAAGCCGAGAAAGGGGTAGGCGACCGGAAAAGCAGGGCATCCACCACATCCGGGGGGCTGGTGACCCACAGCCCGCCGACGTGCAGGACAATCATGGCGATCAGGGTTATCCCGACCCAGCGGTGCACCATTCGGCTGCTCATCGCCGTCAGCCCCGGCAATACGCGCGCGGCCAGCAGCGGCTGTACCAGAAGCAATCCCAACCCGATAATCCCGGCAAAGCCTGCTGCGATGTAGATCGGGCTGCGCCATGCCAGATACGGGCTGAACCCCGCCACCACCACAGGCACCGCAACGGCGGCGATCAGCGCCAGCCAGACCGCGAGGACGCCCGGGCGCGGCACCGGGTTCAGACCGGTTGCAGAACGAAATGCGCGGCGAGGGTCTTGTCGCGCGCACTGGACATGATCGGGCGCAGGAACACGGTCTCGAATTCGCCGCTGTCATAGGCCAGATGTCCGTGCGGCTGACCAAAGGCGGGCACGATCTGCGGCATCTCCAGCCGGAATTCTCCGTTCGCATCGGTCAGGGTGGCACCGTGGCTCTGAGGGTCGCGTTCGTGGCCTTCTGTGGTATGCGCCCAGATCTGGATGCGCTGACCGGGCAAGGGCGCGCCGTCGCCGGCCCGCCTTACTGTGCCGGTCATCCAGAAACCGCCGCCGCCGATCCGGTCGACGATCGGCGCGCCCGGGCGATAATTGTTCGATCCACCCCGCATCGACGGGGTCGGCGCCAGCCCATTTGCCCGCGCAGGCATGATGAGGCCGCTGCCGGCCGTGGCGACCAGAGCGGTGCCGGCCACCAACATGGTTCTTCGGTTCAGTGAATCTCCGGGCATCTAAACCTCTCCTGTGCTGACCCGGCAGCTGTTCCAACCGCCACAGTAGAAGAATAGCACGATCGCGGCTCATTCCGAGCGTTCCGGGCAAAAACCGGCCAACCGGCGGACGAAAGCGCATGGAATGGACCAAGGCGGCAATAATCTTTGACGCCTGCGCCATTCGGGTGCGATCCTTTTCTTTGCGCCACCAAGGGGGGAAGCCGATGACAGATGCCAACCTGCTGACAAAGGATGAAATCGCCGCCTTCCGCCGCGATGGTGCGGTGGTGCTGCGCCAGAAATTCGGCGCGGACTGGCTGGAGTTGCTGCGCGCGGGCATCGACGCCGATCTGCAAACCCCGACCGAGAACTTCACGCGCCACACCAAGGACCCGGACGCGCCCGCCTATCTCGAGGATTACTGGGCCTGGAGCAAGATCCCCCAGTTCGAGGAATTCGTCCGCAACTCGCCCTGCGCGCCGATAGCTTCCGAATTGCTGGGCGCCGCGCCGATCAATCTGGTGATGGACAACTGGTTCCTGCGCGAGGCCGGATCGACCTCGCGCCCGCCATTCCATCAGGACCTGTCCTATTTCGATTTTGAAGGCTCGATGTGCGTGCTGTGGTTGCCGCTTGAACCGGTCAGCAAGAACAACGGGATCGCTTTCGTGCGCGGCTCGCACCTGTGGGACAAGCTGTTCATGCGCGTACGCTTTACCGACGGGCACCCCAGTTACGAACCCACGCAGGTTGCAGGCCGCACCTATCACCCGCCACCAGACGTGAATGCCGATCCCGGCGCTTATGACCTGCTGCAATGGGACATGGATCTGGGCGACTGCATCTATTTCGACATGCGCACGCTGCACGGGGGGCTGTCCTCGGTCACGCCCACGGAAACCGTGCGCCGCTTCACCCTGCGCATGACCGGGCCGGACGGGGTGATCCGGTATCGCGGCGATTGGGCCAAGGAGGAGCGGGCGCAGTTTGAGGCCGCCGGCTATGCCGAGGGCGACCGGATCGCCGGCCCGTTCTTCCCGCAGCTCTGGCCCCGCGTACAGGGCTGATCCGGGCTGCAGCCTATCTGTGCGCAGATGCACTTTGTCCGCCGGTATTTTGCGCTAGATTGGCAAGAGTGAACATCCCGCCGCACTGGATTGGAGGCCGACATGAGCTGGAACCCCACCCACAGCCCCGAATGCGTCAGCGAAGGTTCGGCGCTGGAAACCCTGATCATCCCGCGCGCCCGCGATCTGGGCGGGTTCGAAGTGCGCCGCGCGCTGCCCTCGGTCAAGCGCCAGTTGGTGGGGCCCTTCATCTTTTTCGACCAGATGGGACCGGCCGAGTTCATCACCGATGGCGGCATCGACGTACGCCCGCATCCGCATATCGGGCTGGGCACCGTTACTTATCTGTACGAGGGCGAATTTGAACATCGCGACAGCCTCGGAACCCATCAGATGATCTATCCCGGCGAGGTCAACTGGATGGTCGCGGGCCGCGGCGTCACCCATTCCGAACGCACCAGCGCCGAAACCCGCGCCAAGCGGCACAGCCTGTTCGGCATCCAGACCTGGATCGCGCTGCCCGAAGCGCACGAAGACATGGCCCCCGATTTCGAACATCACAAGCAGGCCGCGTTGCCGCATATCCAGGATGCCGGTGTCAGCGCCCGGCTGATCCTCGGCTCGGCCTATGGGGAAACCAGCCCGGTCACGATGCTGTCGGAAACCTTCTATCTGGACGTGCAACTGGACCCCGGCGCTGCCTTCCCGTTGCCCGACGATCACGAGGATCGGGGCGTCTACGTCACCCAAGGCTCGGTCGAGATCGCGGGTGACCGGTTCGAGGAAGGCCGCATGATGGTCTTCCGCCCGGGTGACCGCCTGTCGGTGACTGCCGGGCCGGCGGGGGCGCGGCTGATGGTGCTGGGCGGAGCCACGATGAATGAGGATCGGTATATCTGGTGGAACTTCGTTTCTTCCTCGAAGGACAAGATCGAAACGGCGATCCGCGAATGGAAATCCGCCGATTGGGCCAACGGCGCCTTCCACCTGCCGCCGGGGGACGAGGACGAGTTCATTCCGATTACCCCGGAACTGGAACGCACCAAGCCCCGGCGCGCGCGCTGAACGTCACGTCAGCGCCCGCCCGGCTTGCCTGCCCAAGGGATCCCGGCGATCCTTAGCGGCAAACGGGAAGGGGACGGCATGAGACTGGTGATCGCGGGCGCGGGCAGCATCGGATGCTACTGCGGGGGGATGCTGGCCGATGCCGGCCACCACGTAACCCTGCTGGGCCGGGCGCGGGTGCTGGACTCGATCCGGCAGAACGGGCTGACCGCGACCGACTATTCGGGCCTGCGTAAAACGATCCCTGCCGACCGTCTGACCCTTTCTGAAGACCCTGCCTGTCTGTCCGACGCCGATCTGGTTCTGGTCACAGTGAAAACCGGCGCCACCGTCGAAATGGCCGGCCTGATCGCCGCGTACACCCCGGCCGCGGCCCCGGTCATTTCGTGGCAGAACGGGATGGAAAACGCCCGCACCCTGCGCACCGCGCTGCCCGGACGGGACGTGCGCGCCGGGATGGTGCCGTTCAACGTGGTGCCTGCCGGTCCGGCCACCTGGCATCGCGCGACATCCGGCGACATCGTGATCGAGTCCGGTCCCGGCGCGCTGGCCCGCCGCCTGTCCACGCCCGATCTGCCCGTCACCGAAACCGACGGGATCGAGGCGGTGCAATGGGGCAAGCTGGTCATCAACCTCAACAATGCGCTGAACGCGCTGTCGGGTCTGACCCTGCGCGAGCAGCTGTTGAACCGCGACTGGCGCCGCTTGATGGCTGACCAGATGGCCGAGGCGCTGGCGGTTCTGGCCGCCTCCGGGCGCCCCGTGGCCTCTACCACGCCGCTGCCGGGCTGGATGACGCCGCATATCCTGCGCCTGCCCACGCCGCTGTTTTCGCGCATCGCGGCGCGGATGCTGACGATCGACCCCGCCGCGCGCACCTCGATGGCCTATGATCTGGATGCCGGTTGCCCGACCGAAATCGACAGCCTGCAGGGCGAGATCATCCGCTTGGGCTGCGAAACCGGCGCGCCGACCCCGATCTGCGACCGGGTGGCAGAGCTGATCACGCAGGGCGAGACGGGTCCGCTGACCCCCGACCAGATTCGTGCCGGGCTGCGCTCTGCCGTTGGTTAGATCCGCAACAGCAGCTTTTTCAGCTCCGGTTCGTGGACGCGTTCGGACGCCTCTTGCGGCGAGACCCATTCGCGGGTGCGTTCGTGCATTTCGGGAAATTCATCGGCCAGGTCGGTGACCCGCAGCCGATAGACCGTGGTGCAAACCGGATCGATCGCGCCGCTTTTGCGGACCTTGCCGTAGCAATAGCTGCCGACCGGCTCCGGATCGACCTCGGCGTTGCGCACGCCGGCCTCTTCCCAGGCCTCCTGCGCTGCGGCCTCGGCCCCGTTCAGTCCGTCAATCGGCCAGCCCTTGGGGATGATCCACCGCCCGGTGTCGCGACTGGTGACCATTAGCACCTGCGTATCGGGGCCATCGCCACGGGTACACAGCGCCGCGAACTGCACGAGGCGCGGACGCTGAAACAGGGGTTTCAGGACCCCCTCCCAGAATTTTTGCAGCCATGTCATTGCGGGTGCCTGCCGTTTTTTGTTGTTCTGCCTTCAGGACGGCGAGAGATATCAACCTGACAGATGGTATTCAAGCACCCCTGCGTTTGGCCCGCAGGGTCGGGTCGGCTTGGGTCGGGTCCTCGGGCCAGGGGTGCTTGGGGTATTGCGCGCGCATGTCCTTGCGTACATCTGCATAGGACCCGGCCCAGAACCCCGGCAGGTCGCGGGTGATCTGGATCGGGCGTTGCGCGGGGGACAGAAGGGTGACCTTCAGCGGCTCGCCCCCCACCATCGGGTGCTGGGTGACCCCGAACATCTCCTGCAGGCGAACGGCGATTTCGGGCACCGCTTTGCCATAGTCGATCGGGACCTTGCGCCCCAGTGGCGTGACAAAGGCCGGGGGCGCGCGGCGGTCCAGTTCCAGCATCTGGTCCCAACTCAGCCGCGCCTGAAGGGCGGGCAGCAGGTCGAACCGCTTCCAATCCTCGGCGCTGCGCACGCCGGTCAGCATCGGCAGCAGCCAGTCCTCGAGCGTTGTCATCAGCCCGCTTTCCGAGAAATCGGGCAGGTCGACGCCTGCCGCCCGCACCAGCTCGACCCGCGCGGCCAGTCGCGCAGCCTTGCCCTCCAGCCTCAGGCCCAGATCGCGCACGCCGTCCAGCATCGCGCGGGCCACGGACTCGTCGGACACGTCCTTCCAGATGCGGTCATCGAGCACCAGCGCACCGAACCGTTCCTGCCGCCGGGCCACCACTCGGCGGTCCCGTTTCGACCAAGCGCAGGTCTCGACCCATTCGATCTGGTCGGCGAACAACGCGCGGATCTCGGCTTCGGTGATCTGCGCGGCCATGCGCAGCCGGGCCTCGCGCGGGTTGCCGTCAGTGTCGATCGCCACAAGGTATGGCGCTGCGGCCATCGGGTCGCCGGGGTCCATCACCACGCCCTTGCCGCCCGACAGCACATAGCGCGGCGCGTCGCCCTTGCGCCGCTGACCGACCCGGTCGGGATAGGCCAGCGCGGCCATCGCCGCCGGGCCCAGCGGGTCGCCTTCAGTCTTGATCTGGCCGTGCAGCCGCTTCGCCTCGGACCGGATCCGGTCCAGAATGCCGGGATTGGCGGGCCAGACCCGGTTGCGCTGGTAGGCGCGCGGATCGCGCAGCGCCTCGAGCCGCAGCGACAGGTCCACTGGAGCGCCCTTCAACGGGTCGCGCTCGGCCATCAGGGCAGCCAGCGGGGCGGCCTGCGCGCCGGCCGTGACCAGCATGTGTCCCAACCGCGGATGCAGGGGCAGGCCAGCCAGTGCGCGGCCATGTTCGGTGATACGGCCCTTGCCGTCCAACGCGCCCAGCATCCGCAGCAGCGCGCGCGCCTCGGCCAGCGCCCCCTCGGGCGGTGGTGTCAGAAAGGCCAGATCCTGCGGCTCGGCCCCCCACAGGGCCAGTTCCAGCGCAAGTCCGGTCAGGTCGGCGGCCTCGATCTCGGCGGGTGGAAAGGCGGGCAGGGCGCCTTCCTCACCCTTGGACCACAGGCGAAAGCACAGCCCTTCGGCCACGCGGCCCGCGCGGCCCGCGCGTTGGGTCGCCTCGGCGCGTGTGACGCGCTCGGTCACCAGCCGCGACATGCCCGAGCCCAGATCGAACCGCGCGCGGCGGGCCTGTCCCATGTCCACTACCACCCGGATGTCCGGAATGGTCAGCGAGGTCTCGGCGATCGAGGTGGCCAGCACCACCTTGCGCCCGGTCTCGGCAGGCGCAAGGGCGGCGCGCTGGGCGGCAAAGGGCAGGGCGCCGAACAGCGGCCGGATCGCGCAATCGCCGGGCAGCCGGCCGGCCAGCGCGGCCTCGGCCCGGCGGATCTCGCCCTCGCCCGGCAGGAACACCAGAATGCCGCCGCCGGTGGTGCGGGTCTCGCGCTCGGCCTGAACCACCAGGTCGACCAACGCGTCCAGCCGCCGCGCCTGCGGGCCCAGCGGGCGGTCCAGCCAGCGGGTCTGAACCGGAAAACTGCGCCCCTCGGATGTCACCAGCGGCGCGTCCATCAACCGCGCCACCGGATCGGCATCCAGCGTGGCCGACATCGCCAGCAGGATCAGGTCGTCGCGCAGCGCGCCGGCGACCTCGAGGCACAGGGCCAGCCCCAGATCGGCGTTCAAAGAGCGTTCGTGGAATTCGTCGAAGATCACCGCACCCACACCGGGCAGGTCGGGTTCGGATTGCAGCATCCGGGTCAGGATGCCTTCGGTCACCACCTCGATCCGGGTGGCTTTCGACACTTTCGCCTCGCCCCGCACGCGATAGCCGACGGTCTGGCCCGCGCGTTCGCCCAGTGTCTCGGCCATGCGTTCGGCGGCGGCGCGGGCGGCCAGCCGCCGCGGTTCCAGCATCACGATCCGCCCGTCGCACAGGCCGGCGTCGCGCATCGCCAGCGGCACGCGCGTGGTCTTGCCGGCCCCGGGCGGAGCCTGCAGCACTGCGCGGCCGCGCGCGCGCAGCGCGACGATCAGGTCGGGCAGGGCATCGTCGATCGGTAGACGGGTCATACCGCCTTATCGCCAAAGCCCCGTCCAAGGTCCAGAACGCCTGCGTCAAATCCCGCGCGCGGCGGTACTGGACAAACTCGGCCCATCCCCGTCATCTAGGGCAGATTTCGACGAAGGACCCCGCCCATGACCACAGCCGAGCTTGCCGACAGGATCCTCAAAGGCGACCGCCGGGCGCTGGCCCGCGCGATCACCCTTGTCGAAAGCACCCGCGCCGATCACCGCGCCCAGACGGCGCAGCTGATCAATGCGCTGTCGGGCGCCGGGCGGCAGGCGCTGCGCATCGGCCTGTCGGGAACGCCGGGGGTAGGCAAATCCACCTTCATCGAGAGTTTCGGCATGATGCTGATCGGGCAGGGACTGCGGGTGGCGGTTCTGGCGGTCGATCCCAGCTCGGCCCGGTCCGGCGGCTCGATCCTAGGCGACAAGACCCGGATGGAACGCCTCAGCCGCGAGCCGAACGCCTTCATCCGCCCCTCACCCAGCCAGAGCCACCTAGGCGGCGTCGCCCGCCGCACGCGCGAGGCCATCGCCCTGTGCGAGGCGGCCGGGTTCGACGTGGTGCTGATCGAAACGGTGGGCGTGGGCCAGTCGGAGACCGTGGTGTCGGAAATGTCTGACCTGTTCCTTCTGTTGTTGGCCCCGGCCGGCGGGGACGAATTGCAGGGCGTCAAGCGGGGCATCATGGAGATGGCCGACATGATCCTTGTGAACAAGGCCGACGGCGACCTGAAAGCCACCGCTACCCGCACCTGCGCCGATTATGCCGGGGCGCTGCGCCTGCTGCGTAAACGCCCGCAGGACCCCGAGGGATTTCCCAAGGCGATGACAGTCTCGGCGGTCGAGGAGCGCGGCCTAGACCAGGCCTGGGCCGAGATGCAGGCCGTGGCCGACTGGCGCAAACAGAACGGGCATTGGGATGCCAACCGCGCCGAACAGGCCCGCTATTGGTTCGACCAAGAGGTGCGTCACGCCCTGCTCGCCAAGCTGGAGACCCCGCGGGCCCGGTCCGAGATGGATCGGCTGGGCGCCGAGGTCGGGGCAGGGCGGCTCAGCCCCTCGGCCGCGGCTGAACGGATGTTGCAGGCACTTGCGCAGATCTAGGCGCCCTGTGGGCGCGGCAACGAAAGCTTTGTGCAGCAGCGTGTTGTCATGTAGCCTGAACGCGAAAACCGAGGCCGGCCGGCTGCATTGGACAGGGCGCCATATCTTGCACGCAGGACGGGCAAACGCGACGGGACGGGCCGACCATGCCCAATATCAACGGGACGAATGGCAACGACAATATCGATGTCAGCAATGACAGCGGCACGCTGAACGGCTCTCCGCAAGGCAGCCCGATCGACGGCATTCGCGCGCGTGGCGGCAATGATGTCGTGACCGTTTCCAACAGTACGATTTCCGGTTCGGTGCGCGGCAATGCCGGGATCGACACGCTGATGATCGTCAACAGCGCCATTGGCGGTCGCCTGACCGCCGGTGCCGACGACGACACCGTGACGGTGCAAGGTTCGACCATCGGCAACATTCGCCTCGGCAGTGGCAATGACACGTTGACGCTGCAGGCAACCTCGGTGTCCGGCGACATCCAGGGCGGGTCGGGTAGCGATACGCTCAACTTGCCGGCCGGGACGGTCGTCACCGACAGCAGCTTTGGCACGTTCACTGTCGTCGATGGCACCAGCTATTCTCTGACCAGCGGATCCTTCGCCCTGCCATCCGGCCAGACGATCACCTATTCGCAGTTCGAAAAAGGATCCGGCGTCCCCTGTTTCACCCGTGGCGCGCGCATCCTGACACCGCATGGTCCGGTGCCCATCCAGAACCTGCGCCTTGGGCAGCTGGTCCGGACCGATTCGGGCGGCGACCAGCCGATCCGCTGGATCGGATGTCGCGCGTTCAGCGCGACCGAAATCCGGGCAAACCCCAAGCTGGCCCCGGTGCGGATCCTTGCCGGTGCGCTTGGGGCCGGGCTGCCTGCGCGCGATCTGCTGGTGTCTCGGCAGCACCGGATGCTGGTCCAGTCCCCCATCGCGCGGCGCATGTTCGGGCAGGATCAGGTGTTGATCCCCGCCATCAGGCTGACGGCGCTGCCGGGCATCTTCGTCGATGACGCCATTCCGGGGGTGGAGTATTTCCACCTGCTGTTCGACCAGCACCGAATCGTGTTTGCCGAGGGCGCTCCAACTGAAAGCCTGTTCACCGGCCCCGAGGCGCTGCGGTCGCTGGGCGCGAAAGCGCGAGAAGAGATCCTCGCCATCTTTCCGCAATTGGCAGGCGGGGTTCACGTGTCGAACCCGGCCCGCACCATTCCACGCGGGCGCCAGCAGGCCCGATTAATCGCGCGGCACCTGCGCAACGCAAAACCGTTGCTGGCCGAAAACTGGGGTGCGGGGACATGATCGGGAGGGGGAGCAAAGATTTCGCGCTACCCGTCTTGACCCTTGAAGCGATTCCCACTAAACGCATCCAACCAGTTTTCGGGCGCGACTTCGGGTTGCGCCCCTTGTGATTTGGCCGCGTGCAGCAGCCCGGCCCACCAGAAACAAAGGATGAAACCATGTCGCGCCGTTGCGAACTGACCGGAAAAGGCCCGATGACTGGCAACAATGTCAGCCACGCCAACAACAAAACCAAGCGTCGCTTTCTGCCCAACCTGAACGACGTGACCCTGCAGTCGGAAACGCTGGGTCGCGGCGTCAAGCTGCGCATCTCGGCGGCTGCCCTGCGCTCGGTCGACCACCGCGGTGGTCTGGACGCCTTCCTGGCCAAGGCCAAGGATGAGGATCTGTCCCCGAACGCACTGAAAGTGAAGAAGGAAATCGCCAAGGCACAAGCCTCGGCCTGATTTCCCCACAGGTCTTGTTTTTAGCCCCCGTGCCTGTTGGCGCGGGGGCTCTTCGTTGCGCAGACATCTTTGTACGGGTTTGGGCCTTCGCGGGCGCGCATCCTTGACGCCAAACAATTTCGCGTCAAACGGTGAAATTGTTCACATACAATGCGCGAGAATCTTCTTAAGCATGTACGTATTGCAGCGGCGGAGCGATGAGATGTCTGCGAAAACCTCCAAATTTCTTTCAGTCCTTTCGACAATTCTGGTCGAGTCGGTATCCATTTGCACCCGGATGCAACGGCGGGTGAACCGCCTGCACACAGGCCTGACGACCCAGCGCGACGACCGCGATTTTTTCTGACCTCCCTGACAACTGGACACGGGGCAGCCCATTTTTTGGCCGCCCCGTTTTTTTGCAGCGCCAAACTGTCTCAGGCGGGTCAATCCCCTTGTCGGATTTCCTCGATCGCGCCTATACCTCGGGCGAGATGACCCGGACCCTGCGTACGATCCTGCCGATTGCCCTGTCGCTGCTTCTTGCGCTGACAGCACAGAGCGTTGCCGCCTCGCGCGGCATGGACAGGGCCGTGGGGCAGATGGTGCTGTGTACCGGCACGGGGCCGGTCGTGGTCTACATGGACGAAAACGGCCAGCCGACCAAGGCGCCGCATTATTGCCCGGACTATGCTCTCAGTCTTCTGGGGGCGGTGTTTGCCGACCAGCTACCGCATCCTCTTGCACCGGATCGGGTCCAGCCCGGCCCGCTGCGCGGAACCTCTGATTTGGTGGTCGCGCTGGTCCACGGTCAATCGGCCAGGGGGCCTCCGATCCGCGTCTGAGATCGTTTCCAAAACATTCAGACACGTTTCAAGGAGAGGCCCAAATGCGCTTCCAATCCACTTTTCTGGCAACTTTGGCTGCTACCGTCTTGTCCACCGCCGCTTTTGCCGACAGCATCATCTCGGTCGAGGATGCTTATGCCCGATCCTCGGGCATGAACGCCAAGGCCGGTGCGGCATTCATGATGATCAAGAACACCGGCGACACCGATGACCGGTTGGTTTCGGCCCAGTCGGACGTCGCCGCGCGGGTCGAGCTGCACACGCACAAGATCGACGAGAACGGCGTCGCCAAGATGATGCAGGTCGAGGAAGGCTTTGCCATCCCGGCCGGCGAAGCCCACATGCTGCAACGTGGCGGCGACCACGTGATGTTCATGGGGATCAAAAAGCCGTTCGAGCAGGGTGCGAAAATTCCGGTCACTCTGGTGTTCGAGCAGGCCGGCGAGGTGCAGGTCGAGATCCCAGTCGATCTCGAGCGCCAGGACGGTCACATGAAGCATTCGAACTGACGGCACGCCTGTCTTCTGGCCGCGCTGCGGCCGTCATCCGTGCGTCAGGCCGGGCAATGCCCGGCCTGTTTGCGTAGGACCTATCTGTTGACGGTGCGGATGGTCACCCGATCGCCCGCGCGCTTGAACCGGGCCGCCATGAACAGCATGACCGCGGCGAAAGCCAGCGCGGAAAAGGCGATGGCCCAGCCCAATGCCACCAGCCCGCTGCCGGGCCAGAAGATCAGCACCAGCCCGATCACCAGCGCCACAAGGCCCGAGTTGCGTACCGTGGCTCGCTCGGGGTCCAGCGGGTGCATCTGACCCAGCGACATCAGCGACCCGATGCCGATGATCAGCGCCCAGGCCCCCAGCAGGAAGAACGCCAGTCTGGCGGTGCCCTCGGGCCAGATCAGCAGGACCAGCCCGATCAGCACCGCGCCGAAACCCGCACCGCCGATCAACCCGCGCCGGCCAAAGCCCAGCAGCGTCAGCCCGCCATCGAGGATCAGCAGAACACCCACCAGCCGCAGCAGCAGCGCGATGCTGCCGGTAGGCCAGAACAGCGCCGCGATGCCCACCGCCCCCGCCAGCAACCCGCGCAACAGGAAGGTCCACCACAGGTCAGCAAGGGTTTCCCCTAGCGCTGCACGCCCATCCAGCGCGCCGTCATCCAAGACCTCGCCCTGCGGCCTGTCCGGTTCGGTCATTGCAAACTCCCTGTCTGGTTTGGTTCAGCATAGCCTGCGGGGCGGCCTCAAGTCACCTCTGAGCCAACAGGAGATCGACCCAGTGCGGCACCACCTGCGTTGCCGGTCCGAACAGGGTCTCGTCGAAACTGGATACGCCTGCCGAGGGCTCCAGGTTCAGCTCGACCGTTCGCGCGCCGGCGGCGATCGCCTCGTGCACGAAGGCCGCGGCCGGGTAGACCTGTCCCGAGGTGCCGATGGCCGCGAAGATATCGGCCTGCGCCAGGTGGCCATAGATCTGATCCATGAAATACGGCATCTCGCCGAACCAGACGATATCGGGCCGCGCGGTCAGACCGGCGCAGGCGGGGCAGGATTCATCCACAGCCATTTCGGCCGGGGCGGGCCAGCGGTGGCCACAGGCCGCGCAGAGCGCGCCCGCCAACGTGCCGTGCATGTGGATCACACCGGTCGCGCCCCCGGCTTCGTGCAGGCCATCCACGTTCTGCGTCACGATCACCACCTCGCCGGGCCAGTCGCGCTGCAGCCGGGCCAGTGCCCGGTGGGCCGCGTTCGGCTGTGCCTGCGCCGCCTGCACCCTGCGCGCGTTGTAGAAGGCGTGAACCAGCGCGGGGTCGCGGGCAAAGCCCTCGGGGGTGGCCACGTCCTCGATCCGGTGTTGCGCCCACAGCCCGCTTTCGTCGCGAAAAGTGCCCAACCCGCTTTCAGCCGAAATCCCGGCCCCGGTCAAAATCACGATCTTTCCCATCCGCCCTCCGCGCGCTACACCCGAGTCATGTCACAGCGTATCCTGTTTGTCTGCCTCGGCAATATCTGCCGCTCGCCCGCCGCTGAGGGCGTTTTCCGCGCCCGCGCGCACCACCACGCCGCCGACAGCGCCGGCACGTCGGACTGGCATGTGGGCGATCCGCCCTATGTCCCAATGCAGCGCGCAGCCCGTGCCCGTGGGCTGAACCTGAGTGACCTACGCGCGCGACAGTTCATTGCCGCCGATTTCGACCGGTTCGACCTGATCGTCGGGATGGATGACGGCAACATCGCCAAGATCGAAGCGCTTCGCCCGGTGGGCAACGCAACCCCGGTGCGCCTGCTGACCGATTTCGCGGCCCAGACCGGTGCCGATCATGTGCCCGATCCGTACTATACGCGCGACTTCGACGGCGCGCTGGATCTGATTGAAACCGCCGTCGACGGGCTGATCGCGTATCTGGACACCTAACCGCCGATCACCCTGAACTGCCCGGACAGCCAGGGCAGGCGGGTCAGGCAAGGGTCGATCATCTGGCTCTGCATCAGGTGGCGGGTCATGCCGGCCACCTCGCGCGGGACCTGATCGGACCAGTCGGACCGGGTGAACAGGGAAATCCTGCGCGACGCAGCGCCGAACGGGGCGGGGTGCACCTCGAGCCCGTCATGGAACCGGGCGGCCCGCATGTAGCCCAGCGGCGTGGTGATCGCCCAGCCCAGCCCGCGCGCGACCATCGCCATCAGCGCCAGGTGCGAGCCGATCTCGAACCGGTCCTCGAACTCAAGCTGCGCGCGGGCCAGATGGCTTTCGATCTGGCGGCTGATCAACTGTTCGCGCGCATAGCGCAAAAACGGAAGGGATCGCAGGGCTTCCTCGTCCACAGCGCTGCCGTTGGGCGCCACAAGGATGAACGGGTCCTGCACCAGCGGATATTCGACCACGTCCTCCAGAACCTCGCCGCTGTGAGCCGATACGGCCATGTGCAGGCTCTGGTCTTCGAGCGCGCGGAACAGATCCAGGCTGGACAGGGTGATCAACTTGAACCGCGACCGGGTCAGACGCTCGGCCAGAAGCGTGGCCAGGCGAGGGGTCAGGTCATTGTCGAAATCGTCGATCAGCCCAATCGACAGGGTTGTCAAATGGCCCAGGTCCATGACCGAAAGCTCGCTTTGGGCCATCTGCAGCTCGGCCAGAACCGCCTCGGCCCGGGCCAGAAAGCTGCGCCCGGCGGGTGTCAGGCGCATGGGGCGGCGGCCGTGATCGACCAGATCGGTGCCTAACGCCTTTTCCAGATTGCGCAACTGCTGGCTGACCGACGGCTGGCTGAGCCCCGTGATCTCGGCGGCCTGCGCCACCGAACCGGTCCGCGCAAGGGCCGCAAATACTTCCAGCCCACGCAGGGTCAGCCCCTTCATTCCCATGCAACACACCTTTCGCTGCGCCATTCCTGCGGTTCGGCACAGGTCAGGTCAAGCACTGGCCCGTTGCCCTCCTAGCTGCAACTGGCCTGAGCGACCTGCCCAAAGGCCTGATACCGTTCCCACAAAGCATCGTCGCGGGCGCTTTTCGACATTTTGATTGCCTGCGCCTGGTTCGGGTCGGTAAACCATTTGGCGATGGTTTTTTGGTCGCTGCGGGTCAGCACCTGGTCGGCGACGCTCTGGATGCAGTTGCACCGTTGCCGTGTCGCGGCGGTGCGGTCCGACGCCAGACAGGCCCGTTTGATCTGCGCCGCGTCGGACATGGCCGGCGCCACCGCCGTCAGCGTCGATGCGCAAACCGCAATCAATAGGAAGTGTTTCATGCTCATGCCTCGCTTTGCCTGCCCGGAGAGGTCTTGCGCCTCTCTCAGCTGCGCGCAGTATGAATCAAACCTCGATCCCGATCAACACGCATCATCTCATGCATCAGCGTCGCGCCTTCGCGACGGGTCAGAGCAGGCCGGGCAATTGCCATGCGCGCAGCCCCATCGAGGTCAGGGAAGAACAGCGCATCTGGCGTGCCCGACTGCGCCGCCGATACCAGCAGGCTTTCGGAAAGGGCGCCGTTGGCGCGTACGATGGCGTGCCGGTCCAGCATGAAATGGTGATACGTCACCGTGAGGGCCGGCGACAGCGCAGCAGCGCCCGCGTCGACAAGGCTGATGGCCGGCACGAAAACCTGATCCATCCCGAACATTAACTCAACCGACGGATGCGCAACCAAAAGCCGGTGCTGCTGCGACACGCACAGCGGAGCCGTATTGTCCAAGGTTCCCGCTGGTATCGTTACCATGCGGAACCGTCCGGCGGCGATCACGCTCTGCCGACCGACCCACTGCACCGGCTGAAACCCGTGATCCAGCGTCCAAACCCGGTCGCCCACGGCAAGATTCTCGACCGCGATCTGGCCGCGCTCGGTCTCGATCAGGGTGCCGGGCGCATAGCAGATCGGGGTGACATAGGCGCTGGAGTCGAAATTGGGTCCTTCCTGGGCGCTGATCACCGTCAGCGGGACGCCCGCGGGCGGAAAACTTCCGGGCCCGCCGATGAAGGCCAACCCCTCGACAGTGGCAAAGCTGGGCGATGAGTTGTTCACGTTGAACCCGACCGCCTGCCAGGTATTGGTCCCGTCGGTCAGGGTGATGCCGTATTCGGCCTCGACCCGCGTGCCGTTGGAATACAAGGTCCCGTCGATGGTCTGGTCGCCGTTCAGCCGCTGGTTGCCGTCATTGTCGCGGAAATCGGTGTCGGCGCCGGCATCGGTGATGAATATTTCGGTCGGGTTGACCGTGTTGAAGGTGATCGTCTGTCCCACCAGGTGCGAGCCGTCCCCCTGGGTGACGCCGTCCAACTGTTCGCCGCCCGAGATGGTCATCTGCGACTCGCCCAAAACGTAGATAGAATAGTCCGCCATGTCCTGCCTTCACGCCTCTCCCGGTGCCGCAGCTTCGCCTGTCAGTCCCAACAACGGGTAAACGCCGGTTGCCAAAGTCGCTCCTGACCCCTTCTACCCTGCGCTTCCCTGCTTGACGAGGTGACAATCTGCGGACATATCCCCCTTCATGACAGACCTCGCTCATATCCGCAATTTCTCCATCGTCGCGCATATCGACCATGGCAAATCCACCCTTGCCGACCGGCTCATCCAAGAGACCGGAACGGTGCAGGATCGTGACATGAAGGAACAGCTGCTCGACAGCATGGATATCGAGCGCGAACGCGGCATCACCATCAAGGCCAACACGGTCCGCATCGACTATACCGCCGACAATGGCGAAAAGTATGTGCTGAACCTGATCGACACCCCCGGCCACGTGGACTTCGCCTACGAGGTCAGCCGCTCGATGCGCGCGGTCGAAGGCTCTTTGCTGGTGGTTGACTCGACGCAAGGGGTCGAGGCGCAGACGCTGGCCAATGTCTATCAGGCCATCGACGCCGACCACGAGATCGTGCCGGTGCTGAACAAGATCGACCTGCCGGCCTCCGATTGCGACCGCGTCGCCGAACAGATCGAGGACGTGATCGGCATCGACGCCACCGACGCCATTCAGGTCAGCGCCAAGACGGGGCAGGGCATCCACGAAACGCTCGAGGCGATCGTGCACAAGCTGCCCGCGCCCAAGGGCGAGCGCGACGCGCCGCTCAAGGCGATGCTGGTCGACAGCTGGTACGACTCCTACCTCGGCGTGATCGTCCTGGTCCGCATCATGGACGGCGTTCTGAAAAAGGGGATGCGGGTCAAATTCATGTCGAACGGCACCCTGCACCATGTCGACCGCGTCGGCGTCTTCCGCCCCGAGATGCAGATGGTCGACAGCTTGGGCCCGGGTGAGATCGGCTTTCTCACCGCCTCGATCAAGCAGGTGCGCGACACCCGTGTGGGTGACACCATCACCAATGACCGCAACGGTGCCGAAACCCCGCTGCCGGGCTTCAAACCCGCGCAGCCGGTGGTGTTCTGCGGCCTCTTCCCCGTGGACAGCGCCGAATTCGAAGACCTGCGCGACGCGATCGAGAAACTGGCCCTCAACGACGCCAGCTTCTCTTTCGAGATGGAAACCTCGGCCGCGCTGGGCTTTGGCTTCCGCTGCGGCTTCCTGGGCCTGCTGCACCTCGAGGTCATCCGCGACCGCATCGAACGCGAATACGATATCGAGCTCATCACCACCGCGCCCAGCGTGATCTATCACGTCTACATGAAAGACGGCGAGATGATCGAGCTGCACAACCCCGCCGACATGCCCGACATGTCCAAGGTCGACCACCTGGAAGAGCCACGCATCAAGGCCACCATCCTTGTGCCCGACGAATACCTGGGCGACGTGCTGAAACTCTGCCAGGACCGCCGCGGTATCCAGATGGACCTGACCTATGCGGGGCAGCGCGCCATGGTCGTCTATGACCTGCCGCTGAACGAGGTCGTCTTCGACTTCTACGACCGCCTGAAATCGGTGACCAAGGGCTATGCCAGCTTCGACTACCAGATGACCGGCTACCGGCAGGACAACCTGGTCAAGATGTCGATCCTGGTGAATGACGAGCCGGTGGACGCGCTGTCGGTCATGGTCCACCGCGACCGCGCCGAGACCCGCGGCCGCGCCATGTGCGAAAAGCTGAAAGAGCTGATCCCGCGCCACATGTTCAAGATCCCGATCCAGGCGGCCATCGGCGGCAAGGTCATCGCGCGCGAGACCCTATCCGCCCTTCGCAAGGACGTGACCGCGAAGTGTTATGGCGGCGATGCGACGCGGAAACGGAAGCTGCTGGAAAAGCAGAAGGCCGGCAAGAAGAAGATGCGCCAGTTCGGGAAGGTTGATATCCCGCAGGAGGCGTTTATTTCAGCGTTGAAGATGGACAGCTGAGGCTGTCCATCTTCAGTGACGATGAACGGCAGTGGTTGGTTTAGCCATCCGATCGTTCCCCTTTCGGTCGGTCGGAAGTTCTTGGCGACGTGCTATTATTGGCTGTTTTCGGCTGGAAAATTTCTATTTTCTTTGATTGCAAGATCGAACGCGAACCAAAGCCTGAACCAGAGGTGTCGCTGTCAGTTCGTGACTGGACTCTTCCGTTGATATTTTTGGGTCTGGATTAACAGGCGGTCAACACTTGTGGCAAAATCGGCAAAAAGATACCTTTGAAATACCACTTTTGCGTGCGTTCCTGAGTACTGCTACCGGAGGAGTGGAGATGACGTTCCCAGGCAGGCAAAACCTCTCGCTATATGGCCGGAATTTTAGGCCAAAGGAGGTTTTGATGCCTCACTGGTGTCATCTTCGGTTACCCGGGCAGGAAATAGCCTGTCCGTCAGACCGCAAGGCGCACATGCGCCGGGGCGTCCCGCCAATTATGGGCGTCAGCTCAGTAGGCTCCTCACTATTTCAGAAGGAAAGGAAGACTACTATGTGGAAGGCGTCTGTTGCAAGTATCGCATTGGTATTGTCTCTGGGGGTGGCGGAGCCTGCCAAGGCAAGTTCTGAAGTTGTAATTCCGGTCATTGAGCAGGTTCGCTCCGATGGGTTTGTGGTTGCCAGCATGCGCAAGCACTGGACGGGGCGGATGATCATTGTTTCTTACAACACTGACTATGTTCGTGAGACCGTTATCAACGGAAAAACTGGCGCAATCATCAGAGATGAGTTGAAGCCACGTGACAGAGTGACCGAAACGACTTACGCCACCGCCAGCGGGTCGGCAAGCGGCAATGGCAATTCGCAGAGGAACACCAGTAGTCGCGGCTCAAGTCGTTCTGGCGCCGGTGGATCTAACGGCGGGGGATCGGGCGGCAGTGGATCCAACGGTGGAGGATCAGGCGGCGGAGGATCTAACGGCGGTGGATCTAACGGCGGCGGATCGGGCGGTATCGGTGTCGATGCCGAGGCAAGCGTCGACGGCGGGGGTATCAGCGCTGGTGTGGGCGCCAGTGTCGGAGGTCTGGGTGTTGGCGTCGGGATTGGCATTGGAAAGAACTGACTGCGTTCAGCAACCAACTCACGGAACGCGGCGCGGCGCAATCCCCGGGCCGCGCCGACCCGGCCCTATTCAGTGCCAGAGGTTTGCCGCCGGCAAATCGGGTGGAGGGTTTTCGCCCGGGGGCTACGCCCGTTCAGGTCGGCCGCGGCCCTCATCTCTGCTGACCGACCGCCACACCCGCGCTTGTCGCCGGTGGCGATTCCGCCCGACCAAGGTCCGCTGAGCCGGGGGGCGTTTCGTGATATACTTCGCCTCTCACCATGGGAGGATACACCGATGAAACATCTGACGATCGCATCCGCACTCTGGCTGTTCGCCGTGCCCGCTTTCGCGTCTCAATGCCCCACCGACATCGCCGCCATCGACGCGGCGCTGGCGGCGGGGACCGAGCTCAGCGACGAGCAGGTCGCGCAGGTCGAGGCCCTGCGCAACGAAGGCCAGCAACTGCACGACGCCGGGGATCACCAGGCCTCGGTCGATACGCTGGCCAAGGCCAAGGAAATGCTGGGCCTGAACTGATCCTGCCACCCGTCGACAAGTCTGAGAGGGGCCTCCCCGCAATGTGAGCCACTTCACAGCCCCGCTGATCCGCACCTGCTAAGGTTGACCCCACGGAAACCAGCGGCGGAGGCCCCATGTCCATGATCCCCATCATCGCGCTTGGATCGGCGGGTCTCTATTCCGTGGCCATGATCTCGATGAAGTTCTGGTGGAAACTTCCCGGCCTCGGGTTGGGGCTGCTGATCGTCGCCACCTTGCTGGCTGCCGCCACGCTGGAACTCGCCGCGCTGCGCGACGAACGGCTGGGCATCATCTATACCGGCATTCTGGGGGCCGAGGTTGTGCTGATCGCCATCGCCTCTTTCTTTCTGTTCGGCGAATCCTTTTCCTACCGCGAGGGGCTGGGCATCACCCTCGTCATTATCGGCACTGCCCTGGCCTGGGCCTGATCCCACCTTGCCGCAACCTGCGCGACACGGGTGCGGAAAGGGCGCCCCGCCGCACGGAGCGCACCAGTTCGGCGTGGTTCTATCGGGCTTTGCCCTTTGCGCGTATCAGCCCTGCAGAGACCTGACTTCTACATCGCCCTCGGCCTGCGCCTTGATGGCCAACGCGGCGGCGTGGCTGGCTGCGGCCGTGGTATAGTAGGGAATCTTGTCATACAAAGCGATCGAGCGGATCGCCTTGCTGTCCTCGATGGCCTGCGCGCCCTCGGTGGTGTTCATCACCAGCTGCACCTGACCGTCCTTCAGCATGTCCACCACGTCGGGGCGGCCTTCATAGACCTTGTTGACCACGTCACAGGGCACGCCCTGGCTGTCCAGCCAGGTCTGCGTGCCGCGCGTTGCGACCAGCGTGAAGCCCTGTTCCACCAGAACCTTCGCCGCCTCCAGCATCAACGCGCCCTTGTCGGCATCCTTGATCGAAATGAAGGCCCGCCCCTTGGACGGCAGCACCATGCCGGCGCCCAGCTGCGCCTTGAGGAAGGCGCGGGGGAAGTCGCGGTCCCAGCCCATGACCTCGCCGGTCGAGCGCATCTCGGGGCCAAGGATGGTATCGACGCCGGGGAAACGGGCAAAGGGCAGCACTGCCTCTTTCACCGAGAACCACGGCATGTTTGGATCGGCCAGGGTCATCTGGTCGGCGATCTCGGTGTCTTGGCCCTCCTTGTAGGGCGGGCGCTGCGGGAAGTTCGACAGCGGCTCGCCCGCCATAACCCGTGCGGCGATCGAGGCAATTGCGCTGTCGGTCGCCTTGGCCACGAAGGGCACGGTGCGGCTGGCGCGCGGGTTGACCTCGATCAGGTAGATCTCGCCATCCTTGATCGCGAACTGCACGTTCATCAGGCCGACCACGTTCAGCGCCTTGGCCAGCTTGTAGGTCTGCTCCTTGATCTCGTCGATGACCTCGGTCGACAGCGAGTAGGGCGGCAGCGAACAGGCCGAGTCGCCGGAATGCACGCCGGCCTCTTCGATATGCTGCATGATGCCGGCCACATGCACATCCTTGCCGTCGCACAGCGCGTCCACGTCCAGCTCGACCGCCCCGGCCAGGTAGCTGTCGAGCAGAACCGGGCTGTCGCCCGAGACGACAACGGCCTCGTTGATGTAGCGCTTCAGCTGATCCATGTCGCGCACGATCTCCATCGCGCGGCCGCCCAGAACGTAGGACGGGCGGATCACCAGCGGGAAGCCGATCTCCTCGGCGATTTCCAGCGCTTGCGCGTCGGTCGAGGCGATACCGTTCTTGGGTTGCTTCAGCCCCAACTGGTTGACCAGCGCCTGGAACCGCTCGCGGTCCTCGGCCAGGTCGATGGCGTCCGGCGAGGTTCCGAGGATCGGGATGCCGGCCTGTTCCAGCGCGTTGGCCAGCTTCAGCGGCGTCTGGCCGCCGAACTGCACGATCACGCCGTGCAGCGTGCCGTTCTCCTGCTCGACCCGCAGAATCTCCATGACGTGTTCAAAGGTCAGCGGCTCGAAATACAGGCGGTCCGAGGTGTCATAGTCGGTCGAAACCGTCTCGGGGTTGCAGTTGACCATGATGGTCTCATACCCGGCATCCGTCAGTGCGAAACAGGCGTGACAGCAGCAATAGTCGAACTCGATCCCCTGACCGATCCGGTTCGGGCCGCCGCCCAGGATGACCACCTTCTTGCGGTCGCTGGGGCGCGCCTCGCATTCGACTTCGCCCATCGTGGGGGCCTCGTAGGTCGAATACATGTAGGGCGTCTGCGCCTCGAACTCGGCGGCGCAGGTGTCGATGCGCTTGAACACCGCCTTGACGCCCAAGTTGTGACGGGCGCGGCGCACGTTGTCCTCGTTGCGGCCGGTCAGCTTGGCCAGACGGGCATCGGTAAAGCCCAGCATCTTGACCGCGCGCAGGCCCTCTTCGGTGACCGGCAGGCCGTTCTTGCGCAGGTCACGTTCGGCCTCGACGATCTCACGGATGCGCGCGAGGAACCACGGATCGAACTTGGTGACCGCCTGGATCTCGTCATCCGACAGCCCGTGACGCATCGCCTGCGCGATGGTGCGCAGCCGGTCCGGCGTCTGCTGGCTGATCGCCTTGATAACATGCGCCTTGTCGTCGCTGGTTTCGACAGCGCCCCAAGGGCCGATGCTCAGGCCCGGAATTTCGACCTCGTCAAAGCCGGTCAGGCCCGATTCCATCGAAGCCAGCGCCTTTTGCATCGATTCGTGGATCGTGCGCCCAATCGACATCGCCTCGCCCACCGATTTCATCGCGGTGGTCAGGTAGGGTTCAGCGCCCGGGAACTTCTCGAAGGCGAATTTCGGGATCTTGGTGACCACATAGTCGATGGTCGGCTCAAAGCTGGCAGGGGTGACCTTGGTGATGTCATTGTCCAATTCGTCCAGCGTGTAGCCCACCGCCAGCTTGGCCGCGATCTTGGCGATCGGGAAGCCGGTGGCCTTGGACGCCAGCGCCGACGAGCGCGACACGCGCGGGTTCATCTCGATCACGACCATGCGGCCGTCGGCAGGGTTCACTGCCCATTGCACGTTCGAGCCGCCGGTTTCCACGCCGATCTCGCGCAGCACGGCGATCGAGCCGTTGCGCATGATCTGGTATTCCTTGTCGGTCAGGGTCAGGGCAGGGGCCACGGTGATCGAGTCGCCGGTATGCACGCCCATCGGGTCGACGTTTTCGATGGAACATACGATGATGGCGTTGTCGGCGCTGTCGCGCACCACCTCCATCTCGTATTCCTTCCAGCCCAGAAGGCTTTCGTCGACGAGGATCTGGTTCACGGGCGAGGCATCCATGCCCGAGCGGCAATAATGGATGTAGTCCTCGCGGTTGTAAGCCACCCCACCGCCGGTGCCGCCCAGTGTAAAGGCGGGGCGTATAATCGCGGGCAGGCCGATGTTTTCCAGCTCGTCCAAGGCCATCTGCACGCCGGCATCCAGATCGGCAGAGCCATCGGCCTTTTTTGGAGCGGTGATGATTGTCGCCTTGGGGTTTTCAAGGCCCAGGCGGTCCATCGCCTCGCGGAACAGCTTGCGGTCCTCGGCCATCTCGATGGCCTCGCGCTTGGCCCCGATCATCTCGACGCCGAATTTTTCCAGAATGCCCATCTCTTCCAGCGCCAGCGAGGTGTTCAGGCCGGTCTGACCTCCCATCGTGGGCAGCAGGGCGTCAGGGCGTTCTTTTTCGATGATCTTGGCGACGACCTCGGGCGTGATCGGCTCGATATATGTGGCGTCGGCCAGTTCCGGGTCGGTCATGATCGTGGCGGGGTTCGAGTTCACCAGGATGACCCGATAACCTTCCTCGCGCAGGGCCTTGCAGGCCTGGGCGCCGGAATAGTCGAACTCGCAAGCTTGCCCGATGACAATGGGCCCCGCCCCGATGATCATGATCGACTGGATGTCGGTTCTCTTCGGCATGGCCTGGTCCCTTCGATTTTGCACGAGTCGCTGGCGCCGCCCAAGCGCCCAAATTGTCGTGCGTTATAGGGACCCGGGCAAAAGGTGCAAGGGGGATCGGAAACGGAATCGAAATTGCCGCTTTCCCCCCTTTCCCTTGGCACCGTATTCTCTATATGCCGCGGAACGGTAGATGAGGAAGCAATTGCGCATTCGTTTCGATCAGGGACCCGCCGGTCCGGGCACAGGTTTCGACCGGCCTACCCAAGTGATCCGCGCCGACCGGGCGGAGCAGGTGCCCCATGCCTTGGCGGCGCTGGATGACGCGCGCGCGAAGGGCGGTTGGCTGGCCGGTTATGCCAGTTATGAGTTGGGTTATGCGCTCGAGCCGAAGCTGACCGCAAGGCTGCCCGGGAACCGTCGATTGCCGCTGTTGTGCTTTGGGGTATTCGATGGCCCGAGCGTGCACGACCTGCCGTCCGGTGCAGCCGGGCTGACTGCGTTTCAGCCGCGTTGGAGCGAGGCGCGCTATACCGAAGCCTTCCGCGCCGTGCATGATGCGATCGGGGCCGGGGACATCTATCAGGCCAACCTGACATTTCCCATTGACCTGGAAACCGAGGGCGACAGCGCCGCGCTCTACGCCGCGCTGACCGCCGGACAGCCGGTCGGCCATGGCGCGCTGGTCCAGCAGGACGGGCTGCCCGATCTGCTCAGCCGCTCGCCCGAGCTGTTCTTCCGCACCGATGCCGACGGGATGATCGAGACCCGGCCGATGAAGGGCACCCAGCCGCGCAGCGCCGATCTGGCCGAGGATGCGCGTCGGCGTGATTTCCTGTCCTCGGACGAAAAGAACCGGGCCGAGAACCTGATGATCGTGGACCTGCTGCGCAATGACATCAGCCGCGTGGCGCTGCCGGGAACCGTTCAGGTGCCTGAGCTGTTCAAGGTCGAGACCTACGCCACCGTGCATCAGATGGTGTCGCTGGTGCAGGCGCGGCTGCAGGTGGGGGCCGGGCTGTCCGACATCCTGACGGCGCTGTTTCCCTGTGGTTCGATCACCGGGGCGCCCAAGATCCGTGCGATGGAGATTCTTTCGGATCTGGAGCCCTGGCCGCGCGACATCTATTGCGGCACCATTGGCTGGGCCGCCCCGGATGGGCGGTCGGAATTCAACGTCGCGATCCGGACCTTGATGGTCGAGGGCAATCGGGCCACGCTGAACGTCGGCGGAGGCGTCGTCTGGGACAGCACTGCCGCGTCGGAATACGAGGAAGCGCTATGGAAAGCCCGGTTCGCGCACCAACTGAGCCTGATTTCCGTCTGATCGAAACCTTTGCGTTTCGGCCCGGGCAGGGCTTTGTGCGGCTGGAGCGCCACCTGCGGCGCATGGCGCGCACGGCGGATTGGCTGGGTGTTCGGTTCGACGTGCGGCGTGTGGGCGAGGTGGTGGCCGGCGTGGCCGGCGCGGACCCGCTGCGGTGCCGGTTGACTCTGGACATGACCGGCAAGCCCGAGGTCACCACGGGGCCTCTGGCGGACAACCCGCCGGGCTGGACGGTGGGCATCGCCACGCCGCGGCTGATGTCCTCGGACATCTGGCTGCGTTACAAGACCACCCGCCGCGCGATCTATGATCAGGCGCGGGCGGAATTGCCCGACGGCGTGGACGAGCTGTTGTTCCTGAATGAACGGGATGAACTGTGCGAGGGCACCATCACCAACCTGTTCGTCGAAACGGAAAACGGATGCCTGCTGACACCGCCGGTTGCAGCGGGCCTGCTGCCGGGCATCCTGCGCGAGGAACTGATTGAGACCGGACGCGCGGTCGAGGCGACCTTGACCCTGCATGATCTGGCCGCCGCGCACCGGGTCTGGATGGGCAATTCCTTGCGCGGTTTGATCCCGGCCCAAGTGATATTGCCATGAGCGACCGCAGTTCTGCGCGTGGATTGCAGGTGTCGAACCTGCGCCTGAAGGCTGAATTCGTGGCGTTCTATGTCGCGGTCCCCTTGCTGATCGCGGTTCTGTTTCCACCCGACTGGATGTTTCCGGCCCTGTTCTTCTTCATCGCTGGCGGGATCGCCCTGCTGCACCGCACTCCGGGCTTTTCCTGGGCCGAGCTGCGCTATGGCTGGCGCAACTGGCGCTGGGCCGAGGTGATCGGGTTCTCCTTGGTAATGGCGGCGATCTGTTCGGCCCTGGTGATGTCCACGCGCCCAGATGCGGCCTTTTATCTGCTGCTGAACCGGCCGGAATTTCTGGTCGTGATCTGGCTGGGCTATCCGTTGCTGTCGGCGCTTCCGCAAGAGCTGCTGTTCCGCACACTGTTCTATCGCCGCTATCACGCGATTCTGCCTGACGGCACGGCCTTGCCGTTGCTGAACGCCGGGCTGTTTGCCTTTGCCCATCTGATGTATTGGAGCTGGATCGTCGCCGCGATGACATTCGCGGGCGGGCTGCTGTTTTCCTGGGCCTACCGAAAGCGTGGGTCGTTCTTCTATGCGGTGCTGCTGCACGCGATCGCGGGCAACATCATCTTTGCCGCCGGGCTGGGCGAATTCTTCTATTCCGGAAACGTGCAGCGCCCGTTCTAGGGACTTTACTCGGCGGCGTTGCGCATGTCTTGACCCGGCTGATACAGATAGTCCCGCGTTAACGGCACCGCGTCACGGCGATGGCCCAGTTGCAGTTGGAAAACGGTCTGGTCGCGCTCCTCGAACACCAGGATGCAGGCGGTCAAGTAGAACCGCCACATGCGGATGAACCGGTCGTCATACATCGCGCGTACCTGATCCAGGTTGCTCTCGAACCGGTCGCGCCAGGCGCGCAGAGTCAGGGCATAATGCAGCCGCAGGCTTTCGACATCCAAAAACCACAGACCGGTGCGGGCCACGGGTTTGACGATTTCCTCGAGCGACGGGACATAGCCGCCCGGGAAGATGTATTTGTTCAGCCAGGGCGACTGGCCGGTGGGCGGACCGTTGCGGCCGATGGAATGGATCAACGCCACACCGTCGGGTTTCAACAGGGCTGCGACCCGGTCGAAATAGGTGCGCAGCTGTGGCGCGCCCACATGCTCCAGCATCCCGACCGAGACGATCCGGTCGAACTGATCCTGCATCTGCCGGTAGTCCATCAGCCGAATGTCGACGCGGTCGGCTAGCCCGGCCTGCCTTACTCGCGCGGTCGCGGTGCGGTGCTGGTTCTGCGACAGGGTCAGCCCGGTCACCTGCACGCCGTGGTCACGCGCCAGCGTCAGGGCCAGACCGCCCCAGCCGCAGCCGATGTCCAGTACGCGCATTCCTGGTTCAAGGCACAGCTTGCGCGCGATATGCGCCTTTTTGGCGGCTTGTGCCTGTTCCAAAGTCATCCAGGGCTGCTGGAAATAGGCGCAGCTGTACTGCATGTCAGGGTCCAGCATCAGCCGGTAGAAGTCGTCGGACAGGTCATAGTGATGCGCCACGTTGCGCCGCGCCGAGCGGACCGAGTTGCGCTGCAGGATCGGTCTCAGCAGATACCCGGCCCAGTCCTGGATCTGCTGCAGCAGGGGCAATGACCCGCTGGCCGCGCATCGAATCGCGATCCGCATGGCGCTTTCCAGGCCGCCTTCGTCGACGGTAAGGGTGCCGTCCATGTAGCCCTCGCCAAAAGCCATCTCGGGATTGCGCACCAAGCGCGCCATCAATGCGGGGTCATGCAGGGTGACATGCGCCTCGGGCTGCGTGGCGTCGCCATAGGTGCGCGCCGTCCCGTCAGGATAGGTGATCCGCAGAGTTCCGCGGGTGATGAAACCCCGCAATACGCGATCCAAAACAGTTTGCCACATCGGCCGAACACCTCCTTGCTCAAGGGGCCTGGCTCCCGCGTGCCGGGAAAACTATTCAAGTTCACATGTCCAAAAGATAGCGATTTTTTCGAATTTGTCTGCATTCCGGCCCGCATCGCGCCCCAACCCTTGACTTCCCGACGTGATCGCGGTGTATCGGCGCGACGAATTCAGCGCCCGAAGGGATACCATCCATGCACGCTTATCGCAGCCACACCTGCGCCGATCTGACCGCCGCCAATGTCGGTGAAACCGTCCGCCTGTCGGGCTGGGTTCACCGGGTGCGAGATCACGGCGGCGTGCTGTTCATTGACCTGCGTGACCACTATGGGGTGACCCAGGTCCTGTGCGACGGCGACAGTGATGCATTCAGCGCGTTGGAGAAAGTGCGCTCAGAATGGTGCATCCGCATCGACGGCACGGTCAAGGCGCGCGACCCCGAGTTGGTGAACCCCAAGCTGCCCACCGGCGAGATCGAGGTCTATGTCCGCGAACTGGAAGTGCTGGGCGCGGCCGAGGAACTGCCGCTGATGGTGTTCGGAGATCAGGAATACCCCGAGGAAACGCGCCTGCGCTATCGTTACCTGGACCTGCGCCGCGAGGCGATGCAGCGCAATATGGCACTGCGCTCGGACGTGATCGCCAGCATGCGCCGCCGCATGTGGGATCAGGGCTTCCGCGAATACCAGACTCCGATCATCACCGCATCCAGCCCCGAGGGCGCGCGCGACTTCCTGGTTCCGTCGCGCCTGCATCCGGGCAAGTTCTACGCGTTGCCTCAGGCGCCGCAGCAGTTCAAGCAGCTGATCATGGTGTCGGGCTTCGACAAGTATTTCCAGATCGCCCCTTGCTTCCGCGACGAGGACCCGCGCGCCGACCGCTCGCCCACCGATTTCTACCAGCTCGACCTCGAGATGTCCTTCGTCACCCAGCAGGACGTGTTCGACACGATCCAGCCGGTGCTTACGGGTATCTTCGAGGAATTCGGCAATGGCCGGAAGGTCGACAAGGTCTGGCCGCAGATTTCCTACAAGGACGCGGCGCTGTGGTATGGCACCGACAAGCCCGATCTGCGCAACCCGATCAAGATGCAAGTGGTGTCGGACCATTTCCGGGGGTCCGGTTTCGCGATCTTCGCCAAGCTGCTGGAACAGGAAGGCACCGAGATCCGCGCGATCCCGGCGCCGGGTGGCGGCAGCCGCAAATTCTGCGACCGGATGAACGCTTTTGCCCAGAAAGAGGGCCTGCCGGGCATGGGCTACATCTTCTGGCGCGAGGGCGAGAACGGAATGGAAGCGGCCGGCCCGTTGGCCAAGAATATCGGCCCCGAACGCACCGAGGCTATCCGTCAGCAACTGGGTCTGGGCAAAGGCGACGCGGCCTTCTTCCTGGGCGGCAAGCCCAAGACCTTCGAAAAGGTCGCGGGCAAGGCGCGCGACGTCATCGGCGAGGAACTGGGCCTGACCGACAAGGACCGCTTCGCCTTTGCCTGGATCGTGGATTTCCCGATCTACGAAAAGGACGAGGAAACCGGCGAGATTGATTTCGAACACAACCCGTTCTCGATGCCGCAAGGTGGCATGGAGGCGCTGCAAGGCGACCCGCTTGAGGTCAAGGGCTATCAATACGACCTGGCCTGCAACGGCTATGAGCTGGTCTCGGGCGCGATCCGCAACCACAAGCCCGAGATCATGCTCAAGGCCTTCGAACTGGCCGGCTACGGCGAGGAAGAGGTCAAAAGCCGCTTTGGCGCGCTGTTCAACGCGTTCCACTATGGCGCCCCGCCGCACGGGGGCTGTGCCGCCGGTATCGACCGGATCGTCATGCTGCTGGCCGACGAGGCCAACATCCGCGAGGTCATGATGTTCCCGATGAACCAGCGCGCCGAAGATCTGATGATGCAGGCGCCGTCGGACCCGACCTCGGATCAGTTGATGGAACTGGGCCTGCGCATCATTCCGCAGGATTGATCCGGCCCGCTCGCACCTCTCTGTTCACGCGGCCAAACCAGGTTCAGCGGATGCGCACGTATCCGCGGGCCCGTTAGGTTTTGCCGTGGGCGGCCGGTCTGGGCCGATTGTTTCGGCCCGGACCCTTTCGGCAGGGCGAAGGTCCCAAGACCGAAAGTTTCAATCCAGCCATCCGGGCTGATTCAGTCGATTGACCCGTATGGACCGCGCCTGCCGCCGGGTCTGTCGGTACCACCAGGCGCAAAGCAACGCGGTGGTGATGAAATACGCAGTGATCATTCAGATTGCCTCGCGCCGTTCAAGGCGGTTTTGCACCAGACCGGCGACACGGGCGGCCAGGACCGTTACGGGGGCGCCTCTGACGCGTGAAATGGCCAGCTGTTGCGCCGCTTCGGCCAGAACGGAGTCACCGGCGTCGCGCGCAACGCCGCGCAGAAATTGCGCCGCATAGTCCAGCGTCCGGTCATCGGCGGGCCCAGTCAGAAGGTCGGCAATGTGAGCCATGTCGTCCTGATAGGCCATCGGATCCGGAGAGATTTCTTCGTCGCGGACTGCATGCAGGTTGCCGGGGCGCCGGTCCTCCGGCAGCAGTTGGAGGATTGTTGTTTGAAAATGAGCCAGCGATTTCAGCGGCTTGGTCATGAAGCCATCGGCCCCGGCCCGTAACGCCCGATCTTGCGCGCCGTCGTCACCGGACATGCCCAGAATGGCGCTGATGCGGGGGCTGGCGATGTTGAGTTCCGCGATCAGATCGGCCCCCGAGCCGTCGGGCAGACCCATGTCCACGATGATCACGGTGGGGCGGTAGATCTGAAGATGCCGCCGGGCGGATCTGAGGCAGTCCGCGCGCCGGATACGGGCGCCGCTGTGCAGGCACATCAATCGCAGGGCGTCGCAGGCATATCGGCTGTCCTCGACAACCAGAATCGTCTGCCCAAGCAACGGCCGTGCGGCGCTTGGAGCAGGGGTGGATGCGGCGAAGGGCACCGAATCGTCCATGGCAGAACTCCTTTCAGCAGATGCCTCACGCTAGGAAGATCTGGATAACACAGGGTTAACGCGCGTTTTGGCGCACTTGCCCTTTGCAGGGGCAGCGCCCATAACCGTCGATGACCCGAACAAAGGAGTATGTCATGATCGGCCGCCTCAACCACGTCGCAATCGCGGTTCCCGACCTCGAGGCCGCTTCGGTGCAGTATCGAAACGCGCTGGGGGCCAAGGTCGGCGACCCGCAGGACGAACCCGATCACGGAGTTACCGTCGTGTTCATCGAATTGCCGAACACAAAGATCGAATTGCTGTACCCGCTGGGCGAAGATAGCCCCATCAAAGGGTTTCTGGAAAAGAACCCTTCGGGTGGCATCCATCACGTCTGCTACGAGGTCGAGGACATCATCGCCGCGCGCGATCACCTGAAGGAGACCGGTGCCCGCGTGCTGGGCAACGGAGAGCCCAAAATCGGCGCGCATGGCAAGCCCGTTCTGTTCCTGCACCCAAAGGATTTCAACGGCTGCCTCGTCGAACTAGAGCAGGTCTGAACTGGGCAAGGAGGTTCTTGTATGACCATTACGGCCGCGCTGGTTCTGTTCGCCGTCATCTGGTTTCTGACCCTGTTGGTCGTATTGCCCGTGCGCATCAAGACGCAGGGAGATCTGGGCGACATCGTGCCGGGCACCCATGCGGGCGCGCCGGAAGTTCACCACATGAAGAAAAAACTGTGGATCACCACCGGAATTTCGATCGTCTTGTGGGCGATCATTGCCGGAATCATCGTGTCGGGTGTCATCTCGATCAGGGATTTTGACTGGCTGAACCAGCTTGACCCCGTCGAGTGACACCGGCCGGGCGCTTGCTTTTGCATAGGGGAGTATCGGCTCGTGCCGAGGCGGGTACTGATCGTCGGATATGTGGTCCTGCTGGTGACGCCGCTGGCCCTGGCGGGGATGCAGGGGCTTCCCCTCCGGTCCCTGTGGGATGAGCTTGCGACCGGCGCAGGTCTGGTCGCTTTGGCCATCCTGCTGGTCGAGTTCCTGTTGTCGGGCCGCTTTCGTTTGATCTCGCGTCGGATCGGCATGGATGTGACGATGCGTTGGCATCGGGTTCTGGCGCGCGTGGCCTTGGTGTTGGCCCTGATCCATCCCTTTCTGTATCAGGGCGCGCGCAACCCGCCCTATCCTTGGGACTCCACGCGCCAATTGACCCTAAGCTGGGAGCCCGAGACCATCCTGCCCGGCGCCGTCGCCTGGATGTTGCTGCCGGTCTTGGTGGGGTTGGCCCTGTCGCGGTCGGATCTGGGAAGAAAATACCAGAACTGGCGGTTGGGTCACGGATTGATGGCTCTGACCATTGCCGGTTTTGCCATCTGGCACGCGCTGGCGGCGGGCCGCTACAGCGCAGACCCGGTTCTGACCGGCGTCTGGCTGGCATTGGGGGCGGTTGCCGGTGCGTGTATGCTGCGGGTCTATCTTCTGGCGCCGCTCGCCCGGTTGCGCCGACCATGGCGCGTGACAAGTGTCGGGCCGATTGCCGAACGCACCTGGGAACTGGTGCTGGCGCCGGACGGCCATGACGGGCTCAAATTCCAGGCCGGACAGTTTGCTTGGCTGCAGGTCGGGCACGGCCCGTTTTCAGTGAACGACAACCCGTTTTCCATCGCCTCGGCGCCTTCGGAGGGCCCCGAGATACGGTTCGTCATCAAGGAACTGGGCGACTTCACCCGCAGCTTGGGGCGGATTCCGATCGGTGCGCCGGCCTATTTGGATGGTCCGTTCGGGCATCTGACCCCGGTCGAGCGGGACGCACCGGGCATGGCGCTGATCGCCGGGGGTGTCGGGATCGCCCCAATGCTGAGCATTCTGGACGAGTTGCGCGCGCAGGGCGATCCGCGCCCGGTGACGCTGGTCTACGGCAACAGGTCGGCGGCACAGATCGTCGATTCCGACAGACTTGCCGCGATGGAACGGGGCGGGCATCTGCGCCTGGTTCACGTGGTTTCGGAACCGGCCGAGGACTGGACCGGTGAGGTAGGGGTGATCGACCGGTCTCTGTTGCGCCGTTTGTTCGACGATGAGGCGCGCCGAAGCTGGTTGTTTGTCCTGTGCGGCCCGCCCGGAATGCTGACCGCGGTACAGCAGGACTTGACCGCGCTGGGCGTACCCCGGCACCGGATTCTGTGTGAATCCTTCGTCTATGATTGACGGGCTACCTCGGGCCGGCCGTTCAGCGCGTGGAAGATATGCGTGAAGGTGGCCGCTCCGAGGATCGGAATCACGAGGTTGACCAGCGGAAAGGTCAGCGGGATGGCCATCAACGTGCCGGCAATCCAGATGGTCGAGGCATGCTGCGCGCGCAACCGGCGCGCCCCGTCCCGGCCGACCCGGCGCATGGCGGCCAGCGTGAAGTATTCGCGCCCCAGAAGAAAACCGTTCATGCCCCAGAAGATAAACGGCATGAGCGGCGGGAACAGGGCATAAAGCACCAGGGCCAGCAGGTTCGCGACAATCAGAACGCCCAGGAACCCCAGCGAATCCAGAACCGCGTCTGCGACCGGAATGCGGGGGACGGGCGGAAGGGCCGGATAATGCTTGTCCTCGACGGCCTGGGCGACCTCGTCCAGGAACATCGAGGTGATCGCCGAAGCCACCGGTATCATGAGAAAGATCGGAAGGATCAGCACCAGCACAATGCCGGAGTAGTTGAGGACATCGTTCAGCCACGGCACGGCCCCGACAAAAGGCAGCAAAATCTCAGAGCCTGACGCGAAGTTGATCAGCCAGATGGCCCCGGTGCAAGCAACGACCAGCAACAGGATCGTCAGGCCGATGCCGCGCATCAGGACCTTGCGGAACCGGGGGTCTCCGATCTGGCCCAAGGCGGCGAAAAAAGCGTTGAGAACGATCACGCGGACACCCATTCGGTGATCGCGTCCACATCCGGGCGGGGGCGTTCGGGCGGAGCGGTGCTTTCGGTGGCGATGTGGATCAGCCCGGCAACCCGCTCGTTCGGCGCCAGGCCGAGACCGCGTTCGCAGAATTCCCGGTCATGCGTTTGCCAGCCCGACAGCCAGTTTGCGCCCCAACCCGCGGCCAGCGCCGCGTTCAGCAGGCCCAGACAGGCCGCCCCGGCCGAATAGGTCTGTTCGATCGCTGGTATCTTTTCGGACGGTTTCTGAACCTCGATCACGGCAACGGCAAGTTGCCCCATGTCGAACTGGCTGCGGGCTTTTGCGATCTCGTCGGGGCTTTTGCCCAGTGCCTGTCCACGCTCTTCGGTCAGCGCGGCCAGACGGGGCATGGCGCCTTTTTCCAGAACGATGAACCGCCACGGCTCCAACTTTCCGTGATCGGGGCAGCGGGCCGCCGCAGTCAGCAGCGGCATCAGTTGATCGCGGTTCGGCGCGGGCGCAACCAGCGTCTTGGCCGGGCGAGAGCGGCGGGATTGCAGAAATTCCAACGCGGCCGGGTTCTTCAGAGACATATGTTAACCTTTTTCACATGGGCCATTGGTATTTCGGGCAGACAAGGCGTCATTTCAAGGGCAAACTCTCATCTCGAAAGACTCAGGCTCAATTCAATTGACCAAATGGAAAAAATTGTATGGCCGAACCAAAACTGAAGCACCTGCCGGATCTGAGCCATCTGGCCAAGGATGGGCAACGCATCGCCGTGCGCGCGACACCCAAGGCCGCGCGGGATCGTATGCAGGTGGATGGTTCGGTCGTCCAGATCTGGGTCACGGCTCCGGCCGAGGATGGCAGGGCAAACAAGGCGGTGGCCCGAATTTTGGCCAAGGCGATGGGTGTCGCGCCTTCTCGACTGACCCTCGTGCAAGGGCAGACCGCGCGGGACAAGCTGTTTGCCTATGATCCTTGATCGTCCGTCTCACGAATCTGATAGACCCCTTCGGGCAGGTCCAGCGCGGCGGCAAGGTCGCGCAACTGCCCGGCCGAGAGCGTGATCTTCTGGATGCGGTCGGTCCGCGGGTCGAACTGTTCGATGGTGACGCACTCGGCAAAGCTGTTGATGACCACGTCTTCCTGCAGGGGCGGCGGGCCTTCGTCCACCAGGGTGATGACCGTCGAGTCGAATTCATGTTCAATCGAAAACATGATCCAACACTGCCCGTCCTGATGGCCCAATGCAACCATCGATCGGTTCGTCCGCTGTGGTCTCTCGGGTTCGGCTGCGCTAGGCTTTACGCCGGATCTGAGGGAAGGATATCGTGGATGCGCCGCGTTTTTGTCTTGCTGCTGCTGGCCTTGGCCGGGTGCGGCGCTGCCGTCGAGCGCCACGTTCTGGTGCCGGCCGAGGCTTGGGCGCCGACCTCTCTCGCCTTGCGGGACAAGGCCGAAACCTTTCGCCAGGTCAGCCGCGCGGTTGCCAGGGCGGCGGGCGCGGAATGCCGCCGGCAAACGAAGGGCCAGAACTGTGACTTCGTGATCCTCGTAGATCTTGCCCCTTATTCCCAGCCCAACGCCTTTCAGACGCTGGACGAGCACGGCCGGCCTCTTGTGATCTTCAACCAGGGCATGATCGGGTCGGCCCGCAACGGCGACGAGATGGCCTTTGTGATGGGCCACGAGGCCGCGCATCACATCATGGGCCATATTGCGCGCCAGATCGAAAACGCAAAGGAGGGTGCGCGCGTCTTTGGCGAGTTGGCCAAGGCCCAGGGCGAGGGGCCGGACGAGATCGAACGCGCACAACAACTGGGCGCCGAGGTGGGCATGCAGAGCTATGCCAAGACATTCGAGTTGGAAGCGGACGTGTTGGGAACCGTCATCACCAATGCAGCCGGATACGATCCGCTGAAGGGAATGGCCTATTTCAGCCGCATCCCCGACCCGGGAGACCGTTTCCTGGCGTCGCACCCGCCCAATGCCAAACGGGTCGAGGTCGTGCTGGAGACCGCAGCCGATCTGGGGTTGATGGAATGACGGAACTGACCCGTCTTGGCGTTGTTTTGACCGACCGAGGCTCGAAATATGCGGTTTCGGGTGCGCCGGTCGGAAGCCGTGACGACATCGATGCCGTGTTGCGGGCGTTGAAGGCGGACAAGCTGTATGCCAAGGCCACCCACAACACTTGGGCTGCTGTCCTGCCGACAGGTGCCCTCAAGGCCGATGATGGCGAAGCCGGAGCGGCCATGGTCATCCTGCGCATGATGCAGCGGGCGGGGCTGCAGGACCACGTGATTATCGTCACTCGCTGGTATGGCGGAAAGAAATTGGGCGGCGACAGGTTCCGACGGGTTCAGGACGCGACGCGGGCCTATCTGGACCGTCTTGGGGCGACTGCTTGACCTGTATCAAGGGCCACGCGGCGCATTTGCCGTATCGTCAAAGCCATCGGTATAAGGAAAGGCGGGGCCATGACACCTAAAGAGACGCTGAAGCGCCATGCGGATCTGTTGGACCGGATGGCGGATCAGGTGGGCGTTGACCTGCAGGAAGCCGCGATTTCAGGCGCAGTTTCACTTGATCAGTTGTCAGACGCGGTGTTGCGGTGCGCCGAATGTCCGGACCCGGTCTGTTGTGCGCGGGGGCTGGCCGGCGAGGAATTCGGGGGCGAGCCGCCGGAATTCTGCAGAAACCGCGAGATGCTTGGCCGTTTGAGCCGGACTTCACGGGGGCAGTCATGAAGGTGCTGGGCGACACCGCGCGCCATCTGCGCCTTGTGCTGAAAATGGGGCGCATCACCCGCACGGATCTGCTCGTTGCCTACCGTTCGGGTGGTCTGACGCAGCAGGACTGGGCACAAGCAGTTCGGCGCTGCCGCGGTTGTGGGCGGGCAGAGATATGCCGAGATTGGCTGTCAGGCGCGAAGATCGGTGCGCGGGTACCTTTCGCATGCCCGAATCTCGGGCTGTTTCATCGAATTCGTGCAGAGACGGGTCAGGAGTTGTGATGCGGCACATACATCTGGGAGATATCGAAAAACACTTCTGGCTTGCCCGCTCGGTTGCCCGTCGCATGGGGGTTTCGCTGACTGAAGCCATGGCCGACGGGCGTCTGAGCCACCAGGCTTATGCCGAGATCGTTACCCGATGCAGGGCGGCCGACTGCAGCAAAGGCTGTGTCCTGTGGCTGGCCGAGCAACAGGCCGAAATGACGCCCGAGCCGCCTTGTTGCGCGATTGCGGATGCTCTGAGGCAATTGCGCTGAGCGGCTAGAGCCGGGAATGCGTGCCGTCGCAAATCGGAGGGTTTTGGGTTTGCTTGCATCCACAAAAAAAGACTTTCCGCGTCGCTTCAGCCTTGTATGAGACGGGTTCGATTCCGGTGCCCTTATGTGAACCGTCACAAAGTGGCTGACGCTTGGATCTCCCGCACCGGCACCAGAAATAGGTTTTTCCTTCGATCACCTCGACTGGATAGGGGGCCTTGCGGGCGATTATCGGTGGTTCAGCCATTTTGCTTGTCCTTTCAGCGAAAAATCATCAATTGGTTCGGGTTGCATTGTAACCTGACGGACTGCCTTTGCTTAGGCTAAAAAGGGGGCACACGGCATGGTTTTGCCCTGGTTCACGACCGTGTGATCCAAAATGTTGCCACGCGGCCATATTGGCCGTATTCTGGGCGCGGCCCCGAAAAGTTGGGCAATATCAGAAAAGTATTGAAGGATTGATGGACATGAAACTGAAATTCGCTGCCGCAGCCGCATTTGGCTTGATCCTGACCGCCTGCGGTCAGCAGGAAGAACCCGCTCCGGTCTACATCCAGCCCGACTATGATAAATACGGAACGCCCAGCTGCTCGGCCGGATATGAACTGGCAACAACCGAAGCAGGTCAGACCGTCTGCAACCCGGTCAGCCAGTAAGGCTTTACCAATTTTGACTTTCGCGGGCGGTGCCTCTTGGGCCGCCCGTTTTTCGTGGGCTGTGCCTCAGCGCAGCAACTTACCCCACAGGTCGTATTCACCGGCTTCGTCCACTTGAACCGGGACGATGTCGCCAGGACGAAGCGCCTCGAAACCTTCGTCGATGAACAGGTTCCCGTCGATCTCCGGCGCGTCGGCCTTGGTGCGACAGATGGCGGCGTCCTCGTCCACCTGATCCACGATCACCTCGATCGTCTGGCCCACCTTGGCGGCCAGTTTCGCCTCGGAGATCGCCTGCGCCTTTTCCATGAAGCGTTCCCAACGCTCCTGTTTGACCTCTTCGGGGACATGATCGGGCAGGTCGTTCGAGCGCGCCCCGTCGACGTTTTCGTATTTGAAGCAGCCCACACGATCCAGCTGCGCCTCGTCCATCCAGTCGAGCAGGGTCTGGAACTCGGCCTCGGTCTCGCCCGGGTAGCCCACGATGAAGGTCGAACGCAGGGTGATGTCGGGGCAGATCTCGCGCCAGGCGGCGATCTCGTCCAGTGTCTTCGCCGCGGCCGCGGGGCGCGCCATGCGTTTCAGAACGTCCGGGTGGGCGTGCTGGAAGGGAATGTCGAGATAGGGCAGCAGGTTGCAGCCCGCATCCGCCATCAACGGGATCAGCTCGCGCACGTGCGGATAGGGATAGACGTAGTGCAGCCGAACCCAAGCATCCATTTGGCCCAGCTCGCGCGCGAGGTCGGTGATGTGGCTGCGCACCTCGCGATCTTTCCACGGGTTCACGTCATATTTGCGGTCCAGCCCATAGGCCGAGGTGTCCTGGCTGATGACCAGCAGTTCGCGCACGCCGTTTTCCACCAACTTTTCGGCCT